>DATGAD010000447.1:0-12589 GCA_035313725.1 Alloacidobacterium sp. | reverse complement strand
CTCGTCACGACGGAACCATACAAGGGAAGCCGCGTTCGCGAGGTGACTCCGAAGGACATCCAGGAAGCATATGTGGTGCGCGCATCACTAGAAGAATTAGCAGCGCGATTGGCGGCACCACACTTCAAGGGATCTATTGCGACCCTCCGTGATGAGGCAGCCGCCATCCGCACTGCAGCGCGTAAGAAGGATATCGGGGCCTACACTCTCCATGACGTCAACTTTCATCGCCTGATTGTGGTGGGAGCCTCGAACCGTATTCTGCTCAGGACATGGGATTCGCTCGCCTTCGAAGTGCGCATCCAGCTTTGGCTCTCGACAGGCAAATTTGACCTCGTCGGTGCGCAGGAGGCGCACTGGCGGATTATTGATGCGTTGGAGAAAGGTGATGGACAGCGTGCTGGAAAACTGCTCCAGGAACACATCTCTGCTTTTCACGGTTCCGTTCACGGTGTTGTTGGTTAAGCTCACGGGGTTGTTGGTCGAACTGATTCAAGGGGCCCGTCACTCACTTTGGCGCCATTCTTCCAGACAGCCTTGATCATTTGCGAATTACGAAAATCGCCCTGATTCAACGGTCCGGGGTTAATACTTTTGTTTCAACGAACTTCTCCACGTGCCGAGCAGCATAGCAACGACACAGAGATATCTGCATCCGTCCATCGCAGACGTGGCGGATGTAATCAATAAACATAACCGAGACAAATCAGGGATTCACCTGCTTGCGAGCGCATAAAGCATATTCCCGCAAAACACCCCACAATGCCGTATGGGGTTAGCAAGTAAAGTTGGACTAACTCTATGGTTTTCAATTGGCTGCCCCCCAGGGATTCGAACCCCGATATGCTGATCCAGAGTCAGCTGTCCTACCATTGAACGAGGGGGCAGTAAGTGACCTCAGCAGATTCGCTGAGCGATGATTGGTACCTCATTCATAGTAAAAGTTGTAGCGGGTTCGGTCAACCTCGCCACCATCCTGATTCCACCCGCACGCTGAACTATGCAGCAATCAAGTACAATCGCATTGTCGGCTTGGAACTTCTTCTCAATTCCGCATGGCTCGCGCTCTCAACCTCACTTGTCATCCTGTGGATCAGAGGGCTGCGTTTTGTTCCTGCAGGCTCTAGGCAGCCGAGTACGACCGTACAGTTGCTGGCGCTGGCCATGCTCATCGTCATCCTGTTTCCCGCGATTTCGATGACGGACGACATGCAAGCCCTGTCTACTGCAGAAGTGGAGCATGTGACTCGGCGCGCTGACTTACTGCCTAATTCAGATCAACCTGCGGATCTAGCCGTCCCCCCCGACGCTGAGGTATTTCTGACCAGGAGTGCCTTCAATCTCCAGACCTTCGCCCGGGTCGAGCTGTGTATTGAAAAAGCGCGTCCTCAGAAGGGGTCGATCCGACAGTCGGCAAACAGGCCACCGCCGCTCGCGGTGTAGTTTTTCTCTTCCATCTCAACCTGAACCTTCTTCATTTTGTAATCACTTGGACTCATTTTGCAGTCCCGGAAGTGTGTATATGAAACGACTTCTCCACAGAAGCGCCTTTCTGCTTGCAGCCTTGCTCTCGGGCACATTCCTGCTGGCTCAGGCGCCGCAAACACCGCCCCTGACATTACAGCAGGCACTCGACATCGCGCGCACCAGAAATCCAAACCTGCTCTCCGGGCAGCAGCACGTTATCGCGACCAAAGCAAACGAAATCACTGCCGGTTTGCGTCAGAACCCTAACTTCCAGGTATCCGGCACGGACGTAAGCCTCTCAGCCAGCAATCCCGCCAGTCCGTATTCGTATGCCGCAAATGTCAATCGCCTCTTTGAACGTGGAGAGAAACGCCGTTGGCGTCTCGACATAGCGCACGCCACAACCGATGTCACGCAAAGCCAATACAAGGACACAGAGCGTCAGACGACACTCGCGGTCAAACAGGCTTTCACGCAAATGCTCGCGGCCAAAGCGTCTCTGCAGATCGCTGACGACAATCTGCAGAGCTATCGGAAGACCGTCGATCTGAGCAAAGCACGCCTCGATGCAGGCGACATCAGCGCAACAGACTTTGAACGCATTGACCTCCAGCTGGCTGAGTTTGAATCGGACGATGACAACGCCAAATTGAACCTCGTCCAATCGAGCGATCAGCTTCAGCTGCTCCTCGGAATCGAAAAGCCGACGGACACATTCGACATCACCGGTACGCTCGATCCACCTACGTTGACCGCACCCGTCGCGCAAGTCGAGCAGCAGGCCCTGCAATCGCGCCCGGACTATCTTGCTGCACAGCAATCCGTCCGTCTCGCCGACTCGAATATCAAGTTGGCACAAGCCGACGGCACCACCGATCCAACCATCGGCGGCGAATATGAGCGTTCTGCGACATATAACACCGCCGGTTTTCAGGTCAGCATCCCGTTGCGCATATTTGATCGGAACCAAGGCGAAAAGGAGCGCACGCGTTACGAAGCGCAATCGAGCCGCTTCGCCGAAACTGCCGCGCGCAATCAAGTGCTCAACGACGTGGACCAGGCATGGGCCGGCTATGAAACCGCCTTGGCCATGGCAAAGCGCTACCACGGCCATTACCTGCAGGAAGCCACGCGCGTCCGCGACAATCTTGAGTTTAGTTATCGCCACGGCGGCACAACTTTGCTCGACTATCTTGATGCATTACGCGATTATCGCCAGACGAATCTCGACGCGCTGAATGCAAATGTTCAGGTCTGGCTCGCCATTCACCAACTCAGCTTCGCCTCTGCAACGGAGATCGTCCCATGAGCAAGAAATGTCTCACTGCTTTCCTCAGCCTCTGCGCAATGGCGCTCACTGCATGCAGTCATCGTGATGAAGCAGTTGCTCCCACCCCCGCTACTGGCAAAGATGTCGTGGATACGGTAACCGTGCATCCAGCGCAGGTCACGGACACTCTCAGCCTGCCCGCGCGGCTCATGGCGAATCCCACTGACGTTGTGCACGTCTACCCGCCGCTCAGCGGACGCATTATCGCGTTAAAGGTTTTGCCCGGTCAAGAAGTCAGCAAGGGGCAGGCAATCGGAACGCTACAGAGTAACGACGCCGCTTCCGCGCGTTCCGACTTCGAAAAAGCGAAGATCGAAGCCGCCCGTGCCGATCTGCAGCTGCAACGTGGCAAAGAGCTGTTACAGCACGAGGTCCTGGCTCAGAAAGACTACGACGACCTGAAGGCCCTTGATGATGCCGATCACGCAGACCTTGAACGCACAAGGCAGACGCTGCACAATCTTGGATTCTCCGAGAACGATACCTCGGCCGATCTCCCGCTTCGTTCGCCTATCAGCGGCGTGGTTCTGGACATAGGCACAGCTCCCGGAGAGATGCAGCGCTCGCTCGATAATGCCAATGCCATCGCTACGATCGCCAATATCGACTCGATCTGGGTCGTCGGCGATCTATATCCCAATGACGTCGATGCCGTGCGCCGCGGGCAGCCCGTTGAGGTTCGCGTCACCGGCTATCCAAATGAAGTGCGTACCGGCACGATCGACTACATTTCCGATGCAGTCGACCCTACAACGCTCACACTTAAAGTGCGCGTTGTGCTCTCGAATCCCGGGCACAAGTTCAAGCCGCAGATGTATGCAACCATCTCCGTCGCTAATCTCAAGCGTCAGGCGATCGTCGTTCCCTCAACCGCGGTCATTCGTGACGGCATTAAGAACTACGTCTTCGTTGCAACACCTGATCACAAATACGCACGGCGCGACGTGGAACTGGGCGAGACACATGCAAAAACCGTGGAAGTCACACATGGCCTTGAAGACGGTGAGCAGGTCGTGAGCACAGGCGCAGAGCTGTTGCGTCAGGCAGGAGCGCAGTAAATATGCAGGCCTTTATTCGCACGCTCCTCCGATACCGCAACATCGTGCTGATCATCTTTATTGCATCGCTCGCCGGCGGTACGCTCGCCTTCCTGCGGCTTGATATCGAAGCCTACCCGGATCCTTCTCCGCCGATGGTCGAGTTCATCACACAGAATCCTTCGTGGTCAGCAGAGGAAATGGAGCAGCAGGTAACGGTTCCACTCGAAGCGGGATTGAACGGAACGCCTCATCTCGAACAGATTCGCTCCATCAGCATCTTCGGCCTCAGCGACGTGAAGCTGTACTTCACTTTCGACAGCGACTACTTCACAGACCGTCAGGAAGCTCTTAACCGCCTGCAGTCCGTCAACCTGCCAGGAAATCTCCAGCCGCAGCTTTCCCCCGAATCACCGATCGGAGAAATCTACCGCTATCAGCTCACCGGCCCTGGTTATTCGCTCAACGAACTCAAGGCCACGCAGGACTGGCTGCTCGTGCGCGAGATGAAGCAGGTGCCGGGCATCATCGACGTAGCTACGTTTGGAGGAACAACGCGCCAGTATCAGGCGGAGGTCGATCCCAACAAGCTGCTGGCCCACGGCGTCACCATGACACAGGTCGTCAATGCCATACAAAACAGCAACGCAAACGCTGGCGGCAACTACCTGACCCTCGGCAGCCAGAGCGTGAACGTCCGCGGCATCGGACTCCTTCATTCCATCGCCGACATGGACAACATCGTCGTTGCAGAGCGTAATGGCGTGCCCGTGCTGTTAAAAGACGTAGCCGATGTCAAGGAAGGTCATCAACCGCGCCTCGGAAAAGTAGGTCGCGACGAACAACCCGACATTGTGGAAGGCATCGTCCTCCTGCAGAAGAATGAGAAATCTCTTCCCGCGCTAGCCGGCCTCCGCGAAAAGATCAAAGAACTAAATGAAGGCAATCTTCTGCCTCCTGGTATGAAGATCAGCACTATCTACGACCGCACAACCCTCATCAACACCACCACACGCACTGTCCGCCACGTCATCATCACCGGGCTCATCCTGGTTACCCTTGTCCTTCTCAGCATGCTGGGCGATCTGCGTATCACGGCCATCGCAGCTATCACCATTCCCTTCGCAGTCCTCTTTTCCTTCGCCATGATGGTCCTCACAGATCACTCCGCGAACCTCATCTCCATCGGAGCCATCGATTTTGGCATCCTCGTCGACGCTTCCATCGTCGTGCTCGAAAGCGTCTACCGCAAGATCTCCCGCCGGGTGCAGGGTGAAGAAGTCGCCGAGTTGATCATGGATGGTGTCGGCGATGCCGCCAAGCCCGTCCTCTTCGCAACCCTGATTATTCTCGTCGCCTTCATCCCTCTCTTCACCATGCAGGGAGTGCCGGGCAAGATATTTGCACCGATGTCAGTGACATATGGATTTGCATTGACCGGCGCCCTCATCTTCGCGCTCGTATTCGCGCCTGTGCTCGGCTCCTTTGCTGTACCCAAACAGATCAAGCACGAAGCGGAAGACACCTGGCTGAGCGGTTTCTTCCGTCGACACTACGATAAGGGACTGAAGCGCGCCCTCAAATTCCGGAAGATCGCATGGATCATCGCATTTGGCGGACTCGTAGTGGCTATGGTGCTCTTCGTCTTTGTAGGCGGCGAATTCATGCCCGCACTTGAGGAAGGCAATCTTTGGATCCGTGCAACCATGCAGCAGGACATAGCCTTCCCTCAATCGGAAAAGATGGCCGACAAAATCCGCGGCACGCTCCGTTCTTATCCCGAGATTACCCAGGTCATCTCGCAGATGGGCCGCCCAGATGACGGAACCGACGTGAGCACTTTCAATAACATTGAATTTCTCGCTAGCTTGAAACCAGCCGGAGAATGGCGGCCTCAATTCCACGGCAACAAAGACACCCTGATCGCGGCCATCGAAAAAGACTTTGAGCAATATCCCGGGATCGACTTCAATTTTTCGCAGAATATTCAGGACAACGTCGAAGAAGCCATGTCGGGAGTGAAAGGTGAAAACTCACTTAAACTCTTCGGAAACGACTTCGACGACCTGACCCGCATTGCCGGTCAGATTCAGGATGTAATGGGGAAAGTGCAGGGCATCGCCGATATTGGAGTCTTCAACGTTACCGGTCAGCCCAGTCTGATGGTTTCCATCGATCGCAGCAAGGCAGCGCGTTATGGACTTCAACCTCAGGACGTGAACGCAGTCGTCCAGGCTGCTGTTGGCGGAGCGCCTGTGACTCAAATCATCGACGGCGATCGCCGATTCGATTTTGCACTGCGCTACTCTCCGGAATATCGCGATACTCCGGAAGCGATCGGCAAAATACTTCTGCCAACCCCTGACGGCACACAGGTGCCGCTCGGCACAATTGCCGATGTCGGCCTCAGGAACGGCGCGTTCATGATCTATCACGAAGGCGGCCGCCGCTACATCCCCATCAAGTTCAGCGTGCGCGGCCGCGATCTTGCCAGCGCCATTCAGGATCTGAAGCAGCAGTTATCCGGCAAGGTACACTTACCAACCGGATACAACTACACCTGGGCAGGTGAGTTCGACAGCCTGCAGAAAGAACAGCGCCGCCTCGCCTATATCATCCCCGTAAGCCTCGCCGTGATTCTCGTGCTCCTCTATATCCAGTTCCGCACCTGGAGGGATGCGTTCATTGTCGTCGGAACGCTTCCCTTCGCGGCGATCGGCGGCATCCTCGCGCTCTTCATCACTCGTACATCGTTCAGCATTTCGGCTGCCGTCGGCTTCACTTCGCTTACCGGAGTCGCCACCCTCGGAGCAGTCGTATTTCTTTCTGGAATCCGTCGCGCTCAACGTGAAGACGGGTTTGACAACGGCCTGGAGAGAGGCTGCCTCGATGAAATGCGTCCCGTGGTGATGGCCTGCATGGCCGCCGGCCTCGGTCTGCTGCCCGCCGCTATTTCAAACGGAATCGGCGCTCAGGCCCAGCAACCACTCGCGCGCGTTGTCGTCGGCGGCATGCTTACGACCGTCTTCTCAATCCTCTTTGTCATGCCGCTGCTCGTGAGAGCCTTCACATCACGCGAAGAATTCGAGAACTCAGCCCACGAATAAGCCATTGAGGACTCCCACTGTCGCAATGGGAGTCCTCACTCCTCCCGCAATACTTCCAGCGGCTTCTGTCCAAGAATCCTGAAGCTGGCAATCCACCCCGTCACGACTGCAAGCACAGCCGTGGCAAAAACAGAAATTCCGCTCACCACAAGCTCGGGATGGTATGGAACCTCCATCTTGTGCAACAACACACGCGACAGAAGGTTTGCGAAGATCACGCCAACCACGCCCGCTAACAACCCCAGCACGACGAATTCGATACTGAAGACCGTGGCGATCCGGTTGCGTGTAGCGCCAAGCGTCTTCAGCACCACAACTTCGCGTATCCGCCGGAAGCGAGTGCTCGCTACACTCGATGCCAGAATGATCGCACCTGAAAATATTGAAAACGTAGCGAGGAACCGAATCACCAGCGTAATCTGGTGCACCACGCCTTGCACTGTATCGAGTATGTCCGCGATGTTGATTACCGTCACAGTGGGATACGCGGCAAACAAAGCGCGCTCCATGAACGGAATCTGTTTTGACTGCACATGCACAGCCGCATACCAGACATTCGGCAAACCCTGGAGGGCCCCCGACGGCAAAATGAACTCGCTACGAGCGAACACATGTTCGCCCTCGGGCTTATAAATCGCGGCAACCTTTGTGTGGATCGTCTTCTCACCCGACTCGAAATCGACCGCCGATCCTGGATGCAGGTTCAACCTGCGCGCAACATGATCCACGACAGCCAAGCCATCGCCATCGCTTGTTTGCCACCACTTCCCTTGCAGGATCTTCACTCCATCGGGCACCGCATCCGACCATGTGACAGAAACCGATGACAGCAACCGCTTTGGATAATTCTTTAGCTTCAGTTGATCCACCTGAACCCCATCGATCGCCGCAATCCGCGCCGAAACAATCGGAATCGCCTCGAATTTCTTCTCTACCCCGTCCTGATGCAACAGCAGTTCCTTGACCCCCTGCACCTCATCCTGACTGATGTCGATCAGAAAGATGTTCGCAGCGCTTGTCGCCACATCGGAATTCATGCGATTCACAATTGCATGCTGCATCAGAAAGACGCTCAGGATCAGCATGACGCCCGCGCCCAAAGCAGCCAGCACCGCTGCTGATTGGTTTCCAGGCCGATACAGGTTGGCCAACCCATGCCGCACCGCCGAGTGCAAATGAAGACGGGTCTTGTTAAGGAAAGCACGCAACGTTCGCAATGTCACCGCAGCGACTCCCAGAATCACCACCAGCAATCCACAGAGTGCCACGGCAAACCACTTCCCCACCACCATCGAATCAGCCAGTCCTGCCGCAATACCAGCCAGCGCAAGCACGATCACAACGATAGAAATCCACTGCGCCCTGTTCTCACCGATCCTCTTCCAGAAACCGCGCTTACCATCTGCATCCCCGCCTTCTACAGATTTGCGCAGCACGATACTCGGCCGAATCTTGCGAACATCCAGCAGAGGTGGAAGACAAAAGAGCACAGTCGTAAGAATCCCGGTACCAAACGCAGCGGATACCGACCGCACCGGCAGTCGCAATGGCGGTTGAATGGGCAACAGCTTGCCGAAGAAAAAAGGCAGCGCCCATTCCACCCCCAACCCGAACGCAATGCCTAGCAGTCCGCCCACTGCGCCAAGTAACAGTGTCTGTAACAAATAGATCCGCAGAATGTCAGACGACCGAGCCCCAATCGACTTCATAATCGCCAGAATGTCGATTCGCTGCTGCAGGTGCGCGCGCATCGCCATCCCGACTCCAATCGCCCCGAGCACCATCGCAACCAGGCAAATCAGACTCAGCAGCCCGGTCGCATGATCAAGCCCCTCAGACAGCGCCGGGCTCGTCTCCCGAAAATCTGTAATTTGCGCGTCGGGCAGAATCTTCTCGAGTTCGCCGCGAACATCCGCAACCTTCCCACTCTGCGGCCCCAGCTTAAATAGATATCGTTCCGTGGCGCGGCTTCCCTGTTGCAGCAAACCAGTTCGATCGACCGCCGCACGCGTCATCATCACGCGCGGCCCCAAACCAATTCCCGCCGTCAGGCGGTCCGGCTCTTTCTCGATCACCGCAGCAATCTTGAAGAACTGCCCGCCAATCTTCAGCGTGTCACCAACCTTCGCGCGCAGTCGCACCAGCAGATTGTCGTCCACCACCACCGTCGAATCCCTAAGCAGCGAGTGGAGATCGCCCGCAGGATTCAGAACCAGCGTCCCGTAAAACGGATACTTCGCCGGTTCCACTACCTTTAATGACACAAGCAGCGGAACCGGATCGCCCTGCAGAGATGCCATCGAAACCGTCTCCGTTACGGAGGTCCGCTCGACTCCTTTAGAGGCAGCAAGTGCATCCAGCTTCGCATTCTCCTGTGGCGTCGCGAGCCGAAACATCCGCGCGGAAAGGTCCCCAGCCATAATGCTCCGCGCCTGATCGAGGAGCGCCTTCTGGAATGACTCACTGAAGCCGCGAACCCCGGTCAACGCCGCCACGCCAATTGCAACTGAAAGAATTACAAATAAGAACTTAGCTCGCGACGCACGCAGTTCGCGCCATGCAATCTTAGCCGCTGTGCCCCAACCCAAAGCAGGCTTCTGCTCAAGCTCCATTTTGAGCCTCATCGGAAACAATGCGTCCATCGCGCAGAAAAATCCGCCGGTCAGCGCGATCCGCAATCTGTTTATCGTGCGTCACCAGCACCAGCGTTGTACTCGCCTCACGCTGCCGCTCCGTCAACAGATCCAATACATGCTGCCCATTGGTTGAATCCAGGTTCCCCGTCGGCTCGTCGGCTAAAACAATAGGCGGCTCAAGAACAAACGCTCTTGCCAGAGCAACACGTTGCTGCTCCCCGCCGGAAAGCTGCACCGGATAATGATCGAGCCGATCCGCCAGCCCGACTGCTTCCAGCAGAGCCGTAGCGCGCTTCTTCCCATCGCCATTCGCGTTCAACTCATACGGAAGCAGAACATTTTCGAGAGCCGTCAGCGTAGGAATGAGTTGATAGGACTGAAATACAAATCCGATCTTCTTGCCTCGCACCTGCGCCAGCTTATCTTCCGCCAGCCGGCTGATCTCAGTTCCATCCACAAGTACTTCACCTTCACTCGGAGCATCCAGTCCAGCCAGCAGCCCCAACAGCGTGCTTTTCCCGCTGCCCGACGCCCCCATAATTGCCAGGAACTGCCCTTGCGGCACCTTCAAATCAATGCCTTTAAGAATCTCCACCGTTCGACTGCCATTGCGAATCGACTTCTTCAGTCCTCGCACTTCAATCATTCCCGACTCCGATCCCCTGATTAAAATAACTATGTGACGCGCCCACACGTTTCCTTGCTACTACTTACGCTATGCTTCGCAACTCTGTTCCATTCACTCAGCATGGCACAAGCAAAAGCCGCTGAGCGCGTCCGCCCGGTTATCGTCTGCTTCGGCGATTCGTTAACCGCGGGCCACGGCGTCACAGCAGGTCAGACGTATCCAGACTACCTGCAGCGCGATCTCGACAGTCACGGCTACTCGTACCACGTCGTCAACAAAGGAATCGACGGCAATACAACAAAAGACGGAGTGGACCGCCTGAAAGACGTGCTCGCCCTTCATCCACAGATTGTTATTGTTGAATTTGGAGGCAACGACGGCCTGCGCGGCCTGCCGATTTCCGTCACACGCCAAAACCTCGACCAGATTGTCTCAACGCTGCTGCAGGCCAAAGTCAAAGTCGTGCTCGCAGGCATCACCCTTCCGCCAAACTACGGCCAGGACTACATCCAGCAGTTCAACGAAACCTACAGCACGCTTGCGCGCAAGTATAAAGTCCCCTTCCTGCCATTTCTCCTCAAGGATGTCTACGGTACTCCAGGCTCGATGCAGGAAGACGGTATCCATGCCACCGACAAAGGCAATCAACAGGTAGCCCTGAACGTCTTGCAACTACTCCAGCCGCTTCTCCGAAAATAATTAACCCAGCACAACGAAGGGTTGAAAGAGCGTCCCCGCGATTCTTCGCCCAATCGCAATCAGGTTGCGCTGCCCCTCAAAAATCTTTACCGTCGATGCCGCGCTGAACTCGGGCAAATTCACAGCCGCGCCGTTGCGCAAGCGGCCTACGGAAACCGCATCCGCCGTCACTGCGGGCAGTTCAGGAAGCAGCGTTCGCGGATGCGGCATTCTTGCCGCCAGCGCATCTCCGGTTTGCTCTTCGAGATCGGCCAGCGGAATCGCGACTTCAATTCCAAAGGGTCCAGCCGCAATCCGCCGCAGGCTGGCAAGATGCGCGCCGCAGTCAAGAGCGATGCCCATCTCGTGCGCCACGCTACGCACATAGCCACCGGCAGAAACGGTCATGCGAAACGCCCCAACATCGTCATCAAGCGCCGTAATCTCAAATGCCTTGACCGTGATTCGCGCAGCCTTCAATTTTGGCGTCTCACCGGCGCGGGCAAGTTGATACGCCCTCTTACCGCCGGTTTTCTTGGCGGAAAAAGGAGGCGGCATCTGCTCAATCTCGCCTAGGAAATCCGCAGCGGCGCGCCGCACTTGATCCAGACTCAGCGACGTTGCCACGCTTTCACCCGTCGCCTGCCCTTCGGCATCATAGGTGTCCGTCGCAAAGCCGAAGCGAATCGTCCCGGTATAAGTTTTTTCCAGAGAACCAAAGAACTGCGCCAGCCGCGTGTACTTGCCCAGAAGCAGAGGCAGCACTCCCGTCGCCATCGGATCCAGCGTGCCTAAATGACCAATCGACGACTCGCCCGTGGCCCTTCTCACCCGAACGACGACATCATGCGATGTCATCCCGCCGGGTTTATCCACAATCAGTAGCCCATTCACTCTGACTACTATAGCCGAGCGCTACGTCAGAATCCGTTGTGTCCGCGATCCCGCACAAGCGACAAAAACTCAGCCCGCGTATTCTGCTTCTGAAATACGCCGACCATCGCCGAAGTCACCGTGGATGAGTGCTGCTTCTCGACGCCGCGCATCATCATGCACAAGTGGCGCGCCTCGATCACCACACCCACGCCCTGCGGCGCAATCGCGCCCTGAATCGCGTCAGCGATCTGCTGCGTCAGACGCTCCTGGACCTGAAGCCTGCGCGAGAAGACTTCGACCAGCCGCGGAATCTTACTCAGCCCAACCACCTTGCCGTTAGGAATATAAGCAACATGCACCTTGCCGAAGAATGGCAGCATATGGTGCTCGCACAGCGAGAACATCTCGATGTCCTTTACGATCACCATCTCGTCGTAATCCACATCGAACAGCGCATCGCGCAGAATCTCCGTCGGATTCTCGCGATAACCCTTCGTCAGATACGTCAGCGCTTTCTCCACGCGCTCCGGTGTCTGTTCTAACCCATCCCGCGTCGGGTCATCGTCAAAGCGGCGAATAATCTCGCGATACATGTCCTGCGTCGAAATGTTTTCCAGGCCCGTTGTCATAGCCTTGCGCACAATTGCCGGTCTCGCCATCGTCGTTCTCTTTTCTTCCCCACTCGCAGCTCAGCGCTTTGCAAAGAGCGCATCTACCGGATATTCAAAGGAGTTATTGCTCGTCTCTTCCACGCGCACCCGCACCAGTTCTGCCTTGTCAAAAGCTGCCGCCAGAAGCCGATACGCCTCCATACATAGATTCTCAGTGGT
>DATGAD010000446.1:0-5918 GCA_035313725.1 Alloacidobacterium sp. | reverse complement strand
TCCTTCAGGTCAGCACGGCGGAGCGATTCATTTGCCCGCGCCGACTGCGTGGCCCATCGTGCTCGCCTTTGGCTTCGCGCTGATTCTTGCCGGCATTGTGACCAACGGCATCATCAGTATTCTTGGCGGAGTGCTGGCCATTTCCGGGTGTGTCGGCTGGTTCCGGCAGGTGCTGCCACACGAGGCTCACGAAGATGTACCGGTGGAGGCGCATGAAATTACGATCGCTTCCATACGCACACATGTAACGCATATCGAGGTCAGCCCCGAACACCGCGCGCACCTTCCGGTCGAGACCTATCCAGTTCTGTCCGGGATCAAGGGTGGCATCGCGGGCGGCGTCGCAATGATCCTGCCGGCAATGCTTTATGGACTTCTGAGCGGCCACGGCATCTGGTATCCAGTGAACCTGCTCGGCGGCGCAGGAGTCGGGCACTGGACAAATCCCACGATGGCAGAAATGGAACAGTTCCACCTGTCGGCGGTTATCCTCGCCACCTTCATTCATGGGGCGACCAGCGTTCTGGTCGGCCTTCTTTATGGAGCCATGCTGCCGATGCTGCCTCGGCGCCCCATCGTGCTCGGCGGCATCGTCGCTCCGCTGCTGTGGACGGGGCTCCTGCATTCCTCGCTTGGAGTTGTGAATCCTGTGCTCGATTCGCATATCAACTGGGGATGGTTTGTAGTATCGCAGGTCGCATTCGGCATCGTTGCCGGACTCGTGGTGGTGCGACAGGGAAAGATCAAGACAGATCAATCGATGCCATTTGTCCTGCGCATGGGAATCGAAGCGTCGGGGATGCCTCCGGAAGGGAAGGATCGCCACTGATGAACGCACGCGGATTCTGTGGCAGCATGCTCGTTCTTTGCGGCTTGGCATTGTCTGGCTGCCATTCGGGCAAACCTTTCGCCGGCGACGAAGTGATGCGCCCGGATAAGGTGATGGACTTTGGGCGCCTCTACACGCAGAACTGCTCCGCCTGCCATGGCGCGGATGGCACGCACGGTCCAGCCATGCCGCTCGGCAACCCGGAGTACGAAGCGATCGTCGACGAGGGGACGCTGGGGGATGCGATTGGCAACGGCGTACAGGGAACGTTGATGCCTGCGTTTTCTAAGGGCGCGGGGGGCATGTTGACGGATGACCAGATCAATGCCCTGGTTGTGGGGATTCGGTCTCACTGGTATAAGCCTGACGTTCTCAAGGGACTGGACGTGCCGCCTTACCAGACGAACAAGCAGGGCGATGTTGCTCGCGGGCAAGATGTTTTTGGCAGACGCTGTGCAAGTTGTCATGAAGTTGGCGTGCAGCAGAAGAACGCGAAAAAGAGCTCCGTAACCGACGGCTCGTATCTGGCCTTGATCGGCGATCAGTCTCTGCGCGCGATCATTATTGCCGGACGGCCCGACCTTGGTCACCCCGATTGGCGCGGCACCGCGGGCAGCACTCCGATGAGCGATCAGGACGTGACGGATCTTGTCGCGTGGATAGCCAGCCAGCGGCAGAAGACGCCGGGACAGCCGTATCCCAGCAGATGAGGACGAGAGTATGAGCGAAGAGAAGCCTGTAACACGGCGATGGCTGCTGATGGGGATTGGGGTTGCGTTCAATGCGATCGTCGGTGTGGCCATTGCGGTGCCGGTCATCGGATATCTGCTGTCTCTGATCAAAAAGAAGGGCACATATTACAAGTGGATCTCACTCGGCAAGCTCGATCAGTTTCCTGAAGGGCAGACGCGGCTCGCTGATTTCGTGAATCCCTTTGAGCGCCCGCAGGATGGCGAAACCGCGAACACGCCCTGCTGGGTGCGGCGTGTGAGCGCGGACAAGTTTCAGGTCTTTGCCATCAACTGCGCGCACCTCGGCTGTCCGGTGCGGTGGTTTCCGCAGTCGGAGCTGTTCATGTGTCCCTGCCACGGCGGCGTATATTACGCCGATGGCGCACGGGCTTCCGGGCCTCCTGAGCGCGGGCTCTTTACGTATGACTACAAGGTTGCGAACGGCGAGCTGCATATCAACGCCGGGCAGATGCCGACACTTGCGGATCAGGCCAAACTCGTGACGATCACGGGGAAAGGGAAATCGCCATGTCTCGGTTAAAGCGGCTCTACGAGTGGTTCGAGATGCGGCTCCAGCTTGAGGGGCCGGTCAAGGACGCCGCGCTGCATCCGGTTCCGACGAAAGCGGCGAGTTGGTGGTATGTCTTTGGCAGCGCCGCCGCGACCTTGCTGATGCTGCAGATCGTCACCGGCATTCTGCTGGCGCTGATCTACGTGCCTTCGGGCGCAGAGGCGTGGAAAAGTCTCGACGAGCTGAACAATCACCTTTACCTCGGGTGGTTCCTGCGCGCCATGCACGGCTGGGGATCGAACTTCATGGTCGCCGTCGTGTTGATTCACATGTGCCAGGTCTTTACCTTTGGCGCGTATAAATTCCCGCGCGAGCTGACGTGGATCCTCGGCGTCTTCATGCTGCTGATGACCCTCGGCATGGCCTTCACCGGACAGGTGCTGCGCTTCGATCAGGACGCTTACTGGGGCCTCGGCATCGGCGCTTCGATCATGAGCCGCGTGCCGCTGATTGGCGGCCCGCTGGTAAACCTGCTGCTGGGTGGCCCTATTATTGCGGGCGCCACATTGTCGCGTTTCTTTGCTCTGCATGTCTTCGTCATTCCCGGAACGCTGCTCCTGTTTACCGCGCTGCACATCTGGATGGTCATCAAGCTCGGCATTAACGAGTGGCCGATGCCCGGACGCATCGTGCGCCGCGACACTTACGTGCAGGAGTATCACGAGCTCACCAAGAAGGACGGCATCCCGTTCGTTCCCGACGCGCTGTGGAAGGACCTCTTCTTCTCCGCCGCGGTGCTTGCCGCGGTCGCGGTGTGCGCCTTCGTCTTTGGCCCTTACGGGCCGAGTGGCCAGCCGGACCCGACGATCATCCAGACGGTTCCGAAGCCGGACTTCTTCTTCCTCTGGCTCTATGCGGTTCTTGCCTATCTGCCGCCGAGCCTGGAGACTCCGTTCATACTCATCGTTCCGGTGCTCGGCATCTGTGCGCTGGTCGCGCTGCCGCTGGTGGCAGGAGAGGGCGAGAAGAGCTGGCACCGGCGTCCGGTGGCCATCCTGCTGCTGGTGACGGTTGCTGTCTCGTTGGGTGTCTTTACGCACCTCGGCACCTTTACTCCGTGGAGCCCGATCATGGATGCGTGGAGCAGCGATCCTGTTCCGCCGAAGATGATCCATGATGTTTCTCCGCTGGAGCGACAGGGCGCCGTGGTCTTCCAGGCCAAGCAGTGCCGCAACTGCCATTCCATCGGCGGAACAGGGGGCCTGCGCGGCCCGGCTCTCGATGATGTGGCTACGCGCCTGACCGAAGATCAGCTCATCCGGCAAGTGCTGCAGGGCGGCGGCAACATGCCTGCCTACGGCAAGAACCTCAGTCCGCCGGAAACGACGGCGCTGGTGCGCTTCCTTGAGACGATGAGGCCTCCGGGTCATCCTCCCGCAGTCGATGCCACACAGCAGGAACAGAAGGCATCAGCTCAGCCTTGAGCTGCGGACACTCGTAGCCTGCTTTAGAAAAAGCAGATCCTTCGCGTTGCTCAGGATGACAGCGCTATGAGGTAATAACTAGCGATGTCGCCTGAGTTTCAATCTGTCCTGCTGAACTGGAACATTCCCCCGCTGACGACGCTGGCGCTGCTGGTGACGGCGCTGGTCTATGTGCGCGGATGGCTGCTCATCGGGCGGACGCGACCGGAGCAGTTTCCGGAGTGGCGGCTTTGCTGCTTTCTCGGCGGGCTGTTTGCGCTGTTTCTGGCGGTTGCTTCTCCTCTCGATACACTCGATGACCGGCTGCTCGCGGCGCATATGGCGCAGCATTTCATTTTCATGTCGGTTGCGCCTCCGCTGCTGCTGCTGGGCGCGCCGCAGGTTCCGCTGCTGCGCGGTTTGCCGCGGCCGTTTGTCCGTGGCGTGCTTGGGCCGCTTTTCCGTTTGCATTGGCTGCGGAAGGTGGGGCAGTTTCTGACCAGCCTGAAGCCGGCGTGGCTCTTGATGAACATTGCCTATCTGGGCTGGCATGTTCCGAAGGCATATGAACTGGCGCTGCGTTCGGAGGGCTGGCATAACGTCGAGCACGCCTGCTTTTTCTTTACCAGCGTGTTTTTCTGGTGGCCGATTTTGCGGCCCTGGCCCACCCGGCGACGGGCGCTGCGGTGGATGCTGATTCCCTACATCCTCAGCGCAGACATTGTGAATACCGGGCTTTCGGCTTTCCTCTGCTTTGCCGGGCGGCCGATTTATCCGAGTTACGTTTTGCAGACGAATCCGCTGGGCTGGAGCCCTGTTTACGATCAGGCAGCTGCCGGGGCGTTTATGTGGGTCTTCGGGTCTACCGTGTTTCTGATTCCGGCATTCTGGATCACGTTGCGGCTGCTGAGTCCGAATCGAGGACCTAAACGCGTGCCCTCCCCTTACCCCCAGGGTGTCTAAATCTTTGATAACAAACGGTTCCCGCGTTTGATGGCCGCTAAAATATTGATTCGGGCGAACTTGCCTGTAAATTCTTTGGAATCAATGGGGCGGGAGTTTTTGCGTTCTTCTCTGTTGCCCCCTATATCTATTTTAGCGAATTGGGTCAGGAAACACGCCAATTTGCTGGCTGTTTTTTGCCTTTTGAATCAATGGGTTAGATGGAAAATGTGCTTTTGGGGGCTTGACAAGGTAATTACCGCCCGTCGACTGACCGCAGTTTCGCGCTACAGCCAGGAAAAAGCAGATCCTTCGACTGCGCGCTACGCGCTCCGCTCAGGATGACAAATCTATCCAGGACGCTGAGCTTTCTAGATGGAGAATCTGTTGCCTTACGGCGCGAAACTCTGAGGCTCGATGCCGTGTCTATGCAAAGGCACTAGAATAGGAAGGGGCATCTGAATATTGCGCGACTGGGCGGAGACCTTCTGTCCGGAAGTCGGCTGATGAAGCGCTCAAGCCGCATCCAAGTATTTACGGAAACCTTTCTTTGCCTGTTAGAAAAATTATGTTCAAACCATCTCGTCTGATTGCTGCCGTCCTATTTTCGGTAACGTTGCTTGCCTTTGCCGATCCTGCGCCTTTTGATCTGGCGGGGCCGAAGGTGGAAGTGCGCGTGACGCGCAACGGAAAGACTCTGCCGGTTGAGAAGGTTCCGAACCTGGTTGCGGGAGACAGGCTGTGGATTCATCCGGTGCTGCCGCCGGGGCAGTCGGTGAAGTACCTGATGGTGGTGGCATTTCTGCGCGGCTCGACGAATCCTCCGCCGGAGGATTGGTTCACAAAGGCCGAGACGTGGAACAAGAAGGTTGCGGATGAAGGCGTTTTCGTCACCGTGCCGAAAGACGCGCAGCAGGCGATCGTTTTTCTGGCGCCTTCGACGGGCGGCGATTTTGGCGCGATTCGGGATGCGGTGCATTCGCGGCCGGGATCGTTTGTGCGCGCTTCGCAGGACCTGAACCAGCTGAGTCTCGATAAGGCGCGTCTGGATACCTACCTCGAAGCCGTGCGCACGATCAATGAGACCAATCCGGACAAGCTGAAAGATGTTTCGCCGCTGCTGGCGCGCAGCCTGAGCATCAAGCTCGATCAGGATTGCCTGCAGAAGGTTGTCGAGCAGCAGGCATCGTGCCTCGTTCAAAAACAAAATGAGCTGGTGATGGATGACGGACACACGCTTTCCGTCACAGATGCGCTGACTTCCGGCGCGACGAGCGATCTGGCGATGCAGCTGAGCTATACAGCGCGAGCAGGCGCTGGTTACTTCAGCCCCTATGTTGCCTCGGTGATCGACATTGCGCACATCCTGGAGACGGTCCACACGGCACAGTATCAATACATTCCCGCGCTGAGCACTTTTAAGAGCGACGAAGTGAATCTGA
>DATGAD010000445.1:0-2016 GCA_035313725.1 Alloacidobacterium sp. | reverse complement strand
GAGGATGATTGGGGATTCTCGTACCACAACCGGATCATCGGCGTCCCGATGTTGTCGCTGATCGATATCGACTTGTGCGTCGGGGAACTGGAGCGTGTTCTTAAGGCGGGTGCACGGATAGTCCACCTGCGTCCAGGACCGATCAATGGCCGCTCGCCTGCCGATCCGAACTTCGATCCTTTCTGGTCACGCGTACAGGAGGCGGGAATTCCGGTGTGTTTTCACCTGGGGGATGACGGATATACGGAATATCAGTCGGCGCTGTGGGGCGAAAAACCGAATCCACCGTGCCATCGCCGTACGATTTTTCAAAACATCACCAGCTCAATCGAACGCGCTATTGTCGATACGATGTGCGCTTTGATTACGCACAACTTGTTTGGGCGTTTCCCGGAAGTCACCGTAATCAGCATCGAGAACGGCAGCGACTGGGTGCTTCCGCTTATCAAGAAGATGAACAAGTTCGCGCGTATGATGGATGATCGCGATTGGGTGTTTGGCAGACTCAAGGAAAAGCCAGGTGAAATCTTCAAGCGGCACGTTCGAGTGGCGCCCTTCTTTGAGGATGATCTGCCGAAATTAATCGCGGGGATAGGAGTCGGAAACGTACTCGGCGGCTCTGACTTCCCTCATCCCGAGGGTCTCGCTGATCCTCGCGACTTCGCGTCGCATCTTGAAGGTCAGCCTTACGGCTTGGTGCGCAGCGTGATGCGAGACAATCTGCGCGAGCTTCTGCATTTGTAGCGAGCCGAAGATATAAAGCTGGCTCGCGAAGCACTTCTGCGGTGTGCTCCGGCAAGCGGTCAGAAATGACGCCAGAAGTTGCACCGCAAGCATGCCGATTCAAATTCCGATTCACAGCGAAACTCAAGAGGAGATCCCACGATGCTGACCGAGAATGAACGCAAGGTGTTGACGGAATGGAGTGAGTTCGTCAAAAGGGTGCCCCCATCGATCGAAGGTTTGCGCACGAACTACGAGAAATGGTCGGAAGAGCAGAACAAAGATTTGCCGCAAATCAAATCTTACGAAGAAGGCGTAACGCTCAGGCCTGGCCTTACGGCCGATGTTGCGGTGCCTAAGGGCCCGGGACCTCATCCGGTCCTGCTTTATCTACATGGCGGAGGTTGGGTGGCCGGCAGCGCGCATACCCACAAGAAAGTCGCTGCCGAATTGGCTGCGCGCGGCTACCTGACGTTCAACCTCGACTATCGTCTTGCGCCAGAGCATCAGTTTCCGGCCGGCCTTGTCGATTGCGTGTTCGCCGCAAACTGGATTTCCGAGAATGCCCAGCGCTGGAACGGAGATCCGAAGCGAATGGCCGTCGGCGGAGACTCGGCGGGCGGCAATCTTGCTGCTGCTGCCGCGATTGTTCTGAACGGGAAGTCCCCGGGACCAAAATTCAAGGCGGCCGTGCTGATTTACGGTGTCTTTGACATGGCCGAAACTATCGAGCGATCCAGGCAAACGGGCGGAGGACTGACCGAAGAAGCTGCGCAGGGATATTTGGGCAATAGCTATCCAGCGGCCTTGAACGATCCACGCGTCAGTCCGAGCCGTGGACTCGCCAAAGGGGCACTGCCACCATCTTTTATAATTTGCGGAACCGCTGATGACCTGTTGCCCGAATCGCGCGCAATGTCCGAAGCAATGAACAAGGCGGGCATCGAGCATGAGCTGCACGTGGTTGATGAGATGCCGCATGCGTTCATGCAGATGGGTGCCCTTTCTGACTGCCGGAAAGGATTTTCGCTGATATCAGATTTCCTGGCGCGGCACGTCTAAACCACTCCGCGAGCCCCAATTGTAAACTGGCCGAGGCAGTATCTGCCTCGGCCAGTCTGCCTAAAATTACCGTCTATATTCTGTGTGCCAGCCGC
This sequence comes from Alloacidobacterium sp., assembly GCA_035313725.1. GTDB lineage: Bacteria > Acidobacteriota > Terriglobia > Terriglobales > Acidobacteriaceae > Alloacidobacterium. Next base: position 136 of record DATGAD010000445.1, on the reverse strand, counting down.
GACTACGATGGCGTCTCAGCTGAATCGCACCCCCTTCATCTCGCCGTCTTTACGCCACCTGCGAACGAGTTCGTGGAACTCAACCGGTCCGCCGCCATATTGGTCGGCCACGAGCCCCTTGGCTTCTTCCGGTTTA
>DATGAD010000444.1:0-3009 GCA_035313725.1 Alloacidobacterium sp. | reverse complement strand
CGATGTCTTCGAAGAACGATACACATCCCCCAACTTTGCCGATGTCGTCGCGAATGCACCATTTGCCGAATAGACGACCTCCCGATCATCGAATTGCGCACACAGGTGTCAGCGCGGCTAAAGAAGGAGACAACATGAACTACCAAATTCAAGGACTTTCCATCCATGCAGAGGTGCACGGGACTGCGGAGCCGGCTCTCGTATTCCTCCACTACTGGGCTGGAACTTCACGCACCTGGGGCAAGATTACTGCCGAACTTGAGGGACTGTTTAAGACAGTGGCCTATGACGCGCGTGGCTGGGGAAAGTCCGACAAGACCTTAACTGGCTAGCCGGAGCAATTACGGCACCAGCTTGGAATTTTCTCGCGCATCTACCTACGATGCGTCCCTACAAGTCCGAAGCGACTCCGATACTCTGTGGGGGTCAGCCCTACAACTTTCTTGAACATATGACGAAATGCACTGTTGTCCCGGTATCCGACCATGGTGGTGATCTCTTCTACGGTATGAGTTGAAAACTCAAGCGCCTCTTGTGCCCTGCTTACTCGAACATTGTGGAAGTATTCGCTTGGCTTTAGGCCGGTTGCACGATGGAACCGACGAAGCAGAGTGCGCTCTCCCATCGCGGCAAACCTGGCCATCATCGCAACGCACAGCTCTTCGGAGTAATTGGTGTGGATCCAGTGCTGAAGCTGCAGAATTTTGGCGTCACCGTGAAGCAGGTTCGGAGAGAAAATGGCATACATGCGTTGCTCGCTACGCGGCGGGTCTATAACGAAGAAGCGTGCCGCCCCCAGCATCACCGTTGGGCTCATCAGCTTCTCAATCCACCGAAGGCCCAGATCGAGCCACGACATAACTCCCCCGGCAGTGAAAATGTCACCATGGTCGATGAGCAGCTTTTGTGTCTCAATCTTGATCTTCGGAAATCGGCGTTCCATTTCTTCTGCGTGAGACCAATGTGTCGTAGCCGTTCGCCCATCCAACAAACCCGTTTCCGCCAGAAGAAAGGCTCCCGCGCACACTGAACAGAGTGCTGTACCATCGGCGTACCTCGCTTTCAGCCAACGGCAAAGTCGCTCCCGTTTAGGATTACTGCCGCTGGGAGCCCCCATGCTCGGCGGAAGAATGACAACCGCGAGCTTTTGGGTGCGGCCGGGGTGCGTGGTGTAGATTCGTCGGATGCGACCCGAATCTTCGTTAAGCTTCCAGTGGCTAACCGAAATCTCGCTGCAAGGCGACCCGCCCCGCGCGCGGTGAATGGCATTCGCGGCGCAAAACAGGTCAGTTAGTCCATGAACGGCTGCGGCCTGTGAGTTTGGATACACCAGTATGCCGATTTCAGCGCCGATCCTCGTTGGGTCGACTGTCTGTTTTACCTCTGAAAATGTCATATGGGACCTCTGGCATCGGGTTCGCGCAATTGATATAAGCATGCTAGCGCTTCCGGGAAGTATCCCCGCGGTAGGTTCAATCTAAGTGCCGCGGTGCACTGCCGCCAGGAGACGCAAACCGAAGTGCGCATCGCAGAAAGAAACTTGTCTCTTCCGCCGTGAACAGCGGGTGCGCAGTTCGAAGCAAATGCCACAGCCAGGAGGAGAAGATGGACACGATCACGACAAAGGATGGCATCACGATCTACTATAAAGACTGGGGTAAAGGTCAGCCGATTGTGTTCAGCCATGGCTGGCCGCTTTCGGCCGATGATTGGGACGCGCAGATGCTGTTCTTCCTGCATCATGGCTATCGCGTGATCGCCCATGACCGCCGTGGCCATGGACGCTCCACCCAGACGGCCGATGGGCACGATATGGACCATTATGCAGATGACCTGGCCGCTCTTATGGCTCATCTCAACCTGAAGGATGTCATCCATGTCGGCCATTCAACCGGCGGCGGTGAGGTAACGCACTATCTGGCTCGTCATGGCGAAAGGGGCGTCGCTAAGGCTGCCCTGATCAGCGCGGTGCCGCCGCTGATGGTGAAGACGGCGGCCAACCCGCTTGGCCTACCCAAATCCGCGTTTGATGATCTGCAGGCGCAACTCGCAGCCAATCGCTCACAGTTCTATCGCGACGTGCCAGCCGGACCTTTCTATGGCTACAACCGGCCGGGCGCGAAAGCCTCGGAGGCCGTTATCCAAAATTGGTGGCGCCAAGGCATGATGGGGGGTGCCAAGGCGCATTATGACGGCATCGTTGCCTTCTCCCAAACCGATTTCACGGAAGACCTGAAGAAAATCAGTGTTCCGGTGCTGGTGATGCATAGCGAAGACGACCAGATCGTTCCCTATGTCGCCGCGGGGCCGCTGTCCGCCAAGCTGTTGAAGAACGGAACCCTGATAACGTACAAGGACTTCCCGCATGGCATGCCCACGACGCACGCGGAAAAGATCAATGCGGATCTGCTGGCGTTCCTCAAGGGCTAAGGATATTGGCTGTCCGGGTACTCTGCTGCACCGTAGCGGCTGCAAAATCTCAAAGGTCGGTATCAACTATCGCGGATTTCAGCAGCAACCACAGCTCTCACCGCGGGCAGCGCGCCGTCCCTCGATGACCAGGATGGGCAACGCAAGGAGCGCCGCGGCTGAATCCACCCAATGTATGTGCCAAATGGCATTGATGGCTAGTCCCGCCAAAGTCACAGCGGCCAGGTAGGCACAAGTCGCTGACTGCACCGCATCAGCAGCCAAGGCTCGGTTGTTTGTAAGCCGTGCAGTTTTACGCTTTGCCCCGGCCAGAACGGGCATTACGACAAGGGCGGCAAGTGTGATGACTATGCCACTACAGCTTGTCTCTGCAGTGACGCCAGACACGAAAGCAAAAAAAGTCACCAGCGCCACTACTCCTGCAAGGACAAAAAGCAGGATTCCAGTCAGCCGTGCGGCACGGTCTCTTGCGAGCGGAAACGACGGGACAATCGCTAGCAGAACCACGGTTGCAGACAGCAATTCTACAAAGCTATCGGCGCCGAATGCCAGCAGTGCGGGGCTATGTGCTGAGATGGA
>DATGAD010000443.1:0-3406 GCA_035313725.1 Alloacidobacterium sp. | reverse complement strand
ATACGATTCGTCTGGAAGGCAAGCTGGAGACAGAAGACTTTTTCCAGCTTGCCGATGAGCAGGGAATTCTCGTGATGCTGGGCTGGTGCTGTTGCGACCAGTGGGAGCGCTGGGTCAAGTGGACGCCGGAGAATTACCAGGTAGCGCAGGCATCGCTGCGCTCTCAGATGCTGCGCATCCGCCATCACGCCAGCCTTCTCGTGTGGCTCAATGGCAGTGATAATCCGCCCCCGGCCGACGTGGAACAGATGTATCTGAGCGTAGAGGCGCAGACTCACTGGCCAAATCCAACATTGTCTTCCGCGTCTGCGACGCCGACCACCGTAAGCGGAAAGAGCGGCGTGAAGATGAGCGGGCCGTACGACTTTGTTGCTCCGTCGTATTGGTACGTGGACAAGGACCAGCATGGGGGCGGGTATGGCTTCAACACCGAGACCAGTCCGGGGCCGGCAATCCCAAACATCAGCAGTCTGCGTAAATATATTCCGGAAGATCAAATGTGGCCGGCAACCAGTGCTTCCTGGGCGTTGCACAACGGTGGAGGCGGTTTCAAAACCCTTGCCGTATTCGATGACGCGATGAAGGCGACATACGCCACGCCGCAGAATTTGAGCGACTATGTTCGCATCGCGCAGGCAATGACTTATAACGGCGAGCGCGCCATGTTCGAGGCCTACTCAAGAAACAAATACACATCGACGGGCGTGATCCAGTGGATGCTGAACAACGCGTGGCCTTCGAATATCTGGCATTTGTATGACTACTATCTCGACGCAGGCGGCGGGTATTACGGCACGAAGAAGGCATGCGAGCCACTGCATGTGCAGTATTCCTATGATGATCACAGCGTTGTGGTGGTCAACAGCACGTATCAGAGATCGCCGCGTCTCACGGTGTCCGCAAAGCTTTACGACTTCAATTTGAAAGAACTCTTCGGCAAAGAGACGCCGACTACCGTGGATGCCGACACCTCACAACGTGCAATCTCGATCCCTGATGACGCGTTTGCCGCGTCTTCGAAGGTTTATTTCGTCGATTTGACGCTGAAGAACGAATCCGGAGAAATCATCAGCCGCAACTTCTATTGGGTGCCGTCAACTCTTACTACCTTCGATTGGAGCAAGACCGATTACACGCACACGCCTGCGATTCAGCATGAAGATATGACGGAGTTGATGTCGCTGCCAAAGGCCCGGGTCGACGCCCATGTAACCACTGCTGAGAACGGAAAAATGTTACAGTTGCGGTTACATAATAACTCCGCGGCCCTGGCCTTTCAGTTAGCTGCGGCGGCCCGCGACGCTCATGGCGAGGATATTGTGCCTGCAACATGGTCTGATAATTACATCGAGCTCATGCCGGGTGAGACGCGGGTCTTGACCGCCACATTGCCATCGCACGCCCCGGAGAATGCAGTTGTTGTTCTTTCCGGATGGAACATTTCCGAGCAGACTGTACATCTCTCAGCGGGGAAATCGATCGCGGCCGCCGGATTTGAAACGAAGTAGAGGAAGAAACGCATGTCCGGACAAGCCGCAACCGTGGGTGATGGGCAGGTAACGCTGAGGCGAAGCCTTGGCTTCTGGGATCTACTGCTTTACGGCATTGTCCTGATTCAGCCAACGGCGCCGATGCCAAGCTTCGGTGTCATCTATCAGGTCGCGCGCGGCCACGTTGTTACAGCCATTTTGTGCGCGCTGGTTGCCATGCTTTTTACCTCCGTCAGTTATGGGCGCATGGCTCGCGTCTATCCGCATGGCGGGTCGGCGTTTATGTATGTGGGCAAGGAACTGCATCCGAGCCTCGGCTATCTCACCGGATGGTGCCTGGTAATGGATTACGTTCTGAATCCGCTGATCTGCGTCATCTGGTGCAGTAAGGCGGCGCAGAATATCCTCCCGGAAATTCCATATGTCGTGTTTGTCGTTCTGTTTGCCGCGTTTTTTACGCTGCTGAATCTGAACGGCGTCGAAACCTCGGCGCGCATCAACGCCGGCATGGCCGCCGCACTCGGCATCGTCGTCATTCTGGTTGTCATTGCAGTGGTGCGCTACCTGATGCATCTTCCGCCGCAGCCATCGTCGTTTTATACGCATCCTTTTTATGACCCAGCTACGTTTTCGCGCAGCGGTCTTCTACGCGGCACTTCGATTGCTGTACTTTCCTACATCGGTTTTGACGGTATCTCCACGCTGACCGATGAGGCGAAAGACCCGGCGCGCAATATTCCTAGGGCCATTGTGATGGCGTGCTTGGCTACGGGCGTGCTCGCTTCGGTTGAGGTTTATCTCGGGCAGCTTGTCTGGCCGCGCGGACAGGCTTTTCCAGACATCGATACGGCTTACGTGCACATTTCAGGACGCGCCGGTGGTCCGATACTCTTCATGATTGTCAACGCATCGTTGCTCCTCGCCAACATGGGCTCGGGCATAGCGTCACAGCTTGGCGCTGCGCGGCTGCTGCTGGCAATGGGGCAGGACGGCGCGCTGCCGAAGCGCTTCTTCGGCGCCATACATCCCAAAAACCGCATTCCCCGCAACAACGTTTTGCTCATCGGCGCCATTTGTCTCGTCGGCGCACTCTTTTTCAGCTATCAGCTGGGAACGGAGATGCTTAACTATGGGGCACTCCTTGCTTTTATGGGCGTGAATGTTGCGTCCGTAGCTCTGGGCTGGCGGTCGGGTAAGCACTGGGTTCCGATGCTGATGTCAACGGCGGGCTTTCTCACGTGCCTTTTCATCTGGACGAACCTCGGCCCCATCGCACGCATCGCGGGCACAGCGTGGGCGCTGGTGGGCGTGACGCTTTGGATTGTGCGCCGCAGGCAGATTCATCTGCCGGATGCTACCGCATGAAACGGTTCGATGTTACGTTGGCGGGCGAGTTCAATCTTGATCTGCTGCTTTATGGCCTGCCGGAAGAACTGCCGGTAGAACGAGAACTTCTCGCCGAGCGCGCTGCGATGGTCCTCGGAGGCTCGCCCGCCATCACCGCGCACAATCTGGCAGCGCTCGGAAATCGGGTAGGCTTCATTTCATTGGCTGCGAAAGACGCCTTCGCGGCACAGTGCATCCAGGAATTGGAGGCGGTCGGAGTCGATCTCTCTCGAACCGTCACCGCCACAGATGGCGCAGCCTCAGGCTTAACCGTGCTTCTGCAACATGCGCAGCGCCGCCGCATGCTCACCTATCCGGGCACGACAACGCAGCTTCGCTTCAATCATCTCGATCTCGACTATCTAACGTCGGCGCAACACTTCCACCTATCATCGTATTTTCTGCAGACATCATTGAAAATTGATGTTCCGCGGCTTTTTGCGCTGTTGAAAGAAGCGGGTCTCACCATCTCGCTGGATACGAATGACGATCCTTATGAGAGTTGGGACTCTTCGATCACGGAAGTTCTG
>DATGAD010000442.1:0-5644 GCA_035313725.1 Alloacidobacterium sp. | reverse complement strand
GCCCTTGAGAAGCTTGTTCTGAATGTCCGCATTGACGGTCAGGCGCGCGGGTTCCGCTACGGCGAGCACGGCACGATACGCGTCAACGAGGCCGGGCAGGAAACGCAGATTGCCCGGGCCTTTGTTCTCCGGGCGCTGCTGCGGTTCGATGTCGAGATGGATGCCGTCGAAGTGGTTTTTCGAGTGGCTCTGATTGAATGCGAGCACTCCGCGAACATGATCGAGCAGCTTATCGCGATGCTTACCGGCTTCGTCAGCGTCTTCGCTCGAAAGCAGAGCTTCGACCCGGATGTCCGACCGATGGAGCAGATCGATGAGATGCGCGAGGCGCGACTCTTCGTCGGCGTCGTCGCGCGTGGAGATCGAGACATAGACTTCATTGATGTCTTGCGTCTGGCAAAAATCGCGCAGGTTCTCCGCGCCGCGCGGAGCTTCAAGTACGGACGAAGTCTTCCAGACCCACAGGCCGTGGACTTCTCCAACTGCGACCGCCGGGAAGCAGCCGAGAATTGCAGCGAGAAAGAATCGCACACTCAACGCGCGCATGGCGAAGGCAGCGGGTCGTGCGTGCCGGTGCTTTGGTTTGCGGGGCATGATCTGGATGCGAAATGAGTGGCTGCAATTTTGGCAGATCGATCTCCTGCTTTTCAACTGCTCTGTGGATCTGGAGGTCCGCCGCACAATTCATCCAAGCTGACATGCCAAGGCCGCCTCCGCACGGTCAGGTACAATTCGTCCGATGAAGAGACCGGGAATTTGACGGATGGCAACTGCCGCAAAGGCATGGGACATGGGCGAGCATCGGGTCGCGGGATTGCTGAATTTCGTTGTGGTCGCGGCCGTGGGCGCCGTTGCCTACACCGACTGGCTGGTCACAGCCGATGTTTCGCTTGCCTATCTGTACGTGCTTCCAATCGCGCTTTGCGCGCTGGTGAATCCGCATCCTTTTACAATTGCGCTGGGAGCGATCTGCACACTTCTGGGAGATATCTTCGGGCCGCCTGCGCCTTCACTGCTGTGGCGGGTGGTCCACAATGTCGTTTATCTCGCGAGCTTTCTTGTCGTCGGATTTCTCGTCACGCTGATTGCACGGCAACGCGACCGCATGGCGGAGGAAATACGCAGGCAGCGAGATGAATATGAGCGCGATCTCGCGCTCGCCGCTCAGGTGCAGCATCGTGTGCTGCCGAAACCGCTGGCGCTGCCGGGAATCGACATCGCGGCAGAGATGAAAACGGCGCGGCTTCTCGGCGGAGACTACTACGACTTCTTTCCTGTTTCGGACGATGTGGTGGACATCGTGATCGCCGATGTCTCAGGCAAGGGAGCGGCGGCGGCGTTGCTGATGCCGTCGCTCGCCGTCGCGCTGCGCCTGCGCGCGCGTGAGCTGGAGGGACCGGCGGAGGTCATCGCGGACCTGGACGCGGTTTTGAAGCAGATGACGAACTCGGCGACGTTCGTGACGATGTTCTATGCGCGGCTCAACCGCGTCAGCCGCATGCTGCAATACGCCAATGCTGGGCACAATCCGCCGGTGCTGCTGCGGTCCCGGTCTTGCGAGGCATTGCTTCTGGATGAAGCGGGTGGGCCTATTCTCGGAATTCTAGCCGGCGCGCAGTTCTCGGATGCGTCGGTCGCGCTCGCGCCGGGCGATATTCTGACGCTCTTCACCGACGGCGTCACGGAGCAGGAGAATGAGCAGGGCGAGGAGTTCTCGGTGGACCGGCTGAAAGATGTTGTTTGCCGGGAAGGCGCGGAATCCGCAGCTCAGGTTGTCGCTCATGTTTCCGAAGCCGTCTCCGCGTTTGCGGGAGAGACCGAGCAGGCGGATGATTTAACGCTGGTGGTGTTGAAGGTCTTGTAAGCTGAGAGTCGGACCGCTCCAGCTTTACCTGCAAAACTATGACAGACGCAATCACTGATTCTGTGCTGGCTGCCGGCGCACAAGGCAACGGTCCTTCGCTTTTGTTGCGGGGATTGCGAAAGGCCTTTGCGGATGTGGTGGCCGTGGATGGTCTCGACCTGGAAGTGAAGCGCGGCGAGTGCTTCGGCTTGCTCGGTCCGAATGGCGCTGGGAAAACAACGACCATTGAGATTTGCGAAGGCCTGACCACTCCCGATGCGGGAACCGTTGAGCTGCTGGGATTGAGTTGGGCTAAGTCGGCAAACGAGCTGCGGCGGCGCATCGGCATTCAGCTGCAGGAGACGCAGTTTCCTGACAAGCTGACGGTGGACGAAACGCTGCGGCTCTTTCGCAGCTTTTTTCCGCGCGGGCTTTCGGTCGATGAGTCGATCAAGACAGCGCAGCTTGAAGAAAAGCGCGGCTCGCGCGTCGGCGGATTGTCGGGTGGGCAGAAGCAGCGGCTGGCCATGGCTTGCGCGCTGGTCGGCGATCCTGAGCTGCTGTTTCTCGACGAGCCAACGACGGGACTCGACCCGCAGGCCAGGCGCCACTTGTGGGACCTGGTCGATCAGTTGAAGCTCGCCGGGCGCACGATCATTCTGACCACGCACTACATGGATGAGGCGGAACGGCTGTGCGACCGTGTTGCCATCATGGATCACGGAAAGATCATTGCGCTCGGCACTCCGCAGCAGCTGATAGCCTCAATTGGCGGCGAGCATATTGTTGAGTTCGTAATCACCGGCCACGGCGAGCTTGATCCGTCTCTACTGACGGCGATTTCAGGCGTGCAGTCGCATCGCGTGGATGCAGGCATGCACCAGCTTACGGTTCGCGACCTGCATACGACGGTGCCGATCATCTTTCAATCGCTCACCAGCCAGGGGCTGCACCTGAGCGATTTTCGCACCCACTCGGCGACGCTTGAGGACGTGTTCGTGGGGCTGACAGGAAGGAATCTGCGCGATGAATAAGCTGGAGCTGAGCAGCCTGTATCAATTGACGATGGTGCGCTTCAAGCTCTTTTTGCGCGAGCCTGAGGCGATCTTCTGGATCTTCATCTTTCCTATTCTGCTTGCGGTTGGGTTGGGGATTGCCTTCCGTAACCGGCCAGCGGATGTGCTGCAGGTGGGCGCGACCACGACGCAGCTGACGCAGGCCCTGGCTGCCGACAGGGGCCTCGCAGCGAAGACGATGGATGAGGCGGACGGCACGCATGCGCTCGCTACGGGAGACATCCTGCTGCTCGCAATCCAGACGCCAGATGGCGTGGCTTACAAATATGACGACACCAATCCCGATGCCAGGGCGGCGCGGCTCGTGGCCGATCGCGCGATTCAAATAGCAGCGGGGCGGCATGAAGCGGTTCATGCTGAAAATCAGCTGGTGCATGAGACGGGTGCGCGTTACATCGACTTTGTTGTGCCCGGCCTCTTGGGAATGAACCTGATGGGGTCGGCGATTTGGGGCATGGGCTTTGCCATTGTCGAGGCCCGGCAGAAGAAGCTGCTCAAGCGGCTGGTGGCGTCGCCGATGCCGCGCTGGCAGTATCTGGCGTCGTATATCCTGTCGCGGCTGGTGATGCTGGTGATCGAGGTTGTAGCGTTTCTCGGGTTTGCGCGGCTGGTCTTTGGAGTGCCCTTTCGCGGATCGCTTTTGCAACTCGTGTTTCTATGCGTGCTGACTTCGCTGGCATTTTCCGCGCTCGGTCTGTTAGTCGCTTCGCGGGCAAAGACGATGGAAGCGGCCTCAGGGCTGATGAATCTCGTCATGCTCCCGATGTGGATTCTGTCAGGCGTCTTCTTTTCGGCATCCCGCTTTCCCGCGGTCGTTCAACCTGTCGTGCGAGCGCTTCCGCTTACGGCGGCGATCGACGCGCTGCGCGGAAACATGCTGCAGGGGATGAACCTGGGACAGATGGTTGCTCCGGTGGCGATACTGCTGGCATGGCTGGTGGTGCCGTTTGCGGTGGCGCTGCGCATCTTTCGCTGGAGATAGGGCAGCGAATTCAGGAATTCGGGTTCCAGATGTCGACGTGCCATTTCCAGCGCCCGTCTTCCGGCTTCCAGTACACGACGTATTTCACCTCAATCTGAGCTGCGGCGTGCTCGTCTGGTTCGACGGTGAGAACGGCGCGACCGATCTCGACAGCGCCATCTCCTGCGAGCATCACGTCAACGGATTCGAGGACGGCGGATTTTGCGTTTGCCGACTGAATCATCGTCGCCCAGAACTCCTTGATCGCGGCGCGGCCGGCGATCATCGGCAATCCGGGTGGAAGGATGCGGGCATCGGAGGTGTAGATGTTGTCGAGTGCGCCGTAGTTACGCTTGCCGAACACTTCTGCATTGAAGAGATCGTTCGTGTCCGCCATCGCCAGACGAATTTGCTGGAGTGATTGCGCGGGAGTGGACATGGGGCTGAAGCATATCACGCCGTATTGGCCTAGCGATGAAGAATCTCGACGTTGTCCTTGTATCCCCTTGCCGGGGATCGGTCGCTCCAGCTTCATTGCGCTGTCCCTTGGTAGAGCGATGACCGGATGTTTCGGGAGTTGTGTCGGCGACGGCGTGGATGCGTGGGAGCAGGAAGGTCGCTGTGTGCTCGGCTGATTTAGCGGCTTCCTCGGCTTCCGCTTTTCTCTGGGCTTCGCGTTCGGCTTCGGCCTGTGCCTTCATGGCTTCGGCTTCGCGGAGCAGGATTTCGCCAAGGCTGGGTGGGCGTCTTTGCTCCTCGATCTCTTCCGGGTCGGGGCTTTGCTGGGCTGGGCCTATGAGGGTGCCGTCTTCGTGTTCGTGGATTTCGCGGACCATGGTGGCGGCGTCCTGCAAACCCACGTTAGCTGCGCCTTCGGCTCCGCGAAGATGGGGCACCCGGCGGTGGTGGTTCTGCGAGGCGACCTGCAAACCGTAGATGAGGATGCGGGCGCGGCGGGCGTCGATGCGGTTGGCGGCGAGAGCGAGGACTACGTCGGAGAGGGCGAGCTGGATGGCGTCGGCTTCTTCGAGCGGCGGCAGATTGAGGACGGTGTCTTTGGGTTCGACGTAGGGCTCGTAGGATTGATGAGCGGGCGTGGGGCGCTTGCGGGTGTTTGAGTGGAAGTAGCAGAAGCTCTGGTCCTTCAGCGCGGGTGACTGGCATTTTTTACCGCTGGTGAAGATGTGTCGGCACTCGTTGTACATGGTGACTCCCCCCTATGTTTTGGTAAATTCGTGTTTTTATTGGTGGTTACGGATCTAATTGGTGCGCGCTTCGCGCGGTCTTGCCAGACCCACTCAATCTCCTCGAACACATGAGGAGATTGAATAGGGCACTCGGTTCCTGGTCCCTTGTGCTTGGGTGGCTCCCCCCGGTATGGTTTCTCTAAATCCCTCTACGGGCTCGGGTTAGGAGTGTCTCCCACATCTCTCTCGACCCCAGACGCGAAAGATCGCGCATTTCGCATGGGAGAGCGAGGCAGGAGTGGAAGCAGCCTTGCTTACGCAAGGCAACAAGCGCATCTCCGACGCGGGTCCTTCGGCAAGCTCAGGACAGGCTCTTCGACTCCGCGCTGCGCACTCCGCTCAGGATGACATCGTTGAGGGAAGATGGTTCTCTTCCTGAAAACACGAAAGCCCGCCATCTCTGGCGGGCTTTTTCTCTCTGTTTCTATTTTAGCAATTCAGGTGGAAATAGTACGCCAATTTTGGGGAGGTTTTTGGGCTTTGAAATGTGGGGGTTAGGAGATTTCTTTCTCCGGAG
>DATGAD010000441.1:0-3489 GCA_035313725.1 Alloacidobacterium sp. | reverse complement strand
TTGGACGAAGACCGCGTCAGGTATGGAAGCGCTTATCCGCGCATCGCGGAATTGCAGGCGGAACTTAGTGGAGTCGAGAAATCCATACAGGAAGAAGTGCATCGCATCGGCGAGCGGGCACGCACCGACTATGAGATCGCCGCGCGAGCAGAGGCTTCAGCGCGGGGAGCACTTGAAGAGCAGAAGAAAATCGTCAACGACTTGAATGACAAGGCGATTGCTTACGGTCTGGCAAAGCAGGAGGCAGACGGGAGTCGCGAAGTCTATGAAGGATTGCTCGCGAAGTTGAAGCAGGCGGGCGTGCTCGAAGGGCTGCGGTCTACCAATATTACTGTTGTGAATCCGGCACGTGTGCCCCCCTCAAATTGGCCAAAGAGCCCAAACGTTTTGCTTTACTATTTAGCTGCTGCAGGGGCCGGCCTAATTCTCGGAGCAATAGTGGCACTCCTCAGAGATCTGACCGATACCAGAGTCAGATCACTCGAAGAATTGGAACGGCTAACGGGCGCGCCACTTTTGGGGTTGATCCCGGCGATCGAAAGAGGAAGAGGTGTATCGCGGGGCCGCCGAAAGAGGAGTTCCCGACCTGGGAGGACAGCGAACGCCAGCCAGCAGTTGCAGATTGCAACATCAACTTACGCGGGCAGTCCCTTTGCCGAGTCGCTGCGCTCGTTGCGGACGTCCCTCATGCTCTCACGCAGCAGCAGTGCTCCGCAGGTGTTATTGGTGACCAGTTCGAATGCAGGCGAAGGGAAAAGCACTGTGTCGCTCAATCTGGCGACTGTGCTGGCGCAGCAGGGTGTGCGGGTCTTGTTAGTGGATGCCGATCTGCGACGCCCGGTGCTGCATGAACGAATGGGCGTGCAGGCGCAAATTGGCCTGAGTGAAGCCCTTTCAAGCGACGACATCGATCCCCAACCACTGCCTGTCGAAAGCATTCCGAATCTTTATGTACTATGCGGCGGTCCAGTTCCGCCATTCCCGGCAGAGTTGCTGGGGTCGCATCGAATGCGCACTCTGTTGACGCAATGGCGGAGCGCGTATGACTTCATCGTGATGGACGGACCGCCGACGTTGCCTGTAACCGACGCGATCGTACTGGAGCAGCTGTGCGACGCGGTGCTGCTGGTGGCTCGACACGGAGTAACAGAGAAGAAGGTGATTCACCGGAGTTATCAGGCTCTCTCGCGGCAATTGCCGCAGCACGTTGTCTTAGGCACCGTCCTCAACGCTGTTCCTGGCCGATCTTCTGATTTCTATGAATATTACGGCTACCGAAGCCGCGCCTATGGTGCTGAAGGAAGAGCCAATGAAGCGAGGGCATAGCCAGGGAGCGGTTTTCTTAGTTTGCGCTTTGGCCAACCTTTTACAAGGGCAGACGTCGTCCGGCTTAAGAACCGGAGATGCAGGTGCGAGTCGTATACCTGCAAGTATTCGGGAAAGCCTGCTCATCGGCCGCGGCGATCTGTTGCACATTACGATTTTTCGGGAGCCCGATCTCGAGCAAAAGGTGAGGGTGAAGGATTCCGGCGAAGTGGACTTAGACCTTGCCGGAACTATCAAAGTGGCAGGGTTTACGCCAGCGGACGCAGCCAAGGCAATTGCGCAGCTTTATTCACAGGGACACTATCTCAACCACCCACAGGTCTCGGTTTTCATCGAGGAGTACGCAACGCAGGGTATTTCGGTTCTTGGGCAGGTGAACAGGCCGGGAGCCCTTTCCGTGACAACTGCACGCAGCCTGCTCGATGTGCTTGCTATGGCCGGAGGGTTGACGGAGACCGCCGATAGGCACATTACGATTCAGCGATTCGATAAAAGCGCGAACAGCGTCGTGTTTCTGCCGAACGATGCTGCCGTCAGCACTCAGGTCGGAGCGATTGTCTATCCCGGAGACACAGTGTTGGTGCCCAAGGCGGGCATTGTTTATGTGTTGGGGGATGTTGCGCGCCCGGGTGGCTATGTCATGCAGGATGACGCAAAGATGACTGTGTTGCAAGCGGTTGCCATGGCTGCGGGTGCAAATAGAACGGCGAAGGAAGATGGGGCGCGTCTGATTCGCAAAGTGAATGGCAGCTATCAGGAGAGTACGGTTCCTTTACACGACATAGAGCGGGGTAAAAAGTCGGACATGCAACTCGAAGCGGATGATGTGCTTTATGTGCCGTTCAGCATGGCCAAAAATGTGGTCCTCGGTGCGTCCAGCATCTTGTCATCGACGAGCTCGGCAGCCATCTATGCAGCACGATAAAAAGTTCCCCGTCCTCGGTATGCCCTGGTTACCGCGAGTTGTAGTTGAAGAGGTGCTATGTGTCTGTCTGCTCGCATTCTTTGCCATGCAAGGGTCGATTCCGGGTGTTGCTCCAAATCAGGCGAATGAGATGACGAATACGGCCGCGACTGGCTTGATGAAGGCTGTTGGCATCGGCTCGCAGATTCTGGTAAACGGAGCGATCTGTATTCTTGCGTGCCTGCATCTGCGCCGGTTGTGGCGTTTTGCGTTTGCGATGCAGTGGACCGCGGTACTAGCCATGTTCACGATCTGCTCCACTTTGTGGTCGCAGGACGCAATCATGACTGCCCGGCGGTCCGCGGCATTTGCGCTGGCTACGTTCTTCGGGCTGTATCTGGCATCCAGATTTCGGATTCGACGGCAGCTGCTGCTTCTCACATCCACGATGGTCGCCCTGGCGTTAGTAACAGCTGTCCTTGCGATATTCGCCCCATCGATTGGGCTGGAAGCCTCCACAGGGCATTTCGGAAATTGGCAGGGCGTTTTCACGCAGAAGAATGCCTGCGGCCGCGCCATGGTGTTTGCCACCGCAGCGCTCCTGTCGCTGAGAGGGGCTCTTGCCGTTCGCCTCGGATGTCTTTCGCTGTTTTTGTTCGTGCTGGTGATGAGCGGATCTCGCGGTGCATGGGTGATTGAGGGGTTGGTGCTCGTTTGCTATGCGGCATTGTGCGTGTTGAAACGCTTCAGGCCCTCCAGTCGTTCGTTGTTGCTAGTTGGTTCCATCCTGGCAACGGTTACCGCAACAGTAGCTGCATGGATATATTTCCCTTTGGTTGCCGAGATCATGGGCAGAGATTCAACTTTTACCGGCAGAACTGCAATCTGGCAACAAGCCTGGATCGCAATCCTGAAGCATCCGATCTTCGGTTATGGCTTCGCTGCGTTCTGGCAGGGAATGAAAGGCGAGTCTTACAACGTAATTCTTGCGCTGCGATTTGTTGTTTTCCATGCGCACAATGGCTTTTTTGAAATCTGGCTTGAACTCGGCGCTGCCGGTCTGGCGCTGTTTTTCCTGAGCTATTTGCGCGCTTGGATCAAGTTGTGGGGGATTCTGCGTTCAGACGAGATAGGCAACGCATTCTGGATGGTTTTTGTGCTGATTCTTGTCGCGGTCTATGACCTGGATGAGAATACGCTACTTCCATTTAATGGGCTCTTCTGGATTCTGTATGTTGGGGCCATCGCAAATATTGAAA
>DATGAD010000440.1:0-5248 GCA_035313725.1 Alloacidobacterium sp. | reverse complement strand
AATCTCGAAAAGTACGATGAGCTGCTACAGCTAACCTCCCAGTACAACAGGGTCTTTCCGAAAGAACCTGATATTCCATTGCTGGCCGGCTATGTACACAAGCATGAAGGGCAATCCGAGCAGGCGCGACAGGATTTTACTGAAGCGCTGGATCGCGATCCCAATGTGGTTACGGCGTATGTGAACCGGGGATACATGCTCAACGATCTCCATCAGCCCCAGGCAGCCGCGGCAGATTTCGAATCGGCCCTCAAGCGGGAACCCAAAAACGGCGAGGCGCATCTCGGACTCGCGTATGCAAGCCTCGATCTGCATAAACCTCAGGTAGCCCTGCGCCAGGCGCAGTTGGCTGAAGAGGAGATGGGCGATTCGCAACACATACATTTGATTCGTGCGACCGCTTATGGACGAGAGGGCATGCTGGCGAAATCCGCCGATGAATATCG
Source organism: Alloacidobacterium sp. (assembly GCA_035313725.1). Lineage (GTDB taxonomy): Bacteria > Acidobacteriota > Terriglobia > Terriglobales > Acidobacteriaceae > Alloacidobacterium. The sequence goes on along the minus strand of DATGAD010000440.1, from coordinate 4,802 downwards.
TGCGGCCTTGAAATTTACACCGAATGATGGAACGCTTCATTTCGCATTGGCGGGAACGCTATATTCGCAGCGCCAGTATCATGACGCAATTGAAGAACTGCTGACCGCGCAAAAGCTTTCGCCAGACAATGCTTTCGTCTACGTGCTGCTGGCTCGTTCCTATGCGCACCTGCAAGATCGAGATCAGACTCTGCGATATGTGCAACTGGCAGAGCAGCACGCCCAATCAATGTCGGCCACAGCGGGAGACTCGAAATCAGAACAGAGCGAAATATATGTATCGACCGGCGAAGCGCTGAGCACCCTCGGAGACCAGAATGCCGCCATGGAGCACTTTCGCAAAGCACTCACCGCGCCCGACAGTGATCGCGTGACTGTACGCCTGGCGATCGCCCAACTCATGGTTCAGCAAGATCATCCCGATGATGCGGCGAGGCAGATCGCTTTGGCCCAAATGGAGGCTCAGGCCGGAGAGACGATGCCACCTACGGGCGATCAATTGATTGAGGCGGCAGACGTATTCCGGGGCTTGCATGATTACCAGCTATCGCAGACGTATCTGGAACGCGCGCAGGCAGCAGGCGCATCCGAGACGACCGTGCGAATAGGCATGGCAAACAACTATCTCGCAGTGGGAGATACGGTAAGAGCTCAGGGTGAGCTTTCGGCAATCAGCAATACGCCCGACAGCGAACCAAATTACCAGTACATGCTGGCCGAAGCCAACGTGCTGCAGCAGGAGCATCAAAATCCTCAGGCTCTTACTGCTTTTGCCCAGGCAACAAACGCAGCGGGCGACGATCAGACTGCAGAGCAGAGTTTGATTGCGGTAGGTGCAAACGAAGGATGGAGAGTTAACCCGAATCTTAGTTTACTTTCCAATTTCTCCATTCAACCTATCTTCGAGGATTCCACAGTCTATGTTTTGGACGCCAAATTGGATGCCCCATTCCCAGTGTCGAGTTCAGATACCTCTCTACTCCCGCCTCCGCGTTCCTCGATCGAGACACAAGGCACAGTCGCATACCATCTTCATTTCGGCTATCTGCCATCACCCGGAGGATTCTTTCAGGTACGGAATGCTCAAGGTGAAATTTCAGTGCCCAGTACAAACTCAGTAGTGAACAGAGATACGACAGATTACACGTTCAACTTTGCTCTTAACCCTACCGTGCGTGTGGGAAGGAACGTAGTGACATTCAACTCCGGTCTTCAGGGGACGATACGCAGAGACTCTGAATCTCCAACGCAAATGAACCAGAACCTGTTTCGCGTATTTACCTACGTAACTACAAGTTCATTTTTCAATGTAATTTCGGCCAGCGGGTTTGTTATCCGTGAGTCTGGACCCTTCACCGAGAGCAATCTGCATTCGCAGGGCCTGACTGGGGCGATTGATTTTCGCGTCGGGGCCCCATGGGGCAAGACCGCGCTGGTTACCGGCTGGGGAGCCAGTAATCAAAAATTCTCGCCAACCGGCAACGAAAACTACTATACGTCCTCCTACATCGGCCTGGAACGTCGGTTCTTGAATCGATTGAACGTGAGGGCTGTCGCAGAAGATCTGCGTGCATGGCGAATCGTTGGAACAAACTCGGGCACTGCGCAGAACCTACGCCCCAGCGGAACGGTTGATTTTGTTCCAGCACGCAACTGGGACCTGCAGGCGTCCACATCTTATTCAAGCACCAGGAACTTCCACGTCTACGACGCGATCCAGAATGGCTTTGCGATCTCTTACGCGAGGCCGTTCCACCGCAAATTCAACGATGAGAGTGGGGAAGTTGACCTGCAATATCCGATTCGCTTTTCTGCGGGATTTCAGACGGAGAATTTCTTCAATTTTCCGGGTGGGCACAATCAACAACTCAGACCTTACATAAGCATCACATTGTTTTGAAATAGGGGCCCTAATGAAAATCTGTTTAGTTGCAACGTTTCCCCCAAGCGGACGACAGTTAAATGAATATGCATTTCATATCGCGCGGGAACTGCAGCGTAATCCTGAAGTCGACCTGACGATTCTGGCCGACGAACTCACCGACTATGAATTTGCTACTGACGAGAACGGCAAACCGCTGGACGTGGCACAGCAGTCAGAGTTGCCAGGCTTCAACGTCATACGCTGCTGGAAATTTAACAGTCTTACAACTCCTGTGCGCCTGTTCAACACCATTCGAAGATTGAAGCCCGATGTAGTGTGGTTCAACCTCGTATTCTCCAGCTTTGCAACGCCAGAGAATCCGATCACAGCTCTAGCTGGACTTTCTGCACCCGCCCTCATGCGTTCCTCGGGTTACTACACACATATCACTCTGCATCACATCATCGAACACGTCGACCTCGCGGCTGCTGGAGTTCAGAAGGGAAGAATATTTCGAATCGGCACCGACGTTGCCACCAGAGCTTTGCTGAAAGCGCATTCGGTTTCGGTTCTGCTCTCCGGTTACCGCCGCACACTCAGGGCGAAGTACTTCGCCCGAAACGTTCTGCTGGGTACACATGGGACATTTGCAGCCATTCCCAGCCCTCCAGATTTTACGAAACGAGGGAATCCGGATCTTCGCATTTTGGCGATCGGACATTGGGGAACATACAAGCGTCTAGAAACGCTGATGAAAGCATTCCCAGAAGTAGTAAAAAAGGTCCCGAATGCCAGACTCATTGTTGCCGGAGCCAACCATCACACGAAGGCTGGGTATTGGGAATCAATACGCGAGGCGCAACCCGCTGAATTGCCCATTGAGTTCCGCGGATATGTTCCGGAAGAAGCCATCCCTGAGCTATATCAAACAAGCTCAATAGTGGTTATGCCCTATGACTCAGCGACCGGATCCAGTGGCCCGGCACATCAAGCGTGTGAGTATGGGGTTCCGATCGTGTGCGCTGATATCGCCGACTTCAGGGGCATGGCGGCGGACGAAGATATGGCTGTCAGCTTTTACAAAGTAGGCGAGGCGGCCGATCTTGCCGAGCAACTCATTTCAATTTTGCAGTCTCCGGATCTGCAGCGACACATGGCAGAGCGCAACTATGCGGCGGGAGTTCAGATGACCATGGCCACCGTTGTCCGCAACTATCTCCGCTGGTTTGAACTCAATCAATACAAAAAAGCGATGCGAAGAGCCGGACGCATTCCGGGGCAACGCCGCTTGTGGCTGCGTACTCGATTTTCACGTCCGTATGGGGCGTTGAACTCAGGCTTCATCGGCCAGGGAGAAGACGGCTTCGAATCAGCCGTCAATGGGGCTGAATCTAGCCCTTTCATGGATGGTTGGAGCAAAGCGGAAGTCGCAAAGGATCACTCGAATGTTGACGGCTATCAATCAGGACCCGTGCTTGAAAGCGACTTTTGAGCGTCGGCCCGAGACTCCGTTCTTTACGGCTCGCTCCGCCAACGCAGAGAAAACTGCCCGAGACATCGGGACGCTTCGATCAGGCAGCCACGCTGAGCGATCGAAGAGCCTCAAGGTTGAGATTCACTTGTTCATTTTGCAATCCATGCGTTGTGCTAGTTGGAAGGAGAACACCTTGTTAAAGGTGCGTGTTGTGCGTATTGCCTCGTTTCTCTCCCGCATTCGTTTACTCGCGGCGGCAATGTCCAGTCTTTCGCTGTGCCTGCTATTTACTGGTTGCGGCACCCTTTTTAACGGTAATTCCGAGGCTCCCCCCACAGCGCCGATCGTCGGTATAAGCGCCAACCCTACAGCGATTGCATCAGGAAGTTCGTCGACTCTTACTGTGACCGCCACGAACGCCACACAAGTGATGGTGACCGGGTCGGATGGCAGCACGTACAGTCTGCAGCCGAATGGCGGAACGCAGGCGGTCAGCCCCAGCGCGACAACCACTTATACCGCAGTTGCGACGGGAGCTGGTGGAAAAACAACGGTGACCACGACCGTAACCGTTGCCGTGCCAGGAATGCCAACAGTCAATATCACCGCCGATCCTGCTTCAATTACGGCGGGAAGCTCTTCCACTTTGACTGTGACTGCAACCAACGCCACACAGGTGACGGTAACAGGATCGGACGGCAGCTCATACACCCTTGAGCCGAATGGCGGAACGCAGACGGCCAGTCCGGCTGCGACGACCACTTACTCCGCGGTTGCTACCGGAACTGGAGGAACAACAGCCTCGGCGACAGCAACGGTAACGGTGCTGCCGTCTGCAGTGACGCCGACGGTCAGCATCACTGCGAATCCGGCGTCGATTGCACCGGGGGCCTCCTCTATTTTGACTGTGACTGCAACGAACGCAGCGCAGGTGACGGTCAATGGATCAGATGGCAGCACGTATACCTTGCAGCCAACCGGCGGAATGCAGTCAGTCAGTCCAACTGTGACGACCACGTACACGGCAACCGCGACTGGACCTGGAGGAAAAGTCACAGCAAATGCGACGGTAACTGTGACGCCGAATCCTGCGCCGACCGCCAGCATTACCGCGAATCCCACCTCGATTACCGCGGGAAGTTCGTCCATCTTGACCGTGACCGCGACCAACGCCACTCAAGTAACGATCACTGGATCGGACGGAAGCACATATACTCTGCAGCTGAACGGCGGAACGCAAGCGGTCACCCCGACTGCGACAACGACCTACACTGCCGTCGCGACCGGAGCCGGAGGGAAAGCCTCGGCGACGGCGACCGTAACTGTGACACCAAATCCGGCGCCCACCGTCACCGTCACTGCCAGTCCCGCTTCAATTACCACGGGAAGTTCGTCAACCTTGACCGTTACTGCGGTGAATGCCACGCAGGTAACGATCACTGGAAGCGATGGCAGCACGTATAG
>DATGAD010000439.1:0-2843 GCA_035313725.1 Alloacidobacterium sp. | reverse complement strand
TGGATCGTCGTTGGCATTGTTTTTGCCACTTCCGCAGTGAGCCGATTCCAGTCTGACCGCCGCCGTGATGCGCAAGGGCGCTGCCTACGATTGCCCGAAATCCACAGTCACTCACGGATGAGGAACTTGGCACATGGCCGAATAGCCGGTTTGAACGAAGCCGCTGGCGCGGCGGATGGAGAGTTGTGGTGGGACGAGCAGGGTAGGTGCGACTAGGGTGATGGTCACAGGAGGATCCTGCCGTGACCCCGCTTCGTCAGCGCATGCTTCACGAGCTTCAGCGCCGTAACTATTCGCCATCGACCATTCGCAGCTATCTCGGTGCTGTCCAGCAGTTTGCAGAACACTTCCACCGTTCGCCTGAACAGCTAGGCCCGGAGCATCTGCGACGTTACCAGCTGTTTCTCTTGCGGGAGAAGAAGCTCGAGCCCAGCACCGTCGAGATTCGGATCTCGGCGTTGCGGTTCTTGTACAGGCGCACGCTGAAGCGGCGCGATCTGGCTTTCGACGATCTCACCTTCCCGAAGGTGCCGCATAAGCTGCCGACCGTGCTCAGTCAGGATGAGGTGGTGCGGCTCATCGATGCCGCGCCCAACCGGTTGTACCGCATGATCCTCGTGCTGCTCTATGCCACAGGTGTGCGGCGAACCGAGGCGGCACGGATCAAGGTCGAGGACATCGACAGCCAGCGCATGGTGATCCACATCCGGCAGGGCAAGGGTGCGCGTGACCGGGATGTGCCGCTCTCCCCGAAGCTGCTCGAAGAACTGCGAAGCTGGTGGCGATGGAAGAAGCCGCATGGCTATCTGTTCCCCAGCACGGCAGGTCAACGCGGCGTCGATCAGTCCATCTCTGACAAGACCATCTGGAACGCCTGCCGCGTCGCGGCCACACGCGCCGGGCTCACGAAGAAGATCCATCCGCACATGTTGCGGCACAGCTTCGCGACCCATCTCCTCGAAGCCGGCGCCGACCTGCGCACGATTCAGCTGCTGATGGGCCATGAGCGGCTGGAGGATACGACGGTCTACCTCCATCTCTCGCAACGGCATCTACATGCGGCCATCAACCCGCTGGAACAGATTGCGCTCCGTCCAGGACAGGAAGGCAGGAAACGGTGAACCGGCCGCCCTTCGAGGTGGCCGACGTAATCCGCACCGCAGGCAACAGTTTCCGGGAACAGTACGGGAGTTCGCTGACCTGGCCGCAACGCAAGGTGCTGGATGCGATCGTGCGCTGCCGCACCGCCGCGCTCGGTGGACACCGTGACCAGTGCGTGAGCTGCGGGCGCGAGGCGATCTCGTACAATTCGTGCCGCAATCGGCACTGCCCCAAGTGTCAGGCAGGTGCCCGCGATCTATGGCTTGCCAAGCGCCAACAGGAGCTTCTGGATGTGGGATATTACCATCTGGTCTTCAGCGTCCCGCATGAGCTCGTGCCGTTGATGTGGCAGAACAAGAGGCAACTCTTTTCACTGTTGTTTGACGCGAGCGCCGCCACGCTACTCGATGTTGCTGCCGATCCGAAGCATCTTGGCGCCGAGCTGGGCTTCCTGTCTATCCTGCATACCTGGGGACAGACCCTTACTCCGCATCCGCATATCCATTGTGTAGTACCCGGCGGCGGTCTCGCGCCAGACCACTCGCGCTGGATCGCTGCGCGTACCAGCTTCCTGTTGCCGGTCAAGGTGCTCAGTCGCGTCTTCCGTGGTAAGTTCGTCGCTGGATTGAGAAGACTCTTCGCTCACGGTCGACTACGCTTCTTCGGCGACTGCATCCCGCTCGCTGAAGGCAAGCGCTTCGCCAGTTTCCTGCGCAAGCTTTATCGGCAGGACTGGGTCGTCTATGCCAAGCCGCCTTTTGGCGGCCCCTCGCACGTGCTCCATTATCTGGCTCGCTACACGCATCGCGTTGCCATCTCCAACCACCGGCTGCTCTCAGTCTCAGCTTCTGAGGTCTGTTTCCGCTGGAAGGACTATGCCCACGGCGGCAAACAGCGCATCATGGCCCTTACTTCCAAAGAGTTCCTGCGACGCTTCGTGCAGCATGTCCTGCCGCGAGGCTTCCCCCGCATCCGTTACTTCGGCTGGCTCTCCAACCGGACACGAACCCGGATGTTGCCGCTCTGCCGCACCCGGCTCAACCAGGTCCCTCCCGCTGAAGTGCTTTCCACCGCAGCATCGACTCTATGGAACTGCCCGCACTGCCATGGCCTCATGCATCGCATCGAACCACTCTCCGCTGCGCAGCTGTTCTTTACCGATCGAAAGGAGGTCCTCACCCTTGACTCCTCATAGAAGCTGGACCAGCGCGACAGTGATTGCGTGTTTCCAGACACGCCCATCCTACGTGTGCCCCCAGACCGAACACGGCCTCTTGGCAAACCATCTTCCAACCGTCAGTCCCTACGCGAACTCCTCCTCAGCACCCTCGAACACGCCATCTCAGTCGATCGGCCGCACTCGCCATCCCGCGCTACTAACTGCGTGGCTCCCTCGGACGATTGAAACCCCATAGCGAACACCCGCTGCCACCGCACCAGCGCCTTCCTTCAAACCGCTCTATCCGACCCGCTCCGCCCTATCGTCACCTCGACGCGCAAGGCCGTCCTCGCAGAGCAGCTCCGATAGAGTACTGACGTTATTCGGACAAGTGCCTGTGTCAGAACAATCGAGAAGACGAGAACCTGGTCTACGCGTGCCTTTGTGTACTTCACAATCCCTTGATCGCAAACCCTGAATGCTTGATGGTCGCATTGGCGGAAGGCGCAGTCCGGCGAGATGACTTAGTTTCGAAACACTGCTTAATGAGTTGGATCAGCAGCGCTGGATTCGTTATTCTCGG
>DATGAD010000438.1:0-2058 GCA_035313725.1 Alloacidobacterium sp. | reverse complement strand
GAGACACATCAGCATCCTGTGAAGCATAAAAGCCTCCACGTTCGCGATCGGTGAGCCACTCATCCATCCAGCGCATCATGTCATTGGCAACGCGCGCGAACTCAGGATCGACAAACGTCTGGAACGCATGCACGTAGTTCTTCAGCAGTTCCGCATTGTCGTAGAGCATCTTTTCGAAATGCGGCACAACCCAGCGCTCGTCCACTGAATAGCGATGAAACCCTCCGCCCAGGTGATCGTAGATGCCACCGGCAGCCATCTTTTTGAGCGTCACCGTCGCAGCCTGCTTCGCACCTTCGTTGCCGGTGCGGGCAGCTGCGTCGATCAGCATATCGAGCGCTGCTGGATGCGGGAATTTCGGCTGCGTGCCGAATCCACCATGCCGATGGTCGAATTGCTGGAGCGCGCTCGCCACCAGCTTGTCAGCCAGGTCCAGGCTCAGCGAACTGCTACGCCCGGAGAAGCTTTCACCATGCTCAATCGCGGCCAACACACTGCCAGCCGTTTCCAGAGCATCGCCGCGTTTCGTCTTCCAGACATCAGCCAGCGTTCGCAACACGCGCTCAAAACCAGGACGACCGTAACGGTCATCGCGCGGGAAATATGTTCCTCCGAAGAACGGCTTACCATCCGGCGTCAGAATCGCAGTCAGCGGCCATCCGCCCTGCCCGCTCATCGCCTGCACCGCCGCCTGGTAGCGGCTGTCCACATCGGGCCTCTCATCGCGATCGACCTTCACCGCCACAAAATGTTCATTGATCACCTGCGCGAGCGACGCGTCTTCATACGATTCACGGTCCATCACATGGCACCAGTGGCACCAGACCGCGCCTATGTCGAGCAGAATGGGCTTGTCTTCACTGGCTGCCAGCGCAAAAGCCTCTGACGACCATTCATGCCACTTCACTGGCTGATGCATAGCAGAGCGCAGATACGAAGACGCAGCGTGTTCGAGGGAATTGTATTGACTCATCTCTTAGAGTCTATCGTCTGGAAGCGCTCTTCATCCGACCAGACGCTGCCCCACCTGTACGTACAAATCCACGGCCTCCAGAAGCTCCCGCTTCGCCAGCTTCTCGTATGGCGTGTGCGCTACGTGGATCGATCCCGGCCCAAGCAGCACGGGCTCGCCCCAATTCGACAGCGCGGGAATGTCCGTCGTGAACGCAGCAACCATCGTCGGCATCCCATCCAACTGCCGCATACGAATAAAGGGAAGATCCAGCGTGAAATGCACTTCCGCCAGAGCGCCAACAGCATCCTGAATCGCCTTGCGTATCGGTTCTGAGGGTCCAACCAGACGCACCAGCATCTGCGCCTCAGCATGATCAGCGATCACATTCGTCGCGCGCCCGCCTTCGAGCAGGCCGATGTTCAGATTGCCCGGCCCTACGCCTTCCGTCACTGGCATCTCAATCGCCAGCACGCGGTCCAGCGCTTCCACCAGCTTGTGAATCGCGCTCTCGCCAAGTTCGGGATACGCCGAATGCGCCATCTTCCCTTTCGCTCGAATCAGAACGCGCAGCGCCCCCTTCGATGCAATCGCCAGGCGATTGTCGGTAGGCTCGCCGTTGATCAAAAAGCGATTGCCCTTCGGCTGCGTATTCGCGAGCTTTGCACCGCCGGAGTCGCGCTCCTCGCCCACGACGAACAACAGCCCTACTCTCACACCGGCATTGCGCAGCCGCTCCGCAGCGGCAATCTGCGCAGCGATGATTCCCTTCGCATCGCAGGCGCCGCGACCGTAAATATTCAGATCGTCTTCGCTGCTCGGAATGAACGGCGGCACAGTGTCCATGTGGGTCGACAGCACTACATCGGGCGTTTCCCCCGCCGCCCCGGCGTAAACGTTAAAACGCTCCCCTTTGTTACTGCTCTCCACCTGCTCCACAGGAGTGCATTCCACCACGAACTTGCGCCCTGCAAGAAACTCCGCAAGGTAAGCGCCAACGGCTCCTTCGTTATAGGTAATCGATTCAATGTCGATCAGGCGGCGCGTCAGTTGAATGGGATCAAGCGTCATCGTGTCTCAGGATACCCCAACGCTGCCGCCGCCTC
>DATGAD010000437.1:0-5270 GCA_035313725.1 Alloacidobacterium sp. | reverse complement strand
CCGATATCAGGATGAAATTGAAACTGCCTGAAGGCGAATTCAAGGCGTATCTGTTTGACTGCGACGGCACGGTTGCCGATTCGATGCCGCTGCACTTCATCGCGTGGAAGAAAGCGCTGGGCGAGTGGGGCTGCGACTTTGACGAAGATCTTTTCTACTCATGGGGCGGCTTGTCGGTGGCGAAGATCATCTCGCTGCTGAATGAAATGCGCGGCCTCAACATGCCGGTGGCTGAGGTGGAGCATCGCAAGGAGAGTCTGTACTACGAGCTTCTGCCGCAACTCGCTGCCGTGCCGGAGGTTCTGGAGCATATCGAGGCGATGTATGGGCGGATTCCGTTCGCTGTGGTTTCGGGGAGCACGCGCGAGTCGGTGACGGCTTCGCTGACTACGCTGAAGTTGCTGGATCGCTTTGAGACGATGGTGTGCGCTGGCGACTACAAGAAGGGGAAGCCCGATCCGGAGATTTTTCTGATAGCGGCGCAGAGACTTGGTGTGGCTCCGCAGGATTGTCTTGTTTTTGAGGATGCTGACTTGGGAATTCAAGGGGCGGCGGCTGCGGGGATGGCTTCGGTGCGGGTTCCTTTGCCGAGGGAACGGACGTTGACTGTGTAGCGTAAATTTAGAACGTAGGAAAAGACAACGGAGAGGTATGACCGAAGACTACCTGCGCTACTACGACCTCGAAACGTATCTTTTTGAGGATGTCCATAAGAGGTTTCACGAGAAGCAACGGCTTGATGCATTTGATTTGTTTTCTATCATCATCTGGAAAGCCGAACGCGCGAAGTCGAAGCTTGCTCATAGGCTGATTAAGCAAGCCGATAATTTGGAAGCTGCAGCTGACCAGCTCACGCATGCTCTATTCGAGGCTAAGTCCCCGAAAGATCGTCTGTTCGTAGCAATGGAAACGTGGGGTTTCTATTTGCCAATGGCATCGGCGATTTTGAGCGTGCTCTGGCCTGAAGAGTTCACTGTTTACGATGTTCGAGCGTGTGGTGAACTTGGCGACTTCAGTAAGCTGGGAAATCTGACCTTCGAACATCTATGGCCGAAATATTGTGCCTATTGCGACGCTGTGAGGGCAGCTGTTCCTCAACATGATGCCTTACGCGACAAGGACCGATTTCTGTGGGGCAATTCTACGGCGCGTCAGCTTAAGGAAGAAATCTCGAAAGGTTTTTCAGAGGCAACCACCGAGGCCTGAACTCCGACAGCGACAAAGCTCCACTGAAAATGCTACGATCACAGGTTTTCGCTCGATCATTTTTTCGCATCGGAGTTATCTATATGAGTTCGCAGGCAAGCGCCGAGGCCGCAGCGCCGGACGTTACTACCTATCCTTTCAAGCTTACCGACGAGCAGGAGCAGATGCGCCGGGAGATTCGCGACTTTGCTCAGCGCGAGATTGCGCCGAACGTGATGAAGTGGGACGAAGCCAGCGAGTTTCCGGCGGACGTCGTGAAACAGCTTGGGCAGATGGGATTGATGGGCATGATCTTTCCCGTCGAGTACGGCGGCGCTGGCCTTGGCTATGTCGATTACATGACGGCGATTGAAGAGTTGTCCGCCGTCGATGGCTCGGTGGGTATCATTGTTGCCGCGCACAACTCGCTCTGTACGAATCACATTTTTCTTGCCGGGAATGAAGAGCAGCGGCGGAAGTACATTCCGAAGCTCGCGAGCGGTGAGTGGCTGGGCGCGTGGGGGCTGACTGAGCCGAATTCGGGATCGGATGCAGCGGGCGCGAAGACGACTGCTGTGCGCAATGGCGACAAGTGGGTGTTGAACGGCAACAAGACGTTCATCACCAACGGACACTATGCTGATGTTGCCGTCGTCATCGCGGTGACGGACAAGACGCAGGGTACGCACGGCTTGTCGGCCTTTGTGGTTGAGAAAGGCACGCCGGGGTTTCGTCCCGGCAAGAAAGAGAACAAGCTGGGGCTGCGCGCGAGCGACACGTCGGAACTGATTTTCGAGGACTGCGAGATTCCGGCCGAGAATCTGCTGGGCAAACTGGGCGAGGGATTTGTCGATTCGATGCGCGTGCTCGATGGCGGACGGGTCTCGATTGCTGCATTGTCGCTGGGCATTGCGCGCGGTGCGCTTGAGGCGAGTCTGCGATACGTGAAGGAGCGCAGGCAGTTCGGGAAGGCCATCGCTGAATTTCAGGGCGTGCAGTGGAAGCTGGCCGACATGGCTACCGAGCTTGATGCGGCGCGATTGCTGACACTGCGGGCCGCGGTGCTCAAAGACGCGGGCCAGCGTGTGACTCGCGAGTCGTCGATGGCGAAACTCTACGCGAGCGAAGTGGCGGTGCGCATCTGCGATGAGGCGGTGCAGCTGCACGGCGGCTACGGCTTTATCAAGGACTATCCGGCGGAGAAGTACTATCGCGATGTAAAGCTCTGCACCATCGGCGAGGGAACCAGCGAGATCCAGCGCATGGTAATTGCGCGCGAGATTCTTAAGGTGATGCCATCGCGCGGCTGAGTACCGCATTTATGATTGCTTGCGTAGATGAGCAGAACTCTTCCGAGTGTTGAGCGCGATGTTGCGCAATTGATCGAACGCCTGCGTTCCGGCGATGTGCGTGCTCTGGCGCGTGCTGTTTCTCTAGTTGAAAACGATGCGGCTTCTGCGGCTGACGTTTTGTCGGGTTGCTTTCCCTTTAGCGGAAGCGCGCTGCGCATTGGCGTTACCGGCGCGCCGGGCGCGGGGAAGAGCACGATCGTCGATAAGCTGGCGCGGCACTATCGGGGCGCGGGCGTAACGCTTGGCGTGATCGCGGTCGATCCTACAAGTCCGTTTACCGGTGGAGCGATTCTCGGCGACCGCATCCGCATGCAGGAAAATCTTGGCGACCCGGGATTTTATGTGCGCAGCATGGCCACACGCGGATCGCTGGGCGGCCTTGCCCGTACGACTGCTGATGTTGCCTCAGTGATTGAAGCCAGCGGCAAGGACGTGATCCTGATTGAGACGGTCGGCGTTGGGCAGGATGAGATAGACATTGTGCGCCTCTCCGATGTGACGATTGTTGTGCTGGTCCCGGGCATGGGCGACGATGTGCAGAGCCTTAAGGCGGGCATCATGGAGATCGCCGATCTGTTCGTTGTGAATAAAGCCGACCGCGAGGGTGCGGATCGAGTCGAGAAAGAAGTTCGTGCCATGCAATCGCTTGCGACGAGCCATGGTGACTGGGTTCCGCCGGTGGTGAAGACGATTGCATCGACTGGTGAGGGAATCGATAGACTCGTCGAAGCTATTGCACAGATGAAAGAATGGCTGGAGACAGATGGGCGCATGGAAGCGCGGCGCAGGACGTACTGGCGCGAGCGCATTACCGAGATGATGCGGCATGCGCTGATGCGGCAGGTGCGGAAGCATGGGATGAGCGACGCGGAATTGGATGCATATGCGGAGCGGGTGGCACGAAAGCAGGAAGATCCTTATAAGCTGGTGCCGGAGTTAGTGGCGCATGTGATGAAGGTGTAGACGGCACTATGCCCGGAACTTGGAAAAAGCAGGTCCTTCGCTACGCTCAGGATGACATCCGATAAAGTAGAGGTTTCATGACGAAGATCGATCATCTGGGAATTGCGGTGAAGAGCATTGCCGCGGCGCGCGGATTTTACGAGTCGCTCGGCCTGCGCGTTGTTCAGGAAGAGACGGTTGAGCACGAGCAGGTGCGCGTGGCGATGATTCCTGTCGATGAGAGCCGCATTGAATTGCTGGAGCCGACGGAGGACGATTCGCCCGTCGGAAAATTTCTGGCGAAGCGCGGCGAAGGTTTGCATCATGTGGCGTTGCATGTCGATGACATCTCCGCGACTCTCGAAGAACTGAAAGCGAAAGGCGCGCGGCTAATTTCGGATGAAATACAGATCGGCGCCGGAGGGCATTTGTACTTCTTTGTGCATCCGTCGAGCGCCGGAGGCGTGCTGCTTGAAATCTGTGCGGATGTGTAAATGCTCTTAGGAATCGACACATGCGGAAGCACCGGGACCATCGCTCTGGCACGCAGAGAAGGCGAGGAGATCGCCGTGCTCGGGACGGCTGAGCTTGAGGGGAAGACCTACGCCGCCATGCTGGTGCCGCACCTGCGCGAACTTCTGGACGCGCACAACACCAGCCTGCAGCAGATGGAAGCGATGATTGTCGTGAATGGGCCCGGGAGCTTTACCGGAGTGCGCGTGGGCGTGAGCGCGGTAAAAGGACTGGCGGAGGCTTTTGCAACGCCCGTGATCGCCGTATCCCGGTTGCAGGTTCTGGCGGAGAAGGCGCAGACGTCGTATGCAGTACTCGATGCAGGGCGCGGCGAGTTTTATTTTCGGCATGAAAATCTGCTGATGCCGCGTGAAGCGCTCCTGTCTCTGAATGAATTGGAGGACGAACTACAGTTAGCTCCCCTCCATTCGCTGGGAGTCTGTGAGGAGAAGATCGCGGCTGCTTTTTTAGAAGCCGATCTCGTATCGCCACCCACGGCCGCAGATGCGATTTCCGTTGCATTGCCCCGGTTGCTGGCCGGCGACTTCGAAGATCTGGCTTCGCTCGACGGCAATTATCTGCGCCGTTCCGACGCTGAGTTATTCGCCAGGCATAAATCGGCCACTCCTGTACCGAAGCCGCAGAACGCATGAGCTGGACGATTCGCCGCATGGCGGATGGCGATATCGACGCGGTCGTAGCTTTTGCTAAACAGATTCCGGAGGCTCCGCACTGGAATCGCGAGGAATACGGCCGTTGCGTCGTGTTGGAGGAATCCGGCCCGCTGCTGCGGGCTGGCTTTGTCGCCGAGACTAAGGGGCGCCTGCTGGGGTTTTCGGTTGGGAAGCTGGTTGCCGGTGTTTGCGAGCTGGAGTCGGTCGCCGTCTTTCCGGAAAATAGGGGGCAGGGAGTTGGCCGGGCGCTCTTCAACGCTGTGGCTGATTGGGCGCTGGCCAGCGGAGCTGCTCGTATGGAGCTTGAAGTGCGCGCCTCAAATCACAGAGCCATAAAGCTTTACGAACGCGCGGGTCTGCTGCGCGAAGGCCTGAGGCCAGCTTATTACGAGTCGCCGGAGGAAGACGCAGTGCTAATGGGTAAGGTCCTGGCGACTGGTGGAAAACTTTCTTGAAAAACGCATTGCCGGTCGAGCCTCCCGGGTGGTAGTTTTTTCGTCTTAGAAGAGTAAGTAGGAGGTATGTTCCATGGATATGGAAACGTTCGGGTCACCGAATAGTGAGGCAATACACCATTTGCAAGAGCAGCACCGGCACTATTCGG
>DATGAD010000436.1:0-3409 GCA_035313725.1 Alloacidobacterium sp. | reverse complement strand
AGGCCGGTCGTTCAGGTGAGAGCGCATTATCTCCAGGTTGTTATTTCCCTTCACCGGCAGCCAGCCGGTCAGAATTTCATAGAGCGTCACGCCCACCGAGTAAATGTCCGAGCGCAGCGTCGCCTTGTCTCCCGCAATCTGTTCGGGCGACATGTAGTTCACCGACCCCAGCATGAAGCCCGGAGCGGTCAGCTCGGCTGAGTGCTCTCCGATGGCGATGCCGAAATCGACCAGCTTCACCTCGTTTTCCGCATTGATCATGATGTTCGACGGCTTGATATCGCGATGGACCACCCCGCGGTTGTGCGCATAGTCAAGCGCCGAAAGCATCTGCCGCGCAAATTGCAGGACCATGGGTACGGGCATCCGCGTCCGCGTGCTCATAGCCCGAAGCGTCTCGCCGCTGATCAACTCCATGATCATGATGAGCTGGCTGTCGAAGTAGAAAGCGTTATGCAGCGCTGCAATATGAGGGTGATTCAGCGCGCCCAGCAGCTGAATCTCGCGGCGAAAACGTTCCGCCAATTCCGGCGTTGCAATCTGGCCGGGAAGCAGAATCTTCATGGCCTCGCTGCGTTGAGAAATTGTGTGGCGCACCTCGTAAACCTGGCCCAGACCGCCCGCCCCGAGTGTGCGGACGACCTCGTAGTCGCCCACCCTTTGTCCCGTTTCAAATGCCATAGATGTTAAGACCATTCTGCTTGAAGCAGGCAACCGCCAGCAATCATTAAGCAAGGCCCGGATGCGATAGATGCTCAGCGGATGAGATGATGGGAGGGTTACTGAGGAGAACTGCTTGAGAATTCGCCGGCGCACGAGGATCACGATCGCCGTAGTCGTGGTCATTCTGCTCCTATTGGCTGCAGCCCTTTACCTGCGCGTGAAAGCCCCGCCGGAGGCTGCCCGGCTGCTGCCCGAATCCGACGGCATCGTATACATGAACCTGCGCCCCATACGAACCGTTACCCACTTCGACCGGCATCCGGTAACGCATGATCCGGAATATCAAAGCTTCATTGACGCCACCGGCATTCAGTTCGAGCGCGATCTGGATGAAGCCGCCTTTGCCCTGCACCGCATGCCCAATCCTGCCGGACCGAACGGCCAGGTTGCGTTCTCAGAGGTCTTCGTCGGCCACTTCGACGGGCGCAGGCTGATGCACTATCTCGAAGGGCTGTCGACCGCTCAGGAAAGCTACGCCGGACATACGATTTACAGCATCCCGAGCGATGGTCGCACGGTTCGCGTTACGCTGCTCGGTTACGACATGGTTGCGGTAAGCAATACGCCCACCGAAGAACAGATCCACTCCATCCTCGACCGCTATCGTTCAGCGGCGCTGCCCTTCGCCGGTTCGAGCGTGCTGACCGATCACTACGAAGAAGTGCCGTTGCTTTCGATCGCCTGGGGTATCGGACAGATCGGCCTTCCCTTCGGCGACAGCGGGAACGTGAGTGTTTTCGGCTTTCGCCTGCCGATCAGTTTCGACTCCATGTTCATCGCCTCTGTCCGTTGGACAGGTTCGCTGAGGTTGCGCGTGGAGGAGATTGCGCCTACCGAGCAGGCTGCGACATCGTCTGCCGAATCAGTAAAGATGCTGTTAAATTTTGTGCGCAATGCCGAGAGTGTCGCTCCCGGCGTGACCGGCGCTGAGTTTAAGCCGCTGCTGGATAGTATTCAAATTGAACATCATAGGGATCGCGCCGTACTTCATGCGACGGTGCCTCCGCAATTACTGGAGAGGCTCGTAACACCTCCAGGAACCCTGCAGGAAACGCCGCTACCGGGTAGTAACAGCAAATAATTTGCGACCAGGATAGATTGAAGCGGCATCAAAGTGGTCAGACCACCAGGATCAGCGCTGCGCCCGCTGTAAACCGTAAAACATCGTCGGAGGACTGGAAACCATGAGGAGACACTCCCTTTGCGTTGCCGCTGTTGCCGCAACGTTTGCTGCTATTGCTTTGTCTGTATCGGCACTCCATGCCGATGGACCTCCATCATCGCCCGTGATCACGGGGAAGACAGCTTTCACGGATTACTCGCAGGAAAAGCCCGGCGTACGCCGCAAAATCACGATCGCGGACCTGCCGGAACCCTACGCCACCAAGGGCGTTGATAACGGCGCGGATATGGTGAAGCGTCCTGATGGCGCGTGGCCGCAGGCTCCTGCCGGTTTCAAAGTGAGTCTCTATGCCGACGGATTGGTGCAGCCCAGGCTGATTCGCACAGCTCCAAACGGCGACCTCTTCGTAGCCATGAGTTCGAGCAACGAAATCCTGGTTTTCCGGGGAGTGGGTGCTGACGGCAAGCCAAAACAGATGGAAAAATTCGCTGATGGACTGAGCCAGCCCTTCGGCATTGCCTTTTACCCGTCGGGACCGAATCCGAAATGGGTTTACATCGGCAACACCGATTCCGTCGTTCGCTTCCCTTACAAAAATGGCGATCTGAAGGCAAGCGGGCCAGCCGAGAAACTCGCCGACCTGCCCGGTGGCGGACGTTTGCGCGGAGGCGGCCACTGGACGCGCGACATCGTCTTCTCGCAGGACGGCACGAAGATGTTCGTTTCTGTCGGCTCGCACTCTAACGTCGATGACCCGGATACGCATCCGGAAGAATTTCACCGCGCGGACGTGTTGGAATTCACGCCCGAAGGCAAATTCATCAAGATCTATGCCTACGGCATTCGCAATTGCGTCGGCGAGGCTATCAATCCGATCACCGGACAACTCTGGTGCTCCACCAACGAGCGTGACATGCTGGGCGACAATCTCGTGCCCGACTACATCACCCACATCGAAGAAGATGGCTTTTACGGTTGGCCGTGGTGGTATATGGGCCCGCATCAGGACCCGCGTCTTGAGGGCAAGCATCCGGAGTTGAAGGCGAAAGTTACCACGCCGGATGTTCTGTTGCAGCCGCACTTCGCGTCGCTGGAAATGAACTTCTACCAAGGCTCGCAATTTCCCGCTCAGTACAAGGGAGATGCCTTCGCCGCCGAACACGGTTCCTGGAACAAGGCCAACCGTGCCGGCTATGAAGTCATCCGCGTGCCGATGAACAATGGCAAAGCCACCGGCGAGTATGAGGACTTCCTCACCGGCTTCACTACGGCGGATGGTCACGTCTGGGGACGGCCCGTAGGGGTAACGTTCGGCGACGATGGCTCGCTCTTTGTCACTGATGACGGCTCGGGCTCGATCTGGCACGTCACCTACGCCGGCAACTAATCGGCGATTCTCTCCGAGTGCTCTTCCCTTTCGTTCTGCGTCGAATCAGAATAGTGACGGGAGGAGCACATCGTGGCTACCACTGAAGATTTTCCCTACGAAACCCGGCTCAACATTCTGCACGAGCCTCTTGAGGTGATCGACGAAAAGGCTCTGTCAAGCGGCTGCACATACAA
>DATGAD010000435.1:0-2524 GCA_035313725.1 Alloacidobacterium sp. | reverse complement strand
CAGTAACGAACGGAAATAGATCCCCGGCGTCAGCGACGGCCGCCCGTACCTAGCCGCATAAAACTTTGCGCATCGGCTCTCGACAAACTCGTCGAAGCCCTCCGCCTCCAGCAACTGGTTCAGCTTCTCGTAAAACGGATGCCCCGGCGCAGAGGCCAACTCCGTGTGTGCGATCCACAAATCCTCTTGCTGCTCCCGCTGCTTCCGCGTCCCCATCGCCATGCGCCGATTCTACAAACAAACCCTGAGCACGCCGCAGAAGTCTTTGCCTACGAATCCAGACTTGCACCACGCGCTGCTATGCATGCATGCTGTTGCCACTACCCCGGCAGGGTCGATGAACCTGTTCGCTCGTACTGTTGCATCGACTTCGGCCTTCCCCATATACCAGGAGGGTCGGCCCCTGCATTAACCTTTTCGAGGCCTGCACGGCATTTACTCCATTACGGCCTGCATGCTCGCCAAGTCGCCTGAGCGACCCTCTACACCGGAGGCTCCAGCCGCTTCGTTGCCTCCACGACTGCTCCGATTGCTACCGGGTGGAGCGAACCAGTTCCCGGGTGGAATTTCACCCACTGTTGACCAGCGCCTTTCACGGCGCACTGATAATCCGGTTTACCGTGAGTCGGCGGGGGGACCGAGCTGCTCGGGACAAGATGGGTGGCGTGTGCTATCACTGCCGTTTGTGATCAAATCAACGTCGCGAAGCCATGACTGGACCTGATCTATCATCAGCCCGCGGTAGCCCATCTCCGCCGATTAACGCCAAGCCGGCCATCATGGCATGCCTTGGGTCGAGCAGCACGGCGGGAAAAGGACAGGCTTACGATTGGATCGGCGAACTCAAGCAACGACCTCGCAACAAGGGCGTTTCGTTCCTCAACTTCGGAGTGGGCGGAGATCTAGCCTATAACGCGCTCCAGCGCCTGCCGACGGTGCTCTCTTGTCATCCCTCCAAGGTGGTCGTCTTGATCGGCGGTAATGATGTCCTTGCACTGGTCTCAAAGACGGCCCGGCGGTTCTTCCGAATCGCTAAGCACCTTCCTACTGAGCCGTCGCCGGAATGGTTCCGCGAGAACCTCCGGGCAATCGCGCAGCGATTGAAAGTCGAGGTCCCGGCTGCCATCGCGCTTTGCTCCCTGCCGCCGATTGGAGAAAATCCCGCATCTGCAGATCCCTTCCAGCGTGAGCTCAATCGGCGCATCGAGGAGTACAGCGCAAGCATCAGGGAAATCGCGCGGGAGGAGTCTGTCGGCTATCTTCCAGTTTATGAGACGATGCTTGCGCAGATCGTGGCTGCGCCGGGTCGCTCTTGCACTAGCTTCCGATTCCTTCCGTTCTATCGTGACGCCTTCCGTGTTTTGGTACTGCGCAAAAGTCCCGACGAGGTCGCCCAGCTGAACGGTTGGCGCCTTCACACCGACGGCGTCCATCTGAACAGCCGCGGTGGAATGATCGTGGCCGATCTTGTTCAGGAATTCATCGATGGATAAGGCCTATGAGTGGATGCTGTTATATTGGCACCTTGTGCGACGCGGAAATCCCTCACGGGGCGGGCGCCGGCTCTTGCGCGTTGCTGATATTTCCTAACGCGATAATGTATTTTATCGCTCACTATTCGGTTGGCAAACTGGATTGCTTGTCCGAAATGCCGGTTTTTCGTCCAAGTGAAGCGAACACATTCGTAAAATACTGACTTTCCGTTAGGAATCGGCGTCGATGAGTGCATTGAATCAAATGACGCCGACTGGGCCTGTGTACCCGCTCTGCTGAATGCCGAATCACGCGGCATCTACGGGAGGGTTTGTTTTCGCGGGAGCCGCTGGCAAGGTAAAGTGGAACGTCGCGCCGCGCCCGCCGTCGCCGTTGGCCCAAATCCGGCCGCCGTGGGATTCGACGATCGACTTACTGATTGCCAGGCCCATGCCGCTGCCTTGCGGCTTCGTCGTAAAGAATGCGTCGAAGATCTGGTCGGCCTTGCCCGTGGGCAGCCCGGGCCCCGTGTCATGAACAGAAATTTGGATCTGGCCGTCCTCGCCCAATTGCGACTTCACCATAAGCACGCCGCCCGTGTCCTTTATCACCTGGATGCCATTCAGCATCAGGTTCATGAGCACCTGCTGCAGTTGCACCCGATCTGCCACGGTCATAGGAAGATCGTTTTTAAGATCGGTGCGGATCGATACTCCATGCTCTCTGGCCTCACCTCCCATCATCCCGGCCATCTCGCCAACGACCTCATTTATAGAGACTAACTCTCGTTTGGGAGAGGATTTTTTGTACAACGATCGCAGACGGTTGATGACTTCCGAGGCCAAGGCGCCCGCTTCGATGATTTTTTCCGTTCCTTTGAGTGCTTCAGTCACATTGGGCGGGTCGTGCTGAAGCCATCGCAAAGATGCCTTGGCATGAGCGGTTGTGACCGTAAGGGGCTGTGCGAGTTCGTGCGAGATAGAGGCGACCAGTTCTCCCATCGTGCTGACCCGATTGATATGTGCCAGATCGGCTTCGAGTTGTCGCAATT
>DATGAD010000434.1:0-2990 GCA_035313725.1 Alloacidobacterium sp. | reverse complement strand
GTTCGATACGATTGGGGAACTGCTGCATGACTATACGGTGAACGTCCGCATGCTGATCGCGGTGCCCATCCTTCTGCTTGGTCAGGTCATGATGGAGAACGTCTTTCGAATGATCATTCACCATCTACGCGAAGCAGAACTGCTGCCCGCGCCGGAGCAGGCAAAGATCGACCGTACTATTGGAGGTCTGATACGTCTGCGCGATTCGTTCGTCGCTGAAGCCATCATCGTTGTCATTGCTTATGGGAACGTGGCAGCCATCATCGGCGCCCATAAGTCTGCTGTCCAGGACTGGGCGTTGGGGGATTTCGGTTGGGGTCATTACCTATCTCCGGCGGGATGGTATTACGCGCTGGTGAGCCAACTCATTTTTCGGTTCCTGGTCGGCCTAAGTCTCTGGAAGTGGTTTCTATGGATCTGCTTCCTGTTCCGACTGTCACGCCTCGACCTGGAACTGGTTCCGACGCATCCCGACCAGCACGGTGGAATTGGATTCCTGGGAATGTCACCCCTAGCCATCGCTCCTACTATCTTCGTTGCTTGCGGAGCGATTGGATCGACGTGGCGGAGCCAGATTTTAGATCACGGAGCGCATCTGATGAACTTCAAAATCGATGCAATCGTGTTGCTATTGATCATGCTCATCATAGCGATGGGGCCGCTCGTCTTTTTCATTCCAAAGCTCGGGCGCCTTCATCGCCAAGGCATCCTTCAATACGGGACACTTGGTCAGCTTCACAGCGTTGATTTTCATAAGAAGTGGATTTTGCATCGTGCAGGACACGAAGAAGAGTTTTTGACCGCGCCCGAGATCAGCACTCTCACTGATTATGCCAGCAGTTATGAAAATGTCGAGAAGCTTCAGCCATTTCCTCTCGATCGGGGCGCAACGGTGGCGCTCATTCTGGCAGTCGCCCTTCCTCTCCTTCCCGTGGTCCTCGCTGAAGTTCCCTTCGTAACGGTCGTGAAAGGACTTTTATCGGCAATGAAGTAATAGGCGCTGCCGCCGGGAGTTCACCCGCATTTCCGACGGCAATCTTACGGGAACCATTTGCGATTCGCTATGTCAAAAAACAGTCCAGGCCGAGAGATGTTGATGCTGATGTTGGCCGCGGCCGCTCTGGTAGTTTCCGCATCAGCTCAAGGGAAACCCGGGGCGGGACAGGCGACCCACTCGTCGGGTAAAAACGAGCAGGCCAGTGGCGAAGGGTCGAAGTTGCCAGAGGCCGAAATTGTCGTATCCCCGTCGTTTCGTTCGGCGTCTCTGGTCCAGCCCGTTTGGCGTGATGTCACCGCCGATGGCCACTATTTCGGCGGCGACGAAAATAATGTTGGTTTCGTCGGCGGTAGCTGGACGTTTCATGGGGAAAGTTGGAAGATCGCGCCCGGCTTTGGCGTGGCATTTGGAGACAATGGGTTTCGCACTATGCCAGCTCTGGCCCTGCGTTGGGCCTACGAACGCAGTTGGTTTGTCACCGAGGGTTTATTGGTCCAGGGGCTACTGCACACAAGTTTCTTTCCAGAAGGCACCGAACCCGAAGAGGGTCATCCCGCCAACGAGTCCGTCGTGCCGTCGATCGCTGACGGAAACCATGTGAGTGCTCGATGGAAGCGGCTGACTGCTGGCGGTACCTGGGAACATATGGAATTTAGAGAAGGAAGAGAGTGGAAAGGTGGCGTGCGTATCGCCTACAAAGTACTGCCGCCGCTCTCCTTCACCTTCTTCGCCATGGGACCGGGCAGTGAAATTCGAGGGGGCATCCTGTTTCAGCCTGAGGACAAGAAGTGACCCTTCGTTCGACAAGAGAATCACATGCAACGTCAAGAGGGAGATTTGCTGTATGTCCGAATCTTTGACGACCCTCTCAAAACGTCTCGTCGTATTTGTCGTCGATGACGAGAAAGTAATCGCTACGACGCTAGCGGTCATTCTGACCCATGCAGGGTTTGATGCCCACGCCTTGTTCAGCGGACCCCAGACGGTTGAAGCTTTAGACAAGCTCCAGCCGGACTTACTCATAACCGATGTGGACATGCCGGGGATGACAGGTATTGAGACAGCAATCATCACCCGCGCAAAATTGCCGAACTGCAAAATACTTCTTTTTTCCGGACAAGTTGCGACAGTCCAATTATTGGAACAGGCCCGCGCGCAAGGGCATGAATTTGAGATCCTGAGCAAACCGCTTCACCCCGCCGATTTGCTTGAAAGACTTCGAGTTCAGGTTTAGCGCGTCATGAGGGACGGAACTGTGTGCTTCGTCTTCGACTTTGCTCCGACGCGTGCTCTTCGGCAGCTTTCCGAATACGGTATCGGACTCTCGCCCAACGAATCGAATCGAGAGAGCGCCGTCAAGGACCTCGTATCGTTCCTGCCGGTGCTGGCCTACGACGGGAACATGACTCAGATCGATGCCGGTGGCATTCTGGACATCGCAATGGCAGGCACCTCGGCCCACACTGTTGGGCGCGGAAATGGGAGAGCGCATTGCTCGTGAATGGGGACAACAAGACGCTGCGCCAAATCCTGGATAACGCTGAGGCGTTGGCCGCTGTAGAGCGTATCGAGGGTCTCTCTTGAGCGCGCCGTAAAATTGTCGTGGGCATAGAATTGACCGCAAAATTGTGGAGATCCTATGAAGGTTAGAGATTTAGCAGAGTGGCCGCCGCAGCCAGGCGGATTCTATATGCCTTCCTATCGAGTTCCTACGACTGAACGGGCGATCGTGAAAGATGTCGTGAAATCGCACCACAATTGGGTGACGTTCACATGCTTTTTCGACGGGAATGACAATACATACGATTTCGAAGCGCCCGATTTGACCTATGCCAAGCATTTGAAAAGTATTCTCGAAGGGAATATTGGCAAAACTTTATTTGAGATCGGGAATATAGACCTGTTCGCCGACTGATCCCTTTGCTTTACCATCCGCCGAATCCTTGAAGTTGAAAATAGCCGTCTCTTCGGGTGTTCAGCTGACTTTTCACGG
>DATGAD010000433.1:0-2931 GCA_035313725.1 Alloacidobacterium sp. | reverse complement strand
CGCGTGCACGCCGATCCGTGCAAGGATACTTCGTTCGGAGAGCTGCGATGCAAGGATTCGATTTTCGCAGCCAACTGCGCGATCAAGTTCAAACACGTATGTGCCCGCGAGCGCGTTATCTTCTAGCTCTCGATGATTGGTAGTCCCTTCAATCCTCACAAGCCGGCTTATGTTTACTTACGGGCTCCATGTGGACGTAAAACGTCAGGACTCTATCGGAGCTGCTCCGCGGGCGCGAGTGTGTGGTGTAGCAGTGGTCTAAGAGCGGAGCAGGTCGGATAGAGCGGTTTGAAGGAAGGCGTTGGTGCGGTCGGGACGGGATGTTGGCTATGGGTTTTGAATTCCTTTGGGTTGGGTCGACGCGGTGAGTGAGGTCCGGCAAGTGGAGCCAAGCCTTCTCCGTAGCCACCCGCATGTGGATACGGAGAGGGCGCGGCGCCGGGCGTGGAGCGGGTAAGAGGCACTGTTTTCGGTCATGAGGCACACCTCGAGTAAGCATGCTGCGAAGCACACGATGATCGCGGCTTGGAGGTAGCGGCTAGGAAGAGTCAAGCTGATATGCCTCGTTTCGTTCCGCGAAGAAGACCTGTGCGACCGAGAGCCGTGCGACAAGGTGCATGCGTCCGTGACAGCGCGGGCACTCCCGTAGTGTGGGCCTTGGAATAACCGGCGTTTCAGTTGGAGGAGCCTGACTGAGCAGGTCACGGCAGAGTGGCAGCATGTGGGCTCGTCTGCGGTTGGCGAGGAAGCCGAAGTAGCGGATGCGGGGAAAGCCTCTCGGCAGGACATGTTGTACGAAGCGGCGCAGAAACTCTGTGGAGGTAAGTGTCATCGTGCGTTGCTTGCCGCCGTGGGCATAGTCCTTCCAGCGGAAGCAGACCTCAGAAGCTGAGACCGAGAGCAGGCGATGGTTGGAGATGGCGACGCGATGGGTATAGCGGGCCAGGTAATGCAGCACATGCTCTGGACCGCCGAAGGGTGGCTTGGCATAAACGACCCAGTCTTGGTGATAAAGTGCGCGCAGGAAGACGGCGAAGCGCTTCTCTTCTTGGAGCGGCCTGCACTCGCCGAAGAAGCGCAACTGATGGCGGGCAAAGAGGCGCCGCAGTCCGGCGACGAACTTGCCGCGGAAGACGCGGCTGAGCACCTTGACCGGCAGCAGGAAGCTGGAACGGGAAGCGATCCAGCGCGAGTGGTCGGGGGCGAGCCCGCCACCAGGCACCACGCAGTGGATGTGCGGATGCGGAGTGAGTGTCTGTCCCCAGGTGTGCAGAACGGACAGGAAGCCAAGCTGCGCGCCGAGATGCCTGGGATCGGCAGCGACGTCGAGCAGCGCGGCGGCACTGGCCTCGAACAACAAGGAAAACAACAGCCGCTTGTTCTGCCACATCAACGGCACTAGCATATGCGGCACGCTGAAGACCAGGTGGTAGTAGCCGACGGCCAGCAGTTCCTGCTGCCGCTTGGCCAACCACTGATCGCGTGCACCGGTCTGGCATTTCGGGCAGTGCCGGTTGCGGCAGGAGTTGTACGAGATGGCCTGCTGTCCGCAGCTCACGCACGCATCGCGATGACCACCGAGCGCAGCGGTACGGCAGCGAGCGATCGCATCGAGCACTTTGCGCTGCGGCCAGGTTAGCGAAGCGCTATACCGGCGCCGAAAGCTGTCGCCACTGATGCGAATGATGTCGGCCACCTCGAAAGGCGGCCGGCTCATCGCTTCCTGTCCTGCTGTTCTGTGCGAAGCGAGATCTGCTCCAGCGGGTTGATGGCCGCATGAAGGTGACGCCGCGAGAGCTGGAGGTAGACAGTTGTATCCTCGAGCCGCTCATGGCCCATCAACAGCTGAATCGTGCGCAGGTCGGCGCCAGCTTCGAGCAGGTGCGTGGCAAAGCTGTGCCGGAGTGTATGCGGATGGATCTTCTTCGTGAGCCCTGCACGCGTAGCCGCTGCGCGGCAGGCGTGCCAGACGGTCTTGTCGGAGATGGGCTGGTGGGTACCACGCTGACCCGCGGTGCTGGGAAAGAGATAGCCACGCGGCTTCTTCCACCGCCACCAGCTGCGCAGTTCTTCGAGCAGCTTCGGGGAGAGCGGCACATCCCGGTCTCGGGCGCCCTTGCCCTGGCGGATGTGGATCACCATGCGCTGGCTGTCGATGTCTTCGACCTTGATCCGCGCCGCTTCGGCCCTGCGTACTCCGGTGGCATAAAGCAGCACCAGGATGATGCGGTACAAGCGGTTGGGTGCGGCGTCGATCAACCGCACGACTTCATCCTGGCTGAGCACGGGCGGCAGCTTGTGTGGCACCTTCGGGAAGATGAGATCGTCGAAGGCCAGATCACGCCGTTTCAGCGTGCGCTTGTACAGGAATCGCAGCGCCGATATACGCATCTCGACGGTGCTGGGCTCGAGCTTCTTCTCCTGCAGCAGGTATCGCTGATACCGTCGCAGGTGCTCAGCACCCAGTCGCTCCGGCGAGCAATGGAAGTGTTCGGCAAACTGTCGCACCGCACCGAGGTAGCCGCGGATCGTAGACGGTGAATAGTTGCGCCGCTGAAGCTCGTACAGCATGCGCTCGCGAAGTGGGGTCATGGGAATCTCCTTCCTATGACCACTCACCCTAGCCCTGCAGGACTCCCTTCGCTACACCACCACTCTCAGTCCGCCGCGCCAGCGGCTTCGTTCAAACCGGCTATCCGGACAGTTCCCGAAAACTCACCTTTTTGGGCAAGTCCAGGTGCCGGGCCAACTCTTGGCGGGAGTGTTGAAAACGCCGTTCTCAGGGAATAATTATTTCGAGGCTACGACAGCCGGCTGTGCTTCAATCCTCACCGGCCCAACCCATTCCCTCTTCGGCGATTGGGAGAGCGCCTCACCCGGCACGCCGGAAACACGACGGTGCCTCTTGATATATTCACGCCGCACCGACTT
>DATGAD010000432.1:0-16607 GCA_035313725.1 Alloacidobacterium sp. | reverse complement strand
AAAATGGCCCATTCCGGTCAGAGAGCATTAAAGTGTCTGGTGTTGGTCACCGGCGCCCCCGTCTGCAGGCTTGGGGAAGAGGATGAATTCCTCAGCTCGTTTGAAGGCCCAGTTGCGCTCGTCTCCACCGTGACGAAAGTGCTCCAGGCCGCCCCCGCCAACTCATCCCTCAAAAGGAGACTGATGGCGATAAGTGACAGCATTCTTAAAGTGGGCTGACCGAAAATATGTCGGATAGACGACATAGCGCCTGAAAACTGCATCATAATCAGTATTACTGGTCTGTGGGGGATTCTCCTCAAGCACTTGACGCTCGCTCGCGTTCTCTCCAGAACTCCTTTCTGGGGGTGCTGTATGTCCGGGGACACCATTTCTGAGCTGCAGGCAAGGTTGGCGATAGCGGCTGAATCGCTGCAAAAGGCGGACGAGCGTGCCACGGCGGGGCGGCTGGCTCTTGAGGTGATGCACGAGATCAGAAGTCCTATGGAAGCTTTGGGGAACCTGATCTATCTCACAGAGAAAAATGCTGATAATCCTCCGGAAGTTCGCAAATATATGGAGCTGGCCGACGAGCAAATGGCGTCGGTGAATCAGATTGCCAATCAGACACTGGCATTCGCTCGCTCTTCTCAATCGCCTCATGCCATCGATCTGGTTGGCATAGCGGAGGCGGCTCTTCGTATTCACCAGAGAACCATCGTCGCGAAGAAGGTCAATCTTGTAAAGGAGCTGCCAGAAGGCCTTGTGGCGAAGGTTTGCACCAGCGAGATACTCCAGGTGATGTCAAACGTGATTGTGAATGCTCTGGACGCACTGCCGGTCGATGGGACTCTGTCTCTGCGCATGCGGAAACGCGACAATGAGGTTCAATTTGTGATTGCCGACAACGGACACGGAATCCCAAAGGAGCATACCTCGGAGATCTTCAAGCCGTTCTTTACTACCAAGGAAGGAACTGGTACGGGGCTCGGGCTGGCACTTTCGAAGAACATCGTCGACCGCCATAAGGGCAAGATACGGATGCGCAGCAGCATCCGCCCGGGTAAGAGCGGCACTACTTTCAAGATTTCTCTCCCTGCGTAATCAATTCTTTAGCGTCATTTCTGCCATATTCAACTTTGCGTAGATTTTGTCCATGGGCCGGCGAGAAGGAGAAAATCTCATTGCTCCCTGCCGGGGATGTGCTTAGACTTAGTCATCCTCAACCCTTTTTGCAGTTCTGGCAGCCTGACTACCGAGGAGTGTCGAAATCGGGCCGGGTCGTGGTATCGAGACGCTGTTGTGAGTCGGGGCTTCATTCTCATGCGAGTGATGGCCTTCATCGATTTTCTTTGAACCTTGAACGGTAAAAGAGGAACGCAGCTATGTCCCAACCTGCAGAATCGCTGGATGCCGGTGGTGTCCTTACGCTTGAAGAAATCAGTCAATTGATGGAAGAGACCGGGCAGCCGGCCGAGACGCTGATGCGCGTGGTCGAAGTGATTGCGCGGCACTTCAAGACGGATGTGTGCTCGATTTATCTGCTGGAGCCCGACCGCGCGAATCTGATGCTGGCGGCGACGGTTGGATTGCGGCCCACGTGCGTTGGGTCGCTACGGCTGGGGCTGCATGAAGGGTTGGCCGGGCTGGTTGCGGAACAGGTGCGGCCTGTGGCCGTGGAAGAGGCGACGAAACATCCGCGCTTCAAGTACATCGAAGAGGCTTGCGAAGACGCCTTCCAGTCGTTCCTTGGGGTTCCCCTGATTGACCGCGGCGTGCTGCAGGGCGTGCTGGTGGTGCAGACGACCGAGCCGCGCAATTTTCTTGAGGACGAGATCCGCATGCTGACCGATGCGGCCGCGCAAGTGGCCCCGACGGTGAGCGAGGCGCGTACACTGGCCCGTTTTATCGCGCCCATGCAGGAACGGCTCTGGAGCCTGGCGCGCAACATCTGGTGGAGCTGGGACCAGGAGTCGAATGCGCTTTTTCTCGATCTCGATCCCAAGCGCTGGAAAGAGCTGAACCATAATCCTGTGGCGTTGCTGAATGAGATGCCGCTGGCGAAGATCGAACAGCGCGCCGCCGAGCTGGTGCTGCACAGCCGCATTAACTATGCGTATCGGCGCATGCGGGAATATACGCATGCTGACCGGACGTGGGGAGCGACGCATGCGGGTATTTTGCGGCCTCGCCCGGTGGCGTACTTTTCGGCAGAGTTCGGTCTGCATGAATCGCTGCCCATTTATTCGGGCGGGTTGGGCGTGCTGGCGGGAGACCACATCAAGAGCGCGTCAGACCTGGATATTCCGCTGATTGGGATTGGGCTGTTTTATGGGCAGGGCTACTTTCGGCAGTGGCTGGATCAGAAGGGCTGGCAGCAGGAAGAGTATCTCGACACGGATACGAACCAGCTGCCGATGGAGCCGGCGATTGGCATCGACGGCAAGGCGGTGACGATTGAGATCGCGACGCGGAAGAAGCCGATTCTGGCCAAGGTGTGGCGGTTGAAGGTGGGACGCTGCAACTTGTTCCTGCTGGATTCAGATATTGACGGTAATACGCCGGAGGATCGCGAGCTTACGTCGCGTCTGTATGGCGGCGATGGGCGTGTGCGCATCCGGCAGGAACTGCTGCTGGGCGTGGGTGGGTTCCGCGCGCTGAAAGCGATGGGGATTTCGCCGGGCGTGCTTCATCTGAATGAAGGGCACAGCGGTTTTGCGATTCTGGAGGCGATCCGCACGCGCATGCTGGAAGAAGGCATGACGTTTGCGGCGGCTGCTCCACGCGTGAGCCGGGAGGTTGTGTTCACGACGCATACTCCGGTGCCCGCGGGGCATGATCGCTTTGATGCTGCGCTGATTGAGGAGCATCTTGGACCGCTGGCGGACGAGCTTGGGTTGACAGCCACGCAGCTGATGGCGCTGGGACGCGAGGATGTTCACAGTTCCACGGAGACGTTTTGCATGACGGTGCTCGGGCTGAAGCACTCACGGCGCGCGAATGCCGTGTCGGCGCTGCATGGTGAGGCTTCACGACAGATGTGGACGGGGCTGTATCCGGGAAAAGCCGAGGACGATGTGCCGATTGGCCATATCACCAACGGCGTGCATGTTCCGACGTGGCTGGCGCCGCAGATGGCGCGATTGTACGACCGGCATCTGGGCACAGGCTGGCACGAGCGGAGTGGACGAGCTACTACCTGGGAAGGTATTGAGGGAGTGGATGACGGCGAGCTGTGGGAGACGCATGTGGGGCTGAAGCTGCAGCTGCTTGAGTTTGTGCGGCAGCGCGCGATGGAGCAGGCGGAGCGACGCGGGGAATCGCGCGATACTGTGCTGAAGATGGGGAGGGTGCTGAGTCCGGATGCGTTGACGATTGGGTTTGCGCGCCGGTTTGCGACGTACAAGCGGGCGAATCTGATTCTGTCTGACATTGAGAAGCTGACAGGGATGGTGCTCGATCCGAAGCGGCCGGTGCAGTTTGTGTTTGCGGGCAAGGCGCATCCGCATGATGAGCCTGGGAAGCGCGTGCTGCAGCAGATTGCCGAGCTGATGTATGACAGCGTGTTTGCGGATCGATTTGTCTTTGTTGAGGATTACGACATTAATGTTGGGCGGCATTTCGTGCAGGGTGTGGACGTGTGGCTGAATAATCCGCGGCGTCCTCTGGAGGCGTCGGGCACGAGCGGACAGAAAGTCGTGTTGAATGGCGGGCTGAATCTTTCGATTCTTGACGGCTGGTGGGCGGAAGCCTACGACGGGCTGAACGGATTCGCGATCGGCAAGGGCACGACGCATTCGCTGATGGATGTGCATGACAACCGCGATAGCGAGGATCTGTACCGAGTGCTGCGCGAGGAAGTTGTGCCGCTCTACTATCAACGCGACAGTGATGGCCTGCCGCGGGGGTGGATCAAGCGCATGAAGCGGACGATTCGCACGCTGGGCTGGCGGTTTAATGCTGATCGCATGGTCATGGATTACACGACAAAGTGCTATGTTCCTGCGGCGGGCGGAACTTCGAGCGACATGCGTGGGCGGTAGGCGAAACCATACCTCAGCGGCTAAAGCCGCATAGATTTGCATATGTTATTGCGAGGGCTGAAGCCCTCGCCTACCCTTTTTCGGGAGCAGCGAGGAGGTTTCTGCCGGAAGCTGGAGCGCCGTCTCTTTCAAACAGCAACTTCTTCTTCGTGCAGAGCTTACTTCTGAAACGAAACTTCGCGGAAGGTCACTACATATGTGGCCAGGAACTAATCTGCCGCGAAGGGAAAACATGCCGATAAAATCGCCAACACTTCCAACGAAACCAACGCCTAAGCCGCTCTCGATGATTATGTGGGTCAATCATCTGTCGCTGCTGCCGGGCGATCCGAGCGTCATCACATCGTTCAACGCTGTCAGCTCGGGTGTGGGCGGAGGTTTGAGCGGTCTTGTGATTCAGTCGACAACCACTGGCGACACGGGCGCGAGCGGCGGCAACAAGGTGGTTGAAAAGTCTCTGGATATTCCGCCGGGCTTTCTGGTGAAGGGTGTTCGCGTCGGGTATGAGAATTCCAACACACGAAGCTATATCACGCAGGTGAGGCTGGCGCAGGTGCAGAATCCACCGGCGACCGCGGTGGTGATGCTGGATGATCCGGCGCATCTGAACGCTGCCGGGCCTACGTTTCACGATAGCGCTGCGACTTCGATCGATGCAGCTGCGGGGCCGCTGCTGCTGAGCCTCCGGGTGAACTTTGGAGACACGTCGGACAAGATTGTTGTGCGCGGGCTTGGGTTGCATTTGGTGAAGGCTTAAACACTCGACCGCGCCACGCCTAAAAAATGCATCGATAAAAAGACGGGTTGCCCATTCGGGCAACCCGTCGACGTTCATATATCCACGATTTATTTCACTGCTTTCACAACCTTGTTGATGAATGTCATTCCATTTGGTGTGCCGAGGCCGGTGACGTTGTCCCAGCCAGGCCCAGTGGCCAGCGAGGAGTCTGTTCCGAAGGTGAATACATCCCAGCGGGTTGACGATGAGCTCTGGAACAATGCGCTCACAAATTTCTTTGTAGGCGCCTGAGGTCCTGCCAGCGCTGCCGCGCTTTCGAAGACCGGAGGATTCGGTGGGTTAAAGATCGTGCCGGTTACGTTCAGCAGAGTATCGGCTTGCGTTAGATTGACATCGATGATCGCATCGTCAGATAGCTCGTAGAGGATGGGAGCGGCATTCCCCAACGGTCCCAGGCCCTCTTGCGCGGCCGCCTGATTGGCGATTGCCCAGACACCGGAGAACATGGGAGTCGAGAGGCTGGTGCCCCCGAAGACTTCCACATACTGGTCATCGCCGGGGACGCTGGTGGGCGTGACGATAATTTCATTCCCGGTTTCCGGATCCGCGTTCATGGAAATATCCGGCACCAGACGGAATTTACCGCTGATACCCTGTCCTTTTTGGTACTTGGGCTTGGCGTAAACGACGCTTGTTCCTCCTCCGGACCCACTCTGGAAGCCGAAGAGAAGAGGCGGGATGGTCGGTGGATTCGGAGTGGGTTCAGCAATTCGTGCGAAGTTCAAACCCCAACCGGTTTGCAATTCGATATTGTCCTTGGAGTCGAGGAAAGTGCTGGTGCCACCGACCCCGGTCGCGTAGGGGGAAGCGCAGTTTGCAGTGACAGACACTGCGGGAATACCGTTCGCTGTATCGTCTGCAAGAAAATCGCCGGAATCGCCACTGGAAATGTTGTGGGAGATTCCTAAAGCTGCGGCGATTTCCGAGATGCCGTTCTCGACAGTGAGTTCAGATGGGAAAAAGTTCTGCAGTAGTATTTCAGGTGCTCCGAAGCTGTTGGAGATTACGCTGCCGAATAGGTTTTCGATTGCAAACAGGTTGGCGAGATCGAGGTTGGTAAATGAGTTGTCTGCGCCGAGGACCAGGACGATATTGGCTCCCGGAGCCATTGCGTGTGCCCATTCCACGTCGAGGGTCGTTTCGTATTGCCAGTTTCCGGCGATGCACCCGTTGGTGGCGGTACAGGTTGTGGGGCCAGTGGGGGTAAAGATCGCGAAATTCGCGTCTGTAAGCTGGGGCAATCCGTTGAGCTGGGAGAAGAGGTTTGCGTCGTCGAGGATGGTGTTCGAGCCAAAAGCGTCGACGATCACGATGGTCTGGCCGGTTCCGTCGAGGCCATTCTTATAGGCTTTGTTCAAGCCATAGGCCTTCTGCATTTCGGCGGCATCGTAGCCGCAGGAAGGTAGATTTGGCGCGGGACTGTTGATGTTGGCTCCATAGCGGTTGCCGGCATAGATCGCCTTCGGAGTGCTTCCATTGGTGGTGAAGGTAACTACCTCGGGCGGACGGAGGCACTGCCCGCTGAAGAACAGGCCGTTGGCACCCACGGCCGAGGGGCGTACTCCGGCATAAGGCGTTCCGGTTTCAGGATTCATCCCGGGCTTTACGTTTGCATGGTAGGCAAGGTCGCTTAACCCCTGCACGGTAGAGACGAGCGCAGCCGCTGGTCCCGTGATCGTGGGCGGAGCTGTGTTTACATGATGGGCGACGCCGTTGATCATCGTGCGATTGATCTTCGTGTTGAATGCTATTTGCGCGTCTGCGACACGTCCCTGCGCCACTACGAAGTGGTTGTTCTTGTCGATCGAAGTGACTTTCATGTTGTGGGCGTTGAGGTAGTCGCGAACGGTAGCGGCCTCCTTCGCGGTGGGAGCGAATTGTTTCTTGAACTCGCTCAGCGTGAGGAACCGGTGGTAGTTCGGCGAGGATTTGTCGTACATATCCTGGACCATGGCGTCCAGGGTCGCTTTGTTGTGCAGGTTTAACCAGACAGTTACAGAGATTGGCTTCGACTGGTCTTCCGGACCGAGGTTTGTCGCTTGAGGCGTGGCGGCGAATCCGGAAGCTACGATCAACGCAAGGCTTCCGAGTGAGAGAGTGAATCTGACACCTATCTGTGGCAGATGTTTGCTGAAGGGCATATATACTTACTCTCCTTTTGCGGTTCTGTTGTTTCCAGGTAGGGGAGGCAACACAATTTGGCCCACAACGTTGCATACGCAACAAGACATGTCACGCAAATACACGCGACGATCCATTGTTTGTCAAGAATCTCTTTTTATGACATGAAGGGTATTGAAAACAGGCGCAAATCGGCCGGATTCTAGCCGTGGCTGGCTCGCGATCGCTCCCATTTGTGCAGGAGATGGCTGAAGCGGCGCAGGAAGAGGTCCATAGTTCCGCCCTGAATCACGACCGAGAAGAGGACGACGATGTAGGTTGCGGTGAGAATCCACTGGCGGCCGAGGTCTCGCGGCACTGAGAGTGCTAGAGCGATGGAGAGACCGCCGCGCAGTCCGCCCCAGCTAAGGACGAGCAGCGAGCTGTGGTGCTTGCGCTGGAACAGCTTCAGAAGCAAAAGCACCAGCGCTACCGAGGCGACGCGTACGGCGTTGACGACGACGATTGAAGTTGCGCCGAAGATGATCATAGGGCGATCGAAGGTGATGATGAGGAACTCACAGCCGAGGAGGACGAAGAGAACGGCGTTCTGGACTTCGTCGATGGCAGTCCAGAAGTGGTCGATTTCCGCGTGCGAGATGGCGTGGACGGGGTGGCGCATGTTTAGTCGGCGCAGAGCGATTCCGGCGGTGACAGCTTCAAGCGGGGCAGAGAGGTGAAGTGAGTCGGCGATGGCGTAGCCGCCTAGGGCGAGCGCGAGGGTAAGAAGGATCTCGATATGGTAGCCCTCGATGGCCTGCATGAGATGGGAGACGAACCAGGCGAGCGCTATGCCGATGAGAATGCCTCCGCCGGTGCGGAGGATGAGCAGTTCGCTGAGGTGCGAGAAGGTGGGCGCGGTGCCGCGTGCTGCTTCAAGGAAGGCAAGGAAGAGGACGGCGGCGATGCCGTCGTTGAAGAGGGATTCGCCGGCAAGCTGGGCCTGCAGATTTTTTGGCGTGTGGACGCGGCGGAGCATTTCGAGGATGGCGATGGGATCGGTGGAGGAAATGAGCGCGCCGAAAATAAGACACTGGAGAACGGTTACTGTGATGCCGGTGAGCGGGGCGATCCACCAGGTGAGGGCGGCTACGCCGGCGGTGGAGAGGATGGTGCCGAGGACGGAGAGCAGACTGACGGCGAGTTTTTCTTTGGCCAGGAATTTGAAGTCGAGCAGGAAAGCTCCTGCGAAGAGGAGCAGCGAGAGCATGCCGTGAAGGATGAGGCGTTCGAAGTCGATTTGCTGTACGTGATGGAGGGCCCAGGCGTGCGCGCCGGGCACGAGGACAAGCGCGACGGAGGAGATGACCGTGAGCAGCATGGTTCCGATGGTCGTGGGCAGCTTGAGCCAGCGGGAGCTGATCCAGCTATAGAGCGCGGCCATGGCGATGACGAAGCTGAGCAGGCTGAGCATCGGCGATTCCGAGTATAGGGTATTGCCTGGTCGCGTGATATGGGTTATGGCCAGAGGCCCAGTGCGGTTACGGTCAGCGGTCGGTGTCTTCGAATGCGAATCTGACGAGATAGAAGGGGTGAGAGATTTGCGGCTTGGTGTCTGGCGTGAAGGTGGTGAAACCCCAGATCTTTCCGTTCCTCAAGAGGGGTGTCGAATCAGGCAGCGTCACGCAGTCCGGTGAACCAGTTGTATGATTCGGTCGGCGGCGTGAGCGGCCTCATTGCGTTGGCCGGCATAACAGGCGACTCCAGCGACTGCGCGTTGGAATATGTCCACCATACCCGGCGATTCGGCCAGAACATGAGGAGTATTACGCAACAAGGTCAGCAGCGCTTCGCTTTGAGAGATTGGCGCAACAGTCCATGTGCACGCAGGCAGGTATTGAAGTGCGAGGATCAAGCCAACCGGAGCCGGTGCGCTTCCCACCGGTGCATTGCACTCGGTCGCCAGCATTGGAAACTGATCGGGGCAGCCATTCCGAACGAGCAGAGGCCGCGGGTAGGGATGCACACGCCCTTCTGAATCAATCAACGCATACTCATCGGAGAAGTAAGTAGCCCCTCGCCGCAACAGTTCGGCAACAAGCGACGATTTCCCCGCGTGCGAGACCCCTGGCAGCAGTAGCGCACGTCCGCCGAGGAGGACTGTTCCTGCGTGCACCGCGCGCAGAGTCGTCAGTCGCGGGATCACCGCGTCATCTAATGCTCTTATGATGTCGGGGACCAGGCTGATCGCTCGGCTATCAGATGCCACCATCGCATCATCGACGAATAGTTGAAATTGGTCTGCAACCCGGTCTACGCGAATAGAGATGTCGACCTTCTCAACAGCTCCGGCTGTTCTTGGCAGGGATGGGAAAACGTAACGTTCGAGAACAGCAAATGCGTCAGCGCACCTTGTGGCCGCTTGAATGGTGCAGTCGAAAGCCCGAACTCTGAAATCGTAGATGCTTGACATTACTATTGCGTCTATCGTGCCGGTAAAGTGGCATCGAATAGCCGCGTGCCATGTCGATCCCGTTCAGAGATGTTAGTTACGCGGAAAATATTCGAACTTTCTGTTGCGACCCTTCGGCAATTCTTAATTAGACAAACCGTAGCTTCAAAATCGAACGGATGTCAGCTTTTGCACTTAGGATTCACAGTCGTGCAAGGTGACGTCGTGGGTTTTGACGTCGCGACGACTGCATGTGCGCGCTGATCCGCAACTGTTAAAGACACGACGAGAGGTACAGCCACTGCGCCGAGCGCTGCCAGGAACTTGCGGCGGCTAGATTGCGTGGATGACTCCGATGTCTTTACGAGCTGCTGATCCCGCAGTTGCAGAATCGCATCTTCCGCTAATTCTTTGTTTATCCCTGGGTCGAACGAACGCTGCATCTTTTCCGTCACACCGGCGAGTGTAGTCGGATCGCTGCACGCGTCCCAAGCCGCACCGGCTGTCGCATTCAACGCAAAAACCTTCTCGTTCGAGGGATCGACAATGATTCTTGAACCGTCAGGAAGCTGGTTTACTACTAAAGCATCCGAATTCGCGCGCTCTACGTGCATAGTGACCTCTCTTTTCGGCGTTTCAGCAAAGGGGGGTCGTCCACGCTCATCTAGTTGGCGGTAGTGTACGCGAGCCCGCATCTTTTGTAGCGATCATCTGGTAACTTTCTATGATCTTTTGGTAATCGAGTTATCCTTCTATTTTGCGTGCAGTGGCTTGCAGTGAGTTGCAACTCCGTGCAACGCACTGCCTTTTTCAATCGACAATGTTAGAGACCAAACAATCCCAGGAGCCAATTGAGGATGCCGCCGTGGCCCTGGCTTGGCGGAGGTGTTGAAGGGTGCGGGAGCGACTGAGACGTTGATCGAGCCTTTTGCGCATGCGCCCGCTGCTCCGCGATGGGTAAGGAGACAACGAGGGGTAAGGCTGCGGCGCCCAAGGATGCTATAAACTGCCGCCGGTTGGGCTGCGCTCCAGATGTCTTCACCAGATTCTGCTCTTGAAGGTGCAGAATCGCTTCTTCGGCCAGATCTTCGGTTATGTCAGTGTTAAGCGAATGCTGCATGCGTGCTGTCACTTGCGAAAGTGTCGTTGGATCGCTGCACGCATCCCAGGCTGCGCCGGCTGTCGCGTTCAATGCGAAAACCGTTTCATTTTTGGCGTCGACAATGACTGTTGAACCGTCGGGAAGCTTATTTACTACCAAGGCATCTGAATTGGTACGCTCTACCTGCATCTTGACCTCTCTTTTGAACTCCATCAGCGGGGGAGGTCATTCCACGATCATTAGTATTGTGAAGTGTATATGAGACCGTTTCTTTTTCGAGTGGCGTCTTGGTAACTGGTTTTGTACTTTGTAGTAATCACGAAAGTTGGTACGTTTCAAAGTGTAAGTTGCAACATATTGCAACCTAACTTCAGTGAAGCGAGGAAATGCGGAGACGTAAATGCCCGCGGATAACGAGTCTTGCGAATTGTTGCGAGCAATCGCGCGGCTGCCGAGCGATGCAGAGGAAATCCGTCGGTGTGCGCTGAAAGTGCGCGACTGGGGTTCGCTTCTCGATGCAGCGCAGGAGCATCGAGTGTTGCCGATGCTGTACTTGCGACTTGCGGACATGGGATCTGCAGTTCCAACAGCGGTGCAGGAACGCCTGCGAGCTGAATACGACCGCAATGTGTTTCACAATCTGGCGAACGCGGCGGAATTGATTGCTTTGCTCAAAGCATTCGAAGAGAAGGCAATTCCGGTGATGCCGTTTAAGGGTGTTGTGTTGGGTGCGGCTCTCTACCGCGATCCAGCAACACGTGCTGCCGGCGATCTGGACTTACTGATTCACTATCAGCACCTCTCGCAAGCAACGGCGATCATGCTGGAAAGAGGTTACGAACTCACAACGCAGACGTGTGACGACGGAACACCAGCCGTTGAGGATTACTACGAATACCATTTTGAACGTTCGACAGACGGACTTGTGCTTGAGCTTCGCTGGAGGCTTGAACTCACGTACTCAAAATTCAGGCGTGAGCTTGGTATGGATTGGGTATGGCCGCAACGACGAACTGTAATGTTGGCCGGTGCTGAAGTTCATAATATGAGTCCGGAGATCACATTGCTGGTTCTTTGTATGCATGGGAGCAAGCATATCTGGTCCCGGCTTAATTGGATCTGTGATGTCGCCCAACTGCTTGCATCCACACCCGACCTCAATTGGAAAGAGGTTATCCGGGACGCAAAAAAGGCAGGATTATGGCGAGCGCTCGCCCTGGGTGTACTGCTGGCAAATCGAGTCGCAGGCGCCTTTGCTCCTGAGGATATCCTGCGCCGCTTTGAATCGGACACGACCGCATTTCATCTGGCGCAACATATCCAGGAAAACCTGTTTGTTGCGCCCGGCAGTACGCCGGCGGGTCGAGTGCCCTATCACGTCCAGTTACTTGGCTTTCGGGATCGTGTCAGACTCTTCTCATTGCCGAGTTTCTTGCGGCCGAATGAGAGAGATCGAGCATTTCTGCCTTTGCCCAAGCCGCTCCACGCTCTCTATTACCTCATACGCCCGTTCCGCATGCTTTGGGATCGATCGGCGAGATGATCATTTACGAGTTCGCGAACCTTTGCTGAACAATTCATCTGTGTAAGACAGGACATGGATTGAACATTGGTGGACGCGGTAGGAATCGAACCTACAACCTGTCGGTTAAGAGCCGAATGCTCTGCCAGTTGAGCTACGCGTCCACTTTGCGCAGGAGGAAATACACTGCGGGACTGATGATGGGAAGCGCTCGATTTCGCGAACGCCCTCTTAAAAATATAGCACAGAATCTTTTAGAGAATTCCGGCTGTGCGCGGGGAAATCGAGCTTCAGAAAGAGAAGGAAAGGCCACCCTGAATGCTGCGTTCCGCCTGGGCGAAATAGAGCGTGCTGCCATCTTGTGTGACGAAGGGACGGTAGCCCTGCGCGAGCAGATTGCGAACATCGATCAGGGCCTCCACGCGATAGGGCAGGATGTGGCAATGAATAGGCTGCCGCAGATAGAAGCTCAGGTAGGGATCGGGTAATTCACCGTTGAATGGATCGACTGCCGTAACCGTATCCGTAGGCTGCCAGCGATAGGATGCACGCCACTGGGTCCCGGCCTGCTTCAGCTTGCCGCTCATGCTGGCCGAGATCATTCCCGCGCGTTGCGGATGCAGGCTGTTGATTCCTTCTTCCAGAGTTATTTTCTGAGAAACGGGATCCATGGTCAGTGCATCGCCCATGGCATACGCGATGCTGAACCATGTGTCGTTGTTGATCCTGTCCCGCATCTCGGCAAGGACGCCATTGCTGAAGAAGCTTTGCCCGGTCACTTTGAGCAGGTCAGTATTTGGGTCGTAGAGAAGGTTGCCGCTGTTCCAGTCGGCGAGCGAGAGGACACCTCCGCCGCTGACCACAGGATTATTGATGTGATCCTGATAGACGGTCATCCGCCAGCTCACATTGCCTTCGTGGCGCTCGTAGGAGAATTCCTGGTGCAGGCCCTGTGCAATAAGAAGCTTGCCGTTTTTCTCCGTCAGAGCAGGGGCGAGAGTGCTGGGACGGTCAATTTCGTTCGCATGCTGGGCGCCCGGCGAAGTGGATACGTGATACTCGACTGCATTGTCGCCCGCATGAACGCTCACTCCGGCGAACGGGTGACTGGCAAACTGGGTTTCGCCGAGATGAATAGCCTCAACTTCGTTGCCGACCTCACCTGTGATTCCATTCATCAGGTCGATGGTTTCAGATGAGCGAAGGATCGCGGCCTGCAACCCCTGACCGTCAAAGCCGCTCTGAATGTCGGGACGGTCCTCGAAGGCAGCTACCGTGCGTATAGTGCGCCCCGGGGCCAGTTGTCTAGCATAGCCAACGACGGTGTTCAGCGAAGCACTCTCCGCCTGGCTCAAATCGGCTCGAAGGATCAGTTGTTGATCGTCGCCATTCGAGCGCTGCATTTCGAAATCATGATGCAGGCCGCTGTCGCCAAACTCGTTGGCGCCCCCGCGAATGGTGACCCGCGCCTTGAGGGCAGGGGCCGTTCCATCGCCGTCGGAAACTACCACCAGCGGCCCATCTTCCAGCATGCGAAGCAGCGGACGATTGGCAGACAGGCGCAGGGTCCATGTCCAGTCATCCTGCGGTTCGTCGGCCTGTCGAGGCTTCGCCGGAAGCCAGCGAAATGCTTCGTAAAGCGTGTTCAGAGTGAGATTGACTACCAGCTTGGAATCGGCCAGAAAGCGCAGGTTTTCGCGGAGTGTCGGCAGGAAAAATGATCCGGAGGCCTTGAGACTGTAGTTTCCCGGAGAGACATTCTGCAGGGTATACCGGCCGTGATCGTCGGTGAATGTATTGGCAATGACGAT
Organism: Alloacidobacterium sp.; assembly: GCA_035313725.1. Taxonomy (GTDB): domain Bacteria; phylum Acidobacteriota; class Terriglobia; order Terriglobales; family Acidobacteriaceae; genus Alloacidobacterium. Next base: position 2,799 of record DATGAD010000432.1, on the reverse strand, counting down.
CAGATTGGGGCCGACCAATTCAACCAGCGCGCCTACCTGGGGCGCGCCTTTGGCGTCGCGCACGACTCCCGATACAGCTGCCGGACCCTCTGCATATGCGGACAACGCAAGCACAGTCATCAGCAGCGCAAGCGCTGGACCGATCTTGATTCGCAGATTGGGAACTATCATCCTCACCGATTTCGTTCGTCACCAGAATCGGTCGACAGTCTTCAGGAGTTCCTTGCTACCCTGGAAAACGTCAAGCGACCCCAAAATACTCCTGGCCGTTTGCCCCAAAGTCGTTGTCGTTCAGGACCGGCAACTCTTTATGGTTGCTCCGTCCTTTCGTTCAATTGCTATTCCACCGTAAACGGCGCCGACTGGGCAATCTCCTGGTTGGAGACGCTGTCGTTCACCTTGATTCTGATCTGATACTTGCCTGGCTGAAGGTTGGCGAGGGGGACGCTCCGCTCCAGCGTTACCTGATCCGAACTGGCGCTCAATTTCCTGGAGTCTTCCTGCAGGTCCAGGACAGACTTATTCGAGGCCATGTCAATAATCTGATATTGAATTGTTGCGGAATTTTGCTTGCTTTTCTCGTCAATTCCCAGGTTATACACCTGCATCCAGAAATTCAGCTTCTCCGTCCGCTGGAATGATGGCGAAATTGTAGGATTCGACGTGACTGCTGGCAAGAGCTTTGTGTTGCCGATAACAAAATTTCCTGCGCCGATTTCTTTCGACGGGACCAACTCCATGCGATTGGCCAGAATCAGAGACGAAGCCGACAGCTTATCGTCGTCGTACTTCGGAACATTGATCGCCTGGGCCCACACCCCGAGGTGGTCCGGATTGTTTACGTCCTTGATGCCGATGTCCACGCGGTAGCGGCCGGGACGCAGCGGCAACGACTTCCAATAAAGACGCTTATTGTCGAGCGTCTTCGTCAGCAGCTCCACAGGAACCTCGACCTCGACGGTGTCCTCGAAGCTTTGCACAATCTTTCCGGTAATCGTCGAAACCCGGCCGATAATGTGAACCTCGCCTGTGTCGACTCCGTCCTTGTTGTTAAACGTGATGTCGCGATTTCTGATCTGTATTGTGATCGGCACCAGCACGGTGTCGTCGGTCACCTTTACGTAATCGGTCCGCACATCAAATGGGAAGAAAGGACCAGTCATGAGCTTGTGGTTCGACATGAACGACTCAAGCTGAAGGTCCTTGAATTTTATGACCGGCGGTGCCTGCAATTTCGCGTACTGTTCCAGGCGATCGAACTGCTTGCTCTGCTGCTGCGATGCCATGGGGCCGGTACCCAGCGACTCCAAACCGCCGCGGAAGCGATCCGACTGCTTGGCCATGCCCATCTGCTCGTACATGGTCTGACCCGCACCGGGAACGTGCAGCAGGGCGTCTTTCTCCGAGCGGTCGATGGTCATGTGGTAGTCGCCGCACATGCAGGGATCGACGAACTCAATGTCGATGTTTTCGCCGATGCCTTCAAGGTAGCGGTAATGCCAGATTTCGAATGGATAGGTCGAGGTAGTGCCGCCACCCTCATCCATGGGGCGGTCATAGGTACCGCCGCTGGGGTGCGAGTCGGTGCTGTCGGGTTTGCCGTATGCGATATAGATGTGGCCGCGATCTGTTTTCCAGCCCGGCTTGCCGGCGGCGAAGTGCTCGTTGGCGTATTCGATGCGGCGGTAGTGCTCTTCGCGGAACTCGTTTTCCGGCGAATCCGGATTAGGGTTGCGGCGCTGCCAGAAGGCCTCAATGAAGGCGTCGCGCTCTTCGTCGTTGCTGAGGCTCTTGAAGGCTTTCAATTCCTGATCAGTAATGATCCAGTGAACGTCCTGATCGACCCACTTCTTGTAGGGGCCTTTCAACTCCTGCTTCAGTTCCTTCTGCTGCTTGAAGCGCTCCTTATCGGGAAGCTGACGCTTGAGTGGATCTTCGGTGGAGGAATCCGGCGTCGAGGGATTCTGGACATCAGCTTGTGTAGCCGCTGGTTGAGCAGGTGGCTGCGTGCTGCTTTGTGTCGACTGTGCCTGAGAAATCGCGAGCGCCCCGAGGGAGATCGCGAGAAAAATTGGGAAACGGCCCTTCAACATACTGTTTTTCTGTTACCCCTCTACCGCATTCTTAATTTTACGGATTCGTGAAGAAGGAATACAAGCGCCGTTGCATATTGTTTTAGACGGAAAGAGATGCGATTCGGTGCTATCCCATGAATAATTGGGCCTGATATCATTATCAGCACCTGAGCGGGGAGACAATCCAGCGCAACTGACGCTGCGATTTTTGCGGAACTGAGCCCGCCAGATTTGCGTACTTCTGGGCGAGTGGACGGGCAAGACGTTCGAGATCCGCATATACAGGAAGACTGGCTTTGAAAAAAATCATCATAATAGTTGCTGTCATTCTCGCTGTGGCGGGGATTGTCGCGCTGACAGTAGTGCGCGCGCAGTCCGGCTACACGAAGGTTCTTACGGGGAAAGTTGTGCGGGGAAATCTGGTATCCGTCGTAAGCGGGACGGGGCAGATTAAGCCTAAAACCTACGTCAACGTGGGCGCCACCGCCTTCGGCCGCATTACGCACCTCTACGTCAAAGAGGGTGACCACGTAAAGAAGGGTCAGACTCTGGCTACTGTCGAAAGCATCCAGCCGGAAGCGAATGTCGACGCGCAGAAAGCGACGATCGACGCTGCCAAAACGGATATCGCCTCGTACATTGCAGCGGAAAAGACAGCCGAGGCCAATGTCGAGCATGCCAAGGCCGATCTTGAGCAGAAAAAGCTCGATTACGATCGTTATAC
>DATGAD010000431.1:0-2822 GCA_035313725.1 Alloacidobacterium sp. | reverse complement strand
TGGCTTTGGACAAATGGTGCATCCACTTCAGCAACAGAAGGGCGGTCAGGGCTGTCCAAATCTGAGTGCGCAGGGCGTTCTCGCTGGTCCCCACAAAGGTTTTCACCTTCAGATTCTGCTTCAGGGCCTTGAAAAACAGTTCAATCTGCCAGCGCTCCTTATAAATGGCGGCGATGGTGGTGGCCCCGAACGCTACCTGATTGGTTAGCAGGACGATCTCCCGCTTCTGGTCCGGGTCCCACACCACGATGCGCCTGAGTTCGCACGGGTAATCCTTCTCGGCTTGCTGACCGGTGAGCCGGATGATCCGGTCCGAAACGATATTGCGGTTCTGCGGCACTTCGCATTCGGCCACTACCTTATAGGCCGCGTTCTCTTTGAGCCGCGTCACGAAATAGACTCCCTCCTGAGCCCACCGGCCGAACAGCGCGTAGTCGGTGTAACCGCGATCCACCACGACAATCGTTTCCGGGTTGAACACCAACTTCTGGGCCACGCTGACATCACTGCGCCGCGCTTCGGTGAGCAAAACATATTCCGGCATGTAGTCGTCGTGATCCAGAACCACATGCGCCTTCACGCCTCCCTTGGCGCGCCGGAACTTAGCCCATGGAAACATGGTCAGGCACAGGCTGATCGTCGTCGAATCCAGCGACAGCAGCTTGTTTTTGAAGCGAAACTTCGTCTTCCACCCGCCCAGCACCGCCTGGTCCCGGAAGCGGTTCATGGTGGTCCAGAACAGATCCTCAAACAGCGCCGCCGGGCGATGTTCGTTGGCGTAGGAGAGAGTGGACTTGTTAGGCGCGTGGCTGACGCCCAGATGAATCAGCTTACCCTGACTACAGGCCAGGCCGTTGCAGATCTCGCGCAATGAATCGGCACCCGCCAACTGGCAAAACAACATCGCTACCAGTTGCGTCCGCGTGGCGAATCCTTTGGCCCCCTTATCGGCTTCGTGTTTCCGGACCAATCCATCGAATTCCAGTTTTGGAAAGTGATCCAGCAGTTGATTGAACAGGCTGGCGACCTGTACCATACCTAGTGCCCTCCTTCGTGAGTGAGTGATCGCGGATGACTCTCGACAAAGCTCCTCCGCGTCACCTCAAGATCGCACAAAAAGGAGGGCTTTTGTTTCGTAACAGTTCAGGCCCTGCAAAAGTCGTGTCGCAGAAATCTTTAAGAATCTTATGCTTGGACCTGGATATTGCTTGAAAAACCTGGCAGTGTATAGGTTTGAGGGCATCGCATCGCCAGCCTCGCGAGGAAGAACGGTTAAAACCGGAGCAGCTGGAGCGTGAAAACGAGCGCCTGAGTCGCGAGGTGGAAAGGCTGCGGCAGGAACTGATCGAGCGCGACAAGAAGATCGTCGAGCTCGAACGAAAGCTGGCATTGCGGCTGCAAAACTCCACGACTTCTTCGAAGCCGCCATCGTCAGACGGATTGGCAGGTGAGCAACGACCGAGGGGTACTCGAGGAAAGAAGAGCCGGCGCAAGCCGGGAGGCCAGCCTGGTCATCGTGGCCACTGGCGCGGACTGGCGCCGTTGAGCCGTGTCGATCAGGTGATCGAATTGTTTCCGCTGAAGTGCCGCCATTGCGACAGCAGGTTCTCGCGCAGCATGCCCACGCAGGGTGAGGCGAGACGGCATCAGGTGACCGAGTTGCCTCCCCTCGAAGCGCACATCGCCGAATATCAATGCCAGTGTGTGGTCTGTCCGGAATGCGGCAAAGCGACGCAGGCGGAACTGCCGGCGGAAGCGCAGGGTCAGTTCGGGCCGCAGTTGACCGCGCTCATTGCTTATCTGACAGTGGTTTGCCGCATGCCGCGACGCATGGTGCGGGAGTTGTTGGAACAAGTTCTGGCGATACCGCTCAGTCTGGGCAGCATTCAGAACAGTTGGGAAGAGGCCAGCGACGCGGTCGCCGAGCCCTGTGCGGAACTGGAAAAGCAACTGGCTCATGAACCGGTGATCAACAGCGACGAGACGGGATACCGGACCAGCGGCGAAAAGCGCTGGCTCTGGGCTCTGGTGGCAGCGAACTTCGTCTTCTATAAGATAGCCCTCACGCGCGGGGCCGAAGTGCTGGTTCAGTTGCTGGGTGAAGCCTTCGCGGGCATTCTTTGCAGCGACCGCTGTGCCAGTTACCTGAAGTACCACAAGGGCGAGGGCCAGTTCTGTTGGGCGCACTTCAAGCGCAATATCCCGGGCATACAGGAAATCGGCAAGACAACCGACGCAGAACGCTTCTGCCGCGACGCTCTGGCCCTGCATGCCCGGCTCTTTCGGCTATGGCATCGTTTTCGTGACGGGCCCGGGGTCCGATATGGTCCGATCACACGCGAGCAACCGATCGCAAAATCGATTCCCCTGGAGAAGAAGTTTTTCGCGCTGGCGGATCGCTATCTCGACAGCCGCGACAAAGACGTCGCCAATCTCGCTTTGGCGCTGTTGCAGTACTTCGAACGGTTCTTCGCCTTCCTGCGCCACAACGGCGTCGAGCCAACCAATAACGTCGCCGAACGAGCGCTGCGTTGCGCCGTGCAATGGCGCAAGATTAGCTTCGGAAGCCGCAGTGCTCAGGGTGAAGTCGCGGTTGCCCGCTTGCTCACGGTGACTCGTACGTGCCGCATGCAGCATCGAGCTCCGCTGGTCTATCTTGTGACCGCCATTCGGTCACATCGCAACGCGCTACCTATGCCGTCGCTCCTCAAAACAGCGTCAACCACCTGAACTGTTACGGCTGCGGGCAATGCTGGTCAAGCCATGAGTACAGTTCTTCCAATTCACGCGGCGTAAGGGACTGCGCATTCGATCTCTTGAAT
>DATGAD010000430.1:0-8655 GCA_035313725.1 Alloacidobacterium sp. | reverse complement strand
GATTTCATCGCCAATCTGGGCGCGCAATACAAGCTGCTGCGGCCCTTATTTCGTGAGGCGGAGCGGCGGTCGCGCGAGCGCCACAATACCCCTCTTAACTTCGCTGCCGCGTATTGGACCCCACCCTTGACGCCGCGCCTGGCCTTCGATCTTGAGAGCAAACAGATTCACAAGCTCGGGCTCACACCGCTGGTTTCGATTACTGACCACGACAATATCAAGGCACCCATGCTGCTTCGGACGGTCGCCTCAGCCCGTCACATCCCTGTTTCGGTGGAATGGACCGCACCCTTCGGGGGCGATCAAGCCTTTCATCTCGGCATCCATAACCTGCCCAGCGAAAGCGGCGCGATGTGGATGAAGATCTTTGAGGAATATACGGCCAATCCAGATGAGAAAAAGCTGACGGAAATCCTGGCAGCTCTGCACGAGCTACCCAATGTTCTGATCGTCTTCAATCACCCCATGTGGGATCTTTACCTGATCGGCCATGCCAAACACCAGTTGCGAGTACAGGAATTCATGGAGACGAACTGCGAGTTCATGCACGCGCTGGAACTGAATGGCCTGCGCTACTGGGAAGAGAATCGTACGGTGAAGAAGATGGCGAAACAGTGGGGGAAGCTGCTCATCTCCGGCGGAGACCGCCATGGCACGGAGCCGAATGCGAATGTGAACCTCTCCAATGCGACTTCATTTACGGAGTTTGTCCACGAAGTTCGCTATGAGGGCCGCAGCCACGTTCTCTTTATGCCGCAATACGCCGAACCCTGGAAGCATCGCATTTTAGAATCGACGCTTGATGCCATCCGCGACTATCCCGAGTTTCCGCAGGGTTCGCGCAACTGGGATGAGCGGGTCTTTCATCCTGACGTCAACGGCGTGATCCGTCCCCTGTGCGAACTGTGGCCTTTCGGGGAAGTGCCTACGCATGTAAGGTTCGCGATTCAAGCGGTGCGGCTGATGGGCAGCCGGCCTGTGGCTGGAGGTCTTCGCATCGCCTGGAGCGAGTCGCGGCAGCTACAGTTTGCACTGGGGGAAGAGGCGGTTTAACCCCATTCCTTCTTTTCTTCACAAGGGAAATTCTGCAGTAGGGGCGCTACGACTGTAGCGCCTCTACTGTTTGCGCGACGCGCAGGATCATGGCTTCGTCGAAATGCTTGCCGAGGATCTGCAGGCCGATGGGCAGGCCTTCCTGCGATTTTCCGCTCGGGACGGAGAGGCCGCAGATTCCAGCCAGGCTGGCGGTGACGGTGTAGATGTCGGCCAGATACATCGAGACCGGATCGTCGACCTTTTCGCCGAGCCTGAATGCCGGGGTCGGAGCCGTTGGCGTGAGGATCGCGTCGACTTCGGCGAAGGCTTTCAGGAAATCCTCGGTGAGCAGGCGACGAACCTGCTGGGCCTTCTTGTAATACGCGTCGTAATACCCGGCGCTGAGGGCGTATGTTCCGAGCATGATGCGGCGCTTGACCTCGGCCCCGAATCCGCCATCACGCGAGCGGCGGTACATGGCGGAGAGCGTGTCGGAATCCTTTGCGCGGTAGCCGTAGCGGACCCCGTCGAAGCGGGCCAGGTTGGCGCTGGCTTCGGCAGTCGCGATGATGTAATACGTCGGTATCGCGTAGCGGGTGTGCGGCAGCGAGATGGGCTTGATGGTGGCTCCGGCTGCGCGCAGCTTTTCGATGCTGTTCCCGATTGCGGCACGGACCTCCGGGTCGAGTCCTTCGGCGAAGTATTCAGAAGGAACGCCGAGCTTTAGTCCGGCCACACCTTTGTCGAGGTCTGCGGTGTAATCGGGTACCGGCAACGGCGATGAGGTTGCGTCCATTGGATCATGACCCGCAATGACGCCAAGAACGGTTGCGGCGTCGCGTACGTTGGCTGTGAAGGGGCCGATGCGGTCGAGCGATGAGGCAAATGCGATCAGGCCGTAGCGGGAGACGCGTCCATAGGTTGGCAGAATGCCGACGACTCCGCAGAACGACGCAGGCTGGCGGATGGAGCCGCCGGTGTCTGTTCCGAGGGTGGCGACGGCCATGCCTGCCGCTACTGCCGCGGCCGAGCCGCCACTCGACCCGCCGGGCACGCGGTCGAGGGCATGAGGATTGTGCACGGGGCCGTAGGCTGAGTTCTCATTTGAGGAACCCATCGCGAACTCGTCGCAGTTGAGCTTGCCCAGGACGATGGCACCAGCCTCTTCGAGTTTCTTGACCGCCGTGCCTGTGTAGGGCGCGCAATAGCCTTGAAGGATTTTGGATCCGGCGGTGGCCGGCAGTCCCTCGATGGTGAGTACGTCCTTAATACCCACCGGGACACCGGCGAGGATGGGCAATGCTTCGCCCTTCGCTGCGAGATCATCGATGCGGGCAGCCTGATTGAGGGCGCGCTCGCGGTTCGTGGAGAGGTAAGCATGTATCTGCGCGTCGCGGACTTCGATCTGGCGGAAACAGTCCTCGGCGATAGCTGTCGCATTGCGCATGCGCGACTCGATGGAAGTGCGAATGTCGCCAATAGAAAGCGGCTTGGTCTCTGTTGTTTCGACTGTCATGGACTACCGTTCAATCACTTTAGGAACTTTGAAAAATGTGCCATCTGTCTCCGGCGCGCAGGACATGACGCGGCTGCGATCAAGCGAGAGACGAGTTTGATCGGGACGCAGCACGCTTTGCGGGCCATCGCCGATCACTTCACTGACCTGAGCCATGGGTGCAACCGCTGAGGTGTCAAGTTCGTTTAACTGCGATACATGTCCGAGAATCGCGTTCAGATCGCGAAGCATGCGAGTTTCTTCCTCAGCGGTCAATTCCAGATTTGCTAGCTCGGCCACTCGCCGGACATCGTCGACGGATACGGTTGCGGAATCACTCATAGCAGTACACGCACTTCCTGTTAAAGAGGCAACGGTGATTGCGCCCTCTATATATAAAAAGTATAGCGAGAAGACAGGATTACGGTGGAAGCGAAGAGCGTTTTATGCCTGATCGATCGCTTGAATCTTAGGCTTGCTCGGGGAACTCCAGCACGGGCGGGGGCACGCTGCGAGAAGTGATGCAGGCTGTTGCCGTGCACCAGAGCAGTCCGAGATCAGTCCACCAGCTAGCGCGCTGCATGTACTCCCAGTCGAGCTTCGCCTTAAGAGGCTTGATTGTGCGTGCGTAATAGAGGTCGAGATCCTGCTCGGGGACGCGGCTCAACAACTCTTCTTCGCAACGAAAAGCGAGTGTGGCAGCGCCAGTAATGCCGGGGCGAAAAGGCATGTGCAGGCTTTCATGATGGGGAAGCTTCGGCCTGGGACCGATGAAACTCATCTCACCTTTGATGACGTTGACGAATTGCGGCAATTCATCCAGTTTGAACTTGCGCAGCAAGGCTCCCACGCGCGTAATTCTGCAATCGCCTTGTACGGTGATACAAGGGCCATTTTCCGCTTCGGCGATCATGGTTCTGAATTTGTAGATCGTAAACATGGTTCCCCAGCGGCCCAGCCTCTTCTGCCGGAAAAAAATGGGACCCGGGGAACTGACGCCAACCAAGAGACCGATCGCCACCATGAAGGGAAAGAAAACGACAAGACCTACGGTCGCGCAGACGAAATCGAACAGACGCTTGCCGTCTGACAAGCTCCACGCTTCATCGTCGAGTGGCTGATATGTAAGCGTACGGCTGTAAATCGAGCTGGAAAGGGCGTGCAACTTCGTTGCATCGCTCGAAGCGTCATGACGCTTCTCTATGCTGCTTGCAGGGCGAGGGTGCAAAGGAACGGAGGATGGGCTCATTTGGTCGGTCCTGGTACAGCAAGCTACAGTGTATACAAGTCTTGGACTGATTCAAGTCATTTTGAATCAATCTGTGAATAAGTTCATGCAGCTGTTACGTAACCGAACTTAGTGGCCCGCAATGAAACTGTTTTCATGGCCGGTTTGCCGGACTTTATCTTCTACCAGCGCGTGGAGCTAACATCCATAAGTTGCTTAGTAAGAATAACGATGATTGAGGCTCAAACCCTTCAAACGATTCAAGCCTTTTTGAATCTGTTTCCTAAGTGACTCGTTTTCTTAGACCTGTTTACCTGTAAAAAGTTGCAAGTTGAACAGTTGCCTAGGGATAACTCCCGGCCCAAACAATTTACACAATATTCAAATAAAAAGACAGCATCAGATTACGCTGATTGCCGCCGCGCCAAGCGCGAGCTGTGAGAAGAGCTGCGACCAATCAAGAATGCCACGAAGCAGCGTTGGTTTGAACGTCTTCTCCGGAACCACGACTGTATCCCCCGGATTCATGCGCGACGCTTCAAAGGTATTGCCCCATAGACCATTATTGTTCGTGCGACTGACCACGGAGCCATCCGCGCGAATGATGAAGATGTGCTTCTTGTCGGCGTTACGATTCGGGCCGCCAGCCAGCTTAAGGTAGTCGCCGACTCTCCGATTCGGAGTAAAGATGAAGGAATTCTGGTCGTAGACGGATCCCACGACATTCACTGTTGCGGGGGCAGAAGGCACGGTGAAAACGTCGCCGTCTTCCAGTTGCACATCGGGGAGACTGTCAATGCCCGTGCTGTCTGGATTGACCTGCAACACGATGCGTCCCGTGGCGCGCAGTTGATGCAGGCGCGTCAAGAGTTCGCGCGCACTCGCAATCGCGGCGTTGGAACTAGCCACGTCCTGAGCAGAAACGGAAGAATTTGCCGATGCAATCGAGCCGCGCTGCGTGTCGAGTTCGAGAGTCTGCACGTATTCGTCGATGCGCTGCTGCTGAAGGACGCGGGTCGATTCACGGGTAAATTCAGAGCCGTACAAATATGCGCCGGGCGTCATGCCCCCAGCCCGGATAACCAGCTGACGCAATGTCTCTCCGGGCTGGACGCTGTAAATTCCCGAACTCGTGAACTCACCGTCGAGGCGCACAAACTTCGTTTGTTGAGCGATCGGGACGCGAATGTCGGCCTGTGAGAAGACAGTGACAACATCGCCGGGCTGCAACACTAAATCCTGCGTTGGATCATGTTCGAGCACAAGCTTGCCGAGATTGAACGGAACCAGCGAGGTCTTGAGCGTTGCCGGATCCATGCGCTCGATTACGGCATAGTTCCAGTCAATTTCGGGCGCAGATAGTTTTACCTCAGTTTTGACGGTGGCTGCGGCAATATTCTGCGTGATGACCTGGTTCTGCTTTCCTGCGAGACTACCGCTGCTGGCCTGTTGCGATGCGGTGAGGGGTGCGTTTTGCGACTGTTGCTGCTGCGAGGAATATTGAGGTGTCGTCGTGTTCTGCAGCGGATTTCCATTGGCGTCGGTCGCCTGTTGCGGCACAATGACTGGCGGATTGCCCTGCAGGTATACGTTGCCCTGCGCGTAGGGATACTCATTCACCACCGGACTTTTTTGATCCGGCGGATTCGGTTGACCCGGCGTGGTGTTCGGCGGCACTACAGGAACGTACTGGCCATTCGGCAAACGCTGCATTGTGTTCTGCAGTTGCCATTGCTCGAACGCCTGACGGGATTGCAGATCAACCGGGTTCGTGGGCTGGTATTGCACGGGCCCGGAAACGTAGGGTTGAAACTCGGGCGTGGGCAGGCCCAGCTGCGCGCGTCTCCAATAATAGTTGCGGGTGATTAACGAGTCACGATCCGGAATCAGGTCGCTGAGCTTCATGCCTTCATGCCAGGCAAAGTTGCCCGGATTGGTGGTGTTTCCGCGTAGCGTCACGGTCTTTTGATAGCGCGGCAAGATCGAAAGCACGCGCAACACATCACCGTCCCGCAATGTGGTTCCCAAGCCGGTGGAGTCAAATGCGACTTCCATGGCTTCGCGCGCCTGATGGTTCTGGATGCGCTCAATCGAGATTCGCGAATCGGAAGCTGTGGTTGATGCGCCGCCTGCATCTGCAAGGAGCTGCTGCAAGGTGGTGCTGTCATCGCGTAACTCGTAAATTGCCGGATGACGCACGCTTCCCATCAGAGCTACCTGCGGACCAGCAGGTGGGATGAATATGACATCACCCGGCAAGAGCTGGGAATCCTTTGACTTGTCGCCATTCACGAGCAGTTCGTACAGGTCAAAGTCGGTGATGGTCTTGCCCTGCCGTTTGAGCAGGATGTGGCGCAACGATCCCTGCGTGGAGGGCCCGCCGGAGGAGAACAACGCATTTACCAGGCTGCTCAATGAGCTGACAGTGTATGAACCGGGACGGCGCGCCTGACCGACTACAAATATCTGGATAGAGCGAAGCTGACCTGCATCGACGGTGAGATCGAAGTTGCGATAGACACGGCCGATCTCTGAGCGCAGGTGCTGATCCAATGCGGAAAATGGCAGGCCGGCGACATGAATTGCTCCGACCTGTGGCAGGTAGACGGAACCGGAACGATCAACACGGACGTTGGCGTTGAAATTGACCTGTCCCCAGATATGGATGCGCAGCTCATCGTCCGGGCCGATAATGTAGTCCGGCGTTACCGGGATCTGCTCGACCGGCGCAAAGGTAGACGGGACATTGCGAAAGAGGCTCGCGCCGAAGATCGGCAGCACTTCGCCAGTTGTTCCGGCGACAAACTTCTGAAATTCAGTAAGAGGCTCGGGAGGAGCGGGAACCGTGGTCGGCTGGAGACTACGGTTCGCATTGGGTGTAGTTGTTGGGGTACCTAGATCAGTGTATGTCCTGGTATTGAGCGGCGCACCCGCGGGGACGTTTCTCTCGCCAGTCTGCCCGGCCTGGCCGTAATTGCCCAAGCCGTATTGCCCCTGCTGGCTCAAATCAGAACCACAAGAGGCCGACATGGCGTTCATCGGATCAGAACAGTCGGTACTTTGCTGCTGGGTTGAATCGCCGGAAGTAGTCTGGGAATGCGCATACGGCAAGGCTGCCAGCAAGGAGAAGAAAAGTGAAAGAGCCAGTCGCTTACGCATAACGCATGCAGTGACAGCAGAGATCGGCTATCGACTGCGTATCTACTCCTCTAATCAATAAAGATTGCCAATTACCGTTTTGGCAGAGCGCCATTTGCAGTGTAGAGCTTTCCAGCGCGTGATGGAACTACTTGGCACCTACAGGGTTACGGGAAACACGATGGCTTATCCACCACATGCATAAGAAATTTCATGGTGTCGAGGCCGACGCCAGCAAGTACGAGCAATATGTTTATCTTACCCCAGCCCATTCCTCTACTGGACGGTCAGAGTTACCGGCACGCTTCTTTGCAGTCCGGGAATGGACGCGGTGACGTTCAAGGTGTACACACCGGATGGTGTCGTTGGGCCCTGGGGCGGCGGTGGGGGCGTAGTCGTTTTACCTCCGCCGCTTACAGTCGTGCCGCAGGCTATGGGAACCTGCAAGGCAATTCCCAGGGAAAGAGCCAGGCTGATGATGAAGAAGGCGCGGATCATCCTTCTCCGTTTTCTGATGCCAAAAAGGGCGCATGGCAGGAGTGCCGCGAGCGCGATGCCGGCTCTTTGCCAGAGACCAAGTGGCGCAACTGTGGATGAAGTGCTGTTCGCCACTCCGGTGGTGACGGTCACAGTTGCATATCCAGTTACGCCGCTCGCGACGGGCAGCGTGGCCGGGTTTAAGGTACAGGCCGCATTCTGAGGAACTCCGGTGCATCCCATGGTCAGCGTGCCCGCTGATCCGTTCACCGGAATCACCTGGACGGCAAAGGTCGCCGTCTGCCCGCTCACTATAACGGTGGAGGATGAGCCGGTTACGAGAATCTGAAAGTCTTCGCCTGAACCGGCGAGAGCGACATCGAGTGGCGTGGAGAGATTTGTCGCGCCCACCGCTAATGAGCCGATGCGCTGACCTGCCTGTGAGGGTGTAAAGGTTATGTCGATGTAGCAGTTGCTTTGCGCGTTGAGCGTCTGACCCGCGGGGCAGTTCGTGCCGGCGATTGCGTAGTCGCCAGTCACGGAGAATGTAAGATCGCTGAGGGCAGAGCCGCCACTGTTGGTGAGCACAACCCTCTGGGGGCTGCTGGTGGCGCTGACCGCCTGGCTTCCAAAATTGAGCGTTGAGGGCAGTGCGGAGATGCCCGGCGGCGCCAGGCCGGTGCCGGACAGGGTCACTTTCTGCGAACCAAGTTGCGTCGTCACGGTCAGAGTTCCGGTCTCCGGACCGACTATCGTCGGGACGAAAGCGACCGAGATGGCACAGCTCGCGTGTCCGACGAGGAAGGAGCCGCAACTGTTCTGGGCCGTGAAATCTCCGGTCACTGCGATTGCGATGTCTGTCAGGGAAATATCGCCGTTATTGGTGAGCGTAATCTGCTGCGGACTGCTCTTTGTTCCCACCGTTTGCGGCTGGGAAAAATTCAGGCTCGTTCCGGACAGGACCGCTGTTGCCGGTGCCTGGCCGTTGCCGGAAAGCTGCGCGGTCTGTGTGCCTGCATCGTCGCTGATGGTAAAGACGCCAGCACGGCCGCCGGCGGCAGTCGGATTGAAGGTGATCGAGATTGTGCATCCGGAATTCGGCGCGAGCGATGCGCCGCAGGTGTTCGCAGTGATGGGGAAGTCACCCGTGGTTGCGGGCGTCTGTAAGTTCACGCTGACGCCGCCGGTATTTGAGATCGTAAGGTTCTGCGCTGCCGTTGGAGTCCCGATGACTGAATTGCCGAAGGCGAGACTGGTGGGCAACAGAACGATGTTCCCTGCC
>DATGAD010000429.1:0-13510 GCA_035313725.1 Alloacidobacterium sp. | reverse complement strand
AGATCGAGGTTGCCGTCGTTGTCGTAATCGAAGAACTTGAGTCCCCATCCGCTCATCAGGCGCGTTGCTGTACCGACGTCGGTGACATTGGCCTGATCGTCGAATGTTTCGTCGTGATTGTTTTGATAGAGCGAATACTTTTCGTGATCGATGTTGGCGACGAAGAGGTCCATCCAACCGTCCTGATTGAAGTCGGCGGCGTCGACACCCATCCCTGAACGGGGCCGGCCGCTCTCGCTGAAGCCCACGCCGGCCAGGGCCGCGATTTCCTCGAATTTTCCTGCTCCGCGATTCATGAAGAGGAAATTCGCGGTGGTGTCGTTGGCGACGAAGAGATCCATCCTGCCGTCATTGTTGAGATCGGCGGCGACGGCTCCCCAGGCTTTTCCGAGGTATTTTCCGATACCCGATGATTTGCTGACATCGGTAAATGTTCCATCACCGTTGTTATGGAAGAGCCAGCTGGGCAGGGGATTATAGAGGCGCGGAACGCAGTAACCGGGCTTGTTGTTATAAGTGACGCAAGGAAGATTCTTCGACTTGTCGAAGTCGACGAACTGGCAGACGAAGAGATCGAGGCGTCCGTCGTTATCGTAGTCGAACCAGACTGCGCTTGAGGCCCATCCGGGAGCTGCAACGCGGGCCTTTTCGGTTACGTCAGTGAAGGTTCCGTCGCCGTTGTTGCGGTAGAGAATACTTCGCCCGTACTGGGTCACATACAGGTCAGGGAAGCCGTCGCTATCGTAGTCGCCGACTGCGACGCCCTGCCCGTAACCGCCCCCTGCAACGCCTGCTTTTTCAGTTACGTCGGTGAAGGTTCCGTCACGGTTGTTGCGGTAGAGCGCGTTGCGCAGCGCGGGAGTAGGATTGTAGAAGTCACACTTGCCGCTGTTGACGAGATAGATGTCCATCCATCCGTCATTGTCGTAGTCGAGGAATGCGCAGCCAGCTCCGGTCGTTTCCGGGAGGTATTTCTCATTTGATTTCCCGGCAGTATGAACCCATGTGATCCGGCTTGTTGCGGCTGGTACTTCTTCAAACGGGTACGTTGAAGCTGCGGGCGCTACTTCGGGGAAGCTCTTCAGCCCGGTGAATCCAGCGGCGCCAGCGAGGGTGTAGAGGAAACGCCGGCGCGACCACGCTGCGCCTTTTTCGAGGGGAAAGCTCACTGCGGATTCGGAGCCCCCTGATTGCCCGTATGCTCTGCGGTCTGCTGCTGCAGAGCTAATTCACGCTGTGCATCTTCTTTTCTTCCTGTGCGTGCATACGCGGTCGCGAGACTGTAGTGTCCAGCAGGGTTGCCGGGCTGGAGTTTGACGGCCATTTCAAGCGGAGCAACGGCTTCGTCGAACTTCTTCTCCGTCAGCAGCGACACGCCCAATCCAAGGTAGGCGTCAGCGAAGTTCGGGTCGTACTTGGTGGCTTTGGTGAAGCGCTGGATTGCTTCCGGGAAGTCGTTTGCCTGTCGCGCTAATTCGCCGAGAACATATTCTGCGCCAGCATTGGCCGGATCGATTTCCAACTCCAGCAATAGTTCCTTCTTCGCCTGTTCCTGAAAGTCCGCAGGCGGATTCGGCCTGGAGAGCAACAATCGCGCCAAGCGGAAGTGAATACCTGGATAGCGCGGATTTTCTTCGAGAATTTTCCGATAGTCTTTTTCCGCCTGGTCCCATTTGCCCTGCACTTCATTCGCTTCAGCATCCATTTCGAGAGAGGGAATTGAGGTGGGCGCGGTGCGGGCTAATTCCTGTGCGGCCCGGTTGGAGAGATCGGAGTAAGCGTGCACGGAGACGTACAAGACCTCGGGATCGTGGGGAAATTGTTGGTTGAGGATTCGGACGAAGTCGAGGAGCGGTCCTGGCTGCTGCAGCAGGGTGGCGCAGCGCACGCCGTCGAGGCCGGCTCTTTTTTGCAGTTCTTTGTCAGTGATGTGCGTGACGGTCTTCGCCAATAAAGGCAATGCTTCGGAACAGGCGCCACTCTCGGCAAGAGATGTGGCATGTTCGGCTGTTGCATTTGGGTTCGTTGCAGGTGTTTTGGCGGGGGACTGCGCGGCAGATGAGACGCTAACCGCAAGGAGTGAGGAAATCAGAAGGGTTAGCTCAGACAATTTATGCATAGTGAAAATAAAGGGCAGACGGGTGAGCGTCTGCCCCTGAGTGTATCAGTCGCGCCTAGTAATAGAACTTCAAGGCGAACTGTATGTTTCTTGCGGGTTGCGAAGTGTTGATCAACCCAAAGGTTCCGGGGTTTGGCGCATAGCTGGTACTTGGATGTCCCAGCTGCACGTTGTTGAATGTGTTAAGGAAATCGGTACGGAATTGCAGGTACTTACTTTCGGTGACGTGAATGTTCTTTGACAGGCCGAGATCGGTGTTCGTGTAGCCAGGTCCCCGGACAGGTCCCTGTGCCGGACAATTGCCGAATGTTCCATCAGCAGGCTCGGAATATCCTGACGGACTCATCCACTGGTAGCCCTGGAAGGAACCTGAGGAACCGAAGCTCTTCTGCCGTCCGAAGATCTGCTGTTGTCCGCAGTTTGGACGAGCACCGCGACCACCGGTGTTCGAGGTGTCGTGATCGTCATAGACGGCCAGCGGAAAACCAGCATGGACGGAGATGATGGTTGAAGCCTGCCAACCACCTACAACAGCGTTGAGGGCCCTGGGCACATCGCTGCCAAACTTCTTGCCTCTGCCAAAAGGCAGCTCGTAAGTAGCATAGGCGGCGAGGTTATTCTTGCTGTCGTAGTAGCAGCTGGCGTAGTCAGCGCCAGGGTTATAGAGGTTCTGGTAGTACGGTGACGCCGGAGTCGCCTGTGTGGCCGATCCCCACGTTCCGTAATACCCGCTGTTGTTGGTCATGCAGTGCGACCAGGTGTAAGCTACCTGTCCTTCCAGACCGTTCGAAAGGCGCTGCTGCAGGACGGCTTGAAGTGCGTTGTAGTTCATGTAACCCGTCGAAGCCGTTCCTGACACTGTCGATATATCCGACAGTATTGAATTGGGGCCCTGGAAGTAGACTCCAGGTTCGGGTTGGCCATTGACGAGCTGTTCCTGTGCGAATGGCGTCGGGACCATCAGGTGTGTTCCATGTTGGCCGACGTAGCCAAGCTGCACTGTCGTCGCTGAGGCGACTGCGTCCTGCACCGTGAAGTTCCACTGCTGATCCTGCGCAGGCTGAACGGTCTTGTCCCAGACATACATCACAGCGCCCGCGAACGGGTCTGTTGGAGAAGCTCCGCCTGGACCTTGCTGAGTTGTGTAACTTGGCGTCTCGTAAGTAGCGGTAACTTCAGCCGGGGTGAAGGGAGGATTACGTGGGAGACGCAGGTTCGTGCCTGTGCCTTCCAGGTAGGAAGAGATAGTGTACGCGCCGCGAACAACTGCCTTGCCGTGTAGAGCGTCCGGCGACCAGGCAAAGCCGAAGCGGGGTTGAAATGCATTTTGTCCGTATACCGAGTTATAGAGGGCCCGGCTGTTGCCATCCTGCCCTGCATACTCCACCACGCCGGTGTCAAGGTTCATGTTGTCCTGGCGGTTGTTGAGTTCGATCCAGGGGGTGTGCACTTCATAACGCAGTCCAAGGTTCAACGTGAGCGTTGGAGTAATGCGCCAATCGTCCTGGAAGTATCCAGCATAGGTCCATGAGAACTGGTGCCATGAACCACCGCTGCTGACGCCCTTGCCAGTTGCTTCCGGGTAACCCAGGAAGAAGTCGGCTCCAGCATCACCGGAGAACTGTCCACTGAAGAGAATTGAGCCATAGGCGCCGCTATTGCCGGTATAGAAGGTGTTTACCCTATACCGCCACATCTGGAAGCCTGTTTTGAAGACGTGCTTGCCGTGATTGATCACCAATCCATCGTTAAACTGGATCACTGTATCTGCGAAATCCTGTTGCACGACGTTGTTGCCAAGATTGGTGAGTGTGCCGCTTCCTGGAGATGGTGCTGTGCCGCCACCGAAACCCAGGAGCAGCAGGCCGGGCCCCGCGCTATTGGCATTGGCGATCCCGAGTGATGTTCCAAGGTTCCCAATGCTGGGGGTAAAGGTGGATCCATTAAAGAGGGTGATCCAGCTTGTGCCAAAGCGGGCTTCGTTCAAGATGCTGGGGCTGAAGGTGTGGGTCCACGTGCCCACGACGTTGTGGATGGGGGCTTGCGCGAAGCCATTGCCCAGGATCAGTAGTGAACTGCTTCCGGGATCGTTCTGATATGCCTGAGAGTAGCGGCCATCAAAGCGATCCTTTTCCGTCATGTTGTAGTCGACCTTAACGTCTCCTTGGTCGTCATTGTAGGCCTGGGTCGTGGTATTGATGGCGTTGTTGACGAGGTTGTTGTTAATTGTCTGCGGATAGTAGCTGGAGGTAAATAGATTCTGTGCAACGATGTTTTCCTGCGACACAGGAATCTGATTGTTTGGATAGGGTTGACCTGTGACCGGGTTCGTAAGTTGTACCGGAGTCGACTGCTGCAAAAGCGCGCTGAAATCGCCAGCGCGCTCGGCATTCGTAAAGACAGTGATGAAGTTGCCGCTTGCGGGGTGATCGAAACGCTGCCCCTGGTAATCCGCAAAGAAGAAGAGCTTGTCTTTGATGATCGGGCCGCCGATGGTCCCACCATACATGTTCCAGCGAAGCGCAGCCCGAGGGATTTCGTTGCCTGGCCCGAGGAATTTGTTCTCCCACTGATTCGCATTCAGAACGTCGTTGCGGAAGAATTCCCATACATCGCCGTGGAACTGGTTGGTCCCCGACTTGATTGAGGCATTAACGATTCCCCCCTGAAAATTACCGAACTCAGCGGGAGCGTTGGAAGTGATCAGATTGAATTCCTGGATGGCGTCTGGCGATGGCGTAACGGCCAACAGGTTATCCGAGGTCTGGTTGTTATCCATCCCGTCAAGGATGAAGTTGTTGGACTGCTCGCGGTTTCCATTGATGTATGGACGGCCACCACTCGCGGTGTTGTCACCGTTGTTGAAGGTTGAGTTGTCAGGGTGAATGCTGCCGGGCGCCAGCAATGTCAGTTCGACATAGTTGCGTGTGGCCAGCGGAATTTCCGTGACCGCTTTTGCATTGATGAGCGTGCTGACCTGTGTTGTGTCAGACTGCAGAACAGGCGCCTCAGAGGTGACCTGGACGGTATTGGTTACAGAACCCACCTGCATCTTGAAATCGAGGCGAGCCGTCTGATTGAGTACGAGAGTGAGATGGGACTGGACGGCTGTTTCAAAGCCGGACGCCTCCACTTTCACATCGTAGGTGCCAATCGGAACCTGTGTGAAATTAAATATGCCGCTGTCATTTGTTTTTGTGACGTAAACGGTACCGCGATCTGCGTCGGTTGCCGTTACAGTAGCGCCGCTGAGAACTGCGCCAGCCGCGTCTACGACTGTGCCTGTAATCGCCGCCGTGATCTGTTGAGCTTTCGCTGCCTGATGGATGCCCAAACAGCCTATGAGCACCGCCAGAGTGAAGCCCCATAAGACGACTCTTTTCATACTCGCCTCCCAAGCTCTTGACTCGTTGGCTTCTGCGGACGGCATTCCCGCATCTCGAAGGAGCCAGATGCCGGAGACCGTAACCAAAGACCCCGATTTTGCGGATGAAGTATTCCTGTACAGCTGACTATACAACTAGCGTTAAACGAACTGACCGTCACAAGGATTTTTCATTTTCATTCCGGGGTCTACCGCAAAAGTTAGGGACAAGCGTAGGCCAAATTATTTAGAAAGGCAATAAAGAAATCCTGAAAGCGGTTTCAGCTTATACCGCGCCGCAACAATATTTATAGTCTGACTGAATTTCATTAGAGGATTGTCGAGGGTTGTAGGGTGTGGGGGAGTGTCAAAACGCCGATCCAGTCGGCGTCCGCTGAATATTTTGTACAGAGGGAAGTTTTTGGGGCCCTCAGGCTTCGGATTGACTGCACGTACGTATAACGCACTATTCCCTTCTATCTATGAGTGGATTATGCACGTTACTACTTTTTTTCTGTGAAAAGGAACGATTCTGGTCAGGCCGGGGTTTGAATTGGAAAGTTCCGGATGCCCCTGAGCGTTTCGGCGGCATCGCAGAAATCCTGCACCGCGCTCCTTAGGCCATGGAGACGGTAGATGATTTTAATAACGCGAGGTCTCATATATGAATTCAATGGATAGGCGTGCAAGGTTTTTTTCTGATGTTCTTCCTCGACAGTCGGCCACGGTAGAAAACTGATTCCGCCTTTTTTAATGAGCGTGTCCTTGATCTCAGCAATTGAGTTCACTCCTAACAGCCAGTCTTCCTCATAGCGTCGAAGAACATTTTGTCTCCGGAGATAGTCCTCAATCGCATCCGTCCTGTCGAATCCAAGCTCGCGGGCATAATGAACAATCCGCGGCATGGACGGGAGCCGTAACGAGAGTTCATAAACTGAGACTTTTTCCTTTTTTGCCTTTCTGGCCAGATCCGGGGACAAAACCAGCACAATTTCCTCTTCCATCCAGTTCAGACAGCCTAGATCTTTTGGGAATTCCTTCTGACGCGAGGGAGGAAAACTGTAGATTCCGATATCAGCATTGCCCTCAAGCACTTGCTTTTCGACGTCTTCCCACACCCGATCGCGGCCATAGAATTTATTCCCGGGGCTCACCACCCCGTCCGTTCGGCGTTTCTTGTAAGCGTGTTCGAGCGCGTCTCCATAAGCCAGCCATGCGTAGTTGGTCGTAGCCGCGCGAATCTCCGAGCCGCGCTGGAGGGTCGATAGTTTTTCCAACAGGCCTAATCGAAGCGAGACGACATCCTTGCAATATTCCAACAATGCTCGGCCTGCATCGGTGGCCTTTACCTCTCGCGGTTTCTCAGGAGAAACGAGAGAGCCGCCGCCCAGGGAATCCTTAAGCAGAACCTCCAGGCGGGAAATGGATCTTCCGACGCTCTGGCCTTCCTTGCCCAGTTTTTGGCCCGCTCTCTTCCGGGTCCGGTATTCACAGGCAGCATAGAACGTCGCCAACTCCGGCATCACTTCCCGGCACCAGCGGTCGAGATCTCGAAGATCAAGGTCAGCCATTGACCACTCCAATCGCACGATCATAGCAAAAATACGTGCGTGACATGTACGAAATATCCTGCGTTCGCGAATTCTCGCTCTGTTTACGCTATGCCGATCTAAAGTCAGGAAGCGCATCAACCCCATGCCAACAGCTCTTCTATGAATCATTCGCGGCAAATTTCATGGTTTTTGCTTTTCCAGGCCCATGCCCATTACAACCCTGCTCGATGTCGCATGTCCGGTGATCCGGCTCACCGGAGATATCGACATGCAAGTGTGCTACGCGCTCATTGACGAGATGAAGCTGCTGCACGACTACTATCAGTTCCGCACCATCGAGCTGCAGATCGATAGTCCCGGCGGATCAGCGGATGCGCTGCATCATATTGTTCTTTCCATGCGTGACTGGAGCAAAGGCAACGGCCGCGTGCTTAGAACCGTCGCTCTCAATCAGGCGTGTTCCGCCGCGGCGATGCTTCTTTCCTTTGGCACGGTGGGTCATCGCCACGCGATGGCTACCAGCCGTCTGCTCTATCACCCGATACGAAGCGTTTTCACACAACATACGGTCCAGACGGTGTCGCAATTGCGGATGATGAGCCGGAATTTAGAAGAGTGGGACGGAAAGTTTCTCGACATGCTGTCGGAGCACGCATGCGCTGCCGGCAAGGATAGAGCAGCGTATCGCCGAATGCTCAAGCGGCTATTCCAGAAGGAAAAATTCATCAATGCGGAGCAGGCGAAGGCGCTTTCTCTGATCGACGTGGTGGTGTGAGATGCTTACGGAAAAGCCTTATCCCTTTACGAGTGCTCATCCGAAATTCAGGGTGCGTGGGTGGCGCGAGCTACTAGGACAGCAAGAGCGTGTTCCTTCAACCGAGATGGTGCGGCATACACTCATCACGGGTGAGACGGGCAGCGGCAAGAGTGTTTCGGGTGTAATTCCGCTGCTCGAGAGCGCGCTGAGATATCCGGAGCTGGCCGAATATAAGGAATACAAAGATACGGTTGGCAGAGATGCCGAGCCCCGGCAACACTTACGCCCCGCAGCGCTCGTGGTTGATCCCAAGCAGGAACTTCACGATGTGGTGATCCGCGAAGCGCGAAACAGAAGAGTAACCACTCTGCGGTACGGCACTCCCGGTAAAGTGCTGTATTTCTTTGAGGGTAAGGACCTTGCGAAGCTGAGCGCGATTGAGGCTGTCGATTCGATTATCTCGCAAAGCGACTTCTACACGCGCGACATGGCGACGACGAGAGAGCCATGCTGGAACATCCAGGCAGCTAACCTGTTGAAGGATTTCGTGGCGGTAGATATGTATCTCGCGAAACGGGGGATGGAAAAGCTTCACTCTCTATGGTCTAAAGTCCGTGAGCAACTGAGCAAGGACGAGGAATTCGCGCCTATCTGCCCAACTCTTCAATACAACCGCGACAATTATTTCAAGCCCATTTCTTCATTGGTCGCATACTCGACCGGCGATGATGGAAGCCCCCCGATCTATTTTTATCTCAGGGCATGTAACGAAATGGGAGTACCCGGTGAATTGACGGCTCGGCTTGTCACTGTCATGTCGCTGCACAACACCACTCGCTCCAGCGTAGTGTGGATGGCGAACGGCATTCTGAGCGATATAGCATCGGAAGAATTCGCTGCCTGTGTGTCGGTCAATCCCATTGAATCACCAGAGAACGACTTTTCTGTGCGCGAGATGCTGAACCGGGGAGATGTGCTTGTCTACATTCCAACGGTGAGCCCTTCGGCAATCGCAGACATGGTCGGAAGATGCATCAAGGCGAAATTCATGGAATTCGTCTTCACGCGAGCGAATAAGGTGAGGCCATTCGCCTACATTGTAGATGAGGCGCACAGGTTTATTACCGCAGGCGAGAGCGACGGCGAACAGAGCTTGCTGGACCGGTGCCGGGCCTATCGAACGATGGTAGTCCTGTCCACACAGTCCATCGCATCAATGCAGGTGCGGCTCGACGGAGGCATAGGATTTGGCGGGGCAGCGCTGCAGGTGATGCTCAATAACTGCGGCAATGCGCTGTACTTCCGGAGCTCTGATATAGCGACTCAGCAAAGCGTTGAGGCCCGCATACCGCAATGTCCGGTCATCGGGCGGCCTCATGTGGTCAAGGTAAGGCCGCTTACGTCTCTCGGAACCGGGAGTTGCTACGCTTTGCGCGCGAATGGCACATGGGGTCTATTCCAAGTGCATCTCTCGAGTTAGAGGTTATTCGAATTCACGCTCCTTCTCGAATGGACCGCAGCGCCGGATACAGTCGTTGGTACACCTTATATCCATTGGCATAACCTTGAGCAGTCGCGGGATCGGGTGCAATCTGCTCGGCTACCTGAATTGCCGAAGCGCATGCTGCATCTGTGTCGGGCCACGCGCCCACGCCTACTCCTGCGAGTAACGCAGCTCCGAAGGCTGCACCCTCTTCCGCTACGAGAACATCACTTGCATAGCCATAAATGCTGGCCTGGATTGACCGCCAGAGCGGTCCGCGTGCACCGCCGCCGCCGAGTCGCACACCCTGCACCGGAATTCCTAATTCGGCGAACAGCGTGAAAGTGTCCTTCAATGAATAGGCGACGCCTTCGAGCACGGCGCGTACCAGGTGTCCGCGGGTATGCGAAGCCGTGATGCCGTAGAACGCGGCTGTAGCTTGCGAGTCGAGATGCGGCGTGCGCTCGCCGAGCAGGTACGGAGCCCACAACAGGCCATCGCTGCCCGCTGGAATTTGCACTGCCTCGACTGTCAGGACGTCGTAACTTGCGCCCGGCGCGATGATATCCCGCAGCCAGCGCAACGACAGACCCGCAGCCTGTGTCACGCCCATCACATGCCAGCGCTCCGGGACCGCATGGCAAAAAGTATGAAGGCGACCCAGAGGATCTCTGGTTGGAGCTGCAGTCGCGGCGAAGACGACGCCGGAAGTGCCGATCGTCGCTGACACCGAGCCCGGCTGCAGAATGCCCATGCCTACAGCGCCTGCTCCCTGATCGCCCGCTCCGGCGACCACGGGTGTCCCTTCGACGAGTCCGGTTGCAACGGAGGCTTCATCGGAAATGTGAGCGCAGACGTCCTGCGATTCGAAGAGCTGCGGCAACCATGCTTCATTGATCCCGGCGATCCGCGCCACTTCCGACGACCAGCGCCGGTGCGTCACGTCGAGAAGAAGCGTGCCGGAGGCCTCCTGCACGTCGATCGCATACGTGCCGGTCAAGCGAAAGCGCACATAGTCCTTTGGGCAAAGAACGTGTGCGATGCGAGCAAACACTTCCGGCTCGTGATCGCGCACCCAAAGCAGCTTGGTAAGGGTGAAATTTGGCAGGGCAGGATTGCAGGTGAGTTCGATCAGTCGCTCGCGTCCAATACGTTCATGCAGCCAGTCGCATTGTGCGTCCGTTCTCTGATCGCACCAGATCAGAGAGGGCCGCAGCACGCGGCCGTCAGCATCGAGCATGACCGCGCCATGCATCTGCCCGGTGAGTCCGATTGCGCCGATCTCTGAAGCGGCTACACTGCTTGTTGCCAGCACTTCGCGAATTGCTGCTTGCGCTGCTCGCCACCAGTCTTCAGGGTCCTGCTCGGCCCATCCTGGATGAGGACTGCGAAACGGGGCGTGTTCGCTTGCCGCCGCCGCCACTAGTTGGCCCTGTTCGTCGATCAGCACTGCGCGAGTGCCGCCGGTACCTACGTCCATCCCAAGGAAATTCACTGAAAAGTCCTTAAGTAAAGCGAATTAGTCAACGAACTTCAATGTATCACCTGAAAAGGGAGGAGGCATCTCTCCGACGTTTATTCAGTTCGCAGTGCTGTCAGCGGGTCAACGCTTGCCGCACGGCGTGCTGGAACTACACTTGCGATGAGAGCGACGAAAGCTACGCCGAAGACTGCCAGCACATAGCTCACTATGTCGTAGGGTTTCACGCCGTAGAGCGCGGAGGTCAACGCTTTGCTTACGAGCATTGCCAATGGGACTCCGATGACAACTCCAATTACCGTCATGAGAAGGCTGTCGCGCATCACCATCCAGACCACTTGACCACGCTTTGCGCCAACAGCCATGCGCACGCCAATCTCTATTGTGCGGTTGCTCACGTGATAGGCCAGGGTCCCATAAAGCCCTGTGGCTACCAGAACCACGGCCAGCAGTCCGAAAAATCCTGCCAAACGTGCAAAGAGAAGCTGCCGTGAGATGCCCTCTTCGTACTGAGCGCGCTGCGTCATCGGTTCCATGAGTGGCAGATTGGGATCGATCTGCTGCACTACCTTACGCACGGCGGGCAGAATCGCCATGGGGTCGCGATGCACGCGCATTTCGACATTCATCTCGCCAATGTTTGTTCCCTGGGTGTAGGCACTCCACAGCATTGGAATCGGTTCTTCTTCGATGCTGCGGTATTTATGATTTTTGACCACGCCGATGATCACTGCATCGTCTTTGGGGTCTTCTGAAGACAGGTGATGTCCCAGAGGGTTTACATTTGGCAGAAAGCGCTGGGCGAACAGCTCATTAATGATGGCTACTCTCGGGGATGCGGCTGTGTCCGATTCGCTAAACTCGCGGCCAGCCAGTATAGGCACCCCCAGTGTATTGAAGAAATCAGGTCCGACAGTGTTCATTCGCACCAAGCTGTTCTCGCCCTGAGCATTCGGCGGCGTTTTGCCGTCGATTTTTCCCATATCGTTGTTGCTCGACCACCCAGAGCCTATACGCTCCCTCATCAGGGCTACCGACTGCACGCCTGGGAGTACACGCAATTTTTCACTCAGATTCTGATAGAAGGCGATGCCTTCAACAAAGGAATGGACATTCTGGGGATTCACTCCGAAGACCACCAATCCATCGGTCCGCATTCCGAGCGGAATGTTTTGAAGGTTGCGCAGAGTGCGGATCAGCAGCCCTCCGCCGACTAACAAGACGAGGCACAACGCCATCTGCAAGGTGACGATCATTCTGCCAATGCGTCGCCTGGTTGTATCGGTGTTGCCGGTGGCCGCCGAGGTTTTCAGCACCAGCCCCGGACCGCCTGATATTGCGACGCGCAACGGCGCCAATCCAAAGATGAGTGCCGCGCTTACCAGAATGCCGAGGGTAAACAGCAGCACCGCGCGATCCGGGGCCAGGCTTGCTTCGATCTGCGACCATACTGCAAGCGAGCGCGTGGCACCTGTGGCGAAAAGCCATGCGAGGGCGCCGCCCAGCGCTACAAGCAGCAGGCTTTCGGTGAGCAACTGCCGGAATAACTCTTTGCGGCCTGCTCCAAGGGTGAGACGCAGCGAGAATTCCCGCTGACGTGTTGTATTGCGCGCCATCAGCAGCATAACCACGTTGCTCAATGCAATCAGCAGAACCAGGCCCACCATCGCCATCAGCATTTGCAGCGGTTCGCCATAGTCTTGATCGAAGCCGGCGAAGTTTTTGGCATCCTGAAAGCTCAGGACCGGCGGCTTTTCTCCGGCTTCAGGCTGGCCGATGCCGATGTATGCGGCGGTTTGAAAAACAGGCTGCAATTGTGCGATGGCCTGCTTCTTCGTAACGCCAGGGGCCAGCCGTCCAAGCATGCGCAGGCACCACCAGTTAGGTCGCTGCAGATAGGTTTTGCCGCCTTCCGCCGGATCGCTCCAGGCGTTCAGTTCAGGACGGCTCTGCATGGGAATCCAGAAGTCAGTCGAACTTCCGGCGTCGACGCCCTCGAATCCTTCAGTCGCAATGCCGACAATCGTCAAGGGAACGCCCTTTACGAAGAGCGTTTTTCCCAGAACATCCGGATTACGCGAGAAGCGCTGCGTCCAGTAGTTGTAACTGATCACGGCAATGGGAGAGTGCTGCGTTTCATCCTGGGAGGTGAAGCCGTGTCCGCGGGCCATGTTCACGCCAAGGCCAGAGAAGAAATTGCCGCTCACCATGTCGCCTTCGGCTTCTTCAGGTTCCGGACCTAAGCGTACAGCAACTTTGCTTCCGCCCGAACTCACGGGGACGTAGGCCATGACTTCCGACAACACGTTGTGCTGTTGGCGCAGCGTGTCGTAGACCGGGTAGGAGAACGAGGTGGTCCAATCGCCAGTATTGCTTCCGCGATGGGGCGCGCCTGAGGTGTTCAGGTAGACGACGCGCTCCGGATCAGACACAGGCAAGGACCTGAGCAGCACGGCGTTCATCACGCTGAAGACGGCAGTGTTGGCGCCAATGCCGAGTGCGAGAGTGAGTATGCAGACGGCCGTAAATCCCGGTGTCTTTTTTAGCTGGCGAATTCCATAGCGCAGGTCATTTAGAAATGCGGACATCCACCCACCTCAAAGTCAAAAGATCATTCGGCGCGCAACGCGCTCAGGGGATCGACACTGGCTGCGCGCTGTGCCGGCACCATGCTTGCGGCGACGGCTACGATAGCTACTCCCAGAACAGCGAAGCTGTAGATCATGGCATCGAAGGGCTGCACGCCATACAGAG
>DATGAD010000428.1:0-3077 GCA_035313725.1 Alloacidobacterium sp. | reverse complement strand
TGCGTGCATGGAAAGCGTTTCTGACATCCAGGCTGCCGGCATTGATGACGGTACTTCGAAATGATGGCCGGTGGCAGGCGAGCAATGTGGAGATGCGGGCTGGGAGGATCGTTCGCTACGACAAGCTCAGGCGCGCGCCGGAGATGCGTTTCATCGACTACGGTCTTACTCTGACGCAGGCGAAGGTTCTAGAGGCGTGGCCGGAGCGCGAACCATTTGATCTGGGTGCGGTCCTGGCCGGTCTCGCTGCTGAGGGAAAGCTGGCTGCACACGAAGTACACGGCCGCTTCTACGAAATTGGATCGCCCGAAGGGCTTCATGACACAGAGCAGATGCTCCGGGCTCTTCGGAGGTCGAGGGAAAGCGAACTGCTGTCGATGGCTGGGTGCGAACTGTGATCATGACGCGCACTCCCTTGCGCATTTCATTTGGGGGCGGGGGGACCGACTTGCCGTCCTACTACCGGGAATTCGGCGGGTTTGTCCTCTCTGCGGCCATCAATAAGTATGTCTACATCACGATCAACAAGAGTTTCTTGCCGGGCTATTTCCTTAGATATACGAAAAACGAGCATGCGGAGAAGTACGAAGACGTTCTGCATCCTCTTCTTCGCGAAACGTTAAAGTTGCACGAAACTCCTTGCCCGCTTGAGATCGTTAGCATCGCCGATGTTCCGGCAGGCACCGGATTGGGCTCCTCGGGAGCATTTCTCGTTGGCCTGGTGCACGCTTTGTATGCCTACGAGCGCAGGCGCGTGACTGCGGAAATGCTGGCGCAAGAAGCCGTCGAAATTGAAATGAACCGTCTGAATGAACCTGTCGGGAAGCAGGATCAGTACGTCGCGGCGTATGGCGGGTTGCTTTGTCAGGAATACCGACCGGACGATTCTGTCGATGTGACCGTGTTGAAAATCAGTGAGACGGCCTTGCGGGAACTTCGCGATTCTCTGATGCTCTTTTTCGTTGGGGAGACACGCAGCGCCTCGGTGCTTTTGGACGATCAAAGAAAGCGCTCAGAGCAGCGGGACAAAGCCATGCTCGAAGGGCTGCATTTTGTGAAGCAACTCGGAGAGGAGATACGCCGTGTGCTGGAGGCCGGCGCAGTTCATGAATTTGGAAAACTCATGCATGAGCATTGGCTGCGAAAACGCTGCCGCTCCAACGGCATGACAAATGACCTGGTGGACGGGCTGTACGACGTTGCGCGCAACCGTGGCGGCGCAACCGGCGGCAAGCTGGTTGGCGCGGGCGGTAGCGGATTCCTATTGCTGCACACGACCGACAGAAAGCGACTGCGGGCGGCGATGGCAGATGCGGGAGTCAACGAGATGGAATTCAACTTTGATTTCGATGGTTCAGCATTGATGATGCGCAACGCCTGAAGCATGAGGACGACATGGCCGTTTCGCCAGTGAGGATTGAGGGGCTTCCCGACCTTCGTGCCATGCGCGATGATGAGATGTCGTTGGGGGCATTGGCAGCAGTGCTCAAGAGGCGGCGCACGAGTTTTCTCTATGTCCTTACCGGACTCCTTGCGGCAGCCACATTATATTGCGTGATTGCGACACGCCGATACCAGGCGACAGGCCAGATTCAGATACAAAAAGATAGCGCCGGCGCTTTCGGGCTGGAAAGCAGCGTAATGGGAGATGCAGCCGATTCTGCATCCGATGCACTGGACTACAACATTACTCTGCAGACAGAAGCGAATATTTTGAGCTCAGATTCGCTGGCGTTGCGCACTATTCAGGACCTTCACTTGGAGTCGACTGAAGATTTTTATCCGTCTTCGAAGAGAGGCCACCGGGTAATGCTTCCTTCGTGGATCTTTTTCTGGAGAAAGCCGGTCGAACCGCTGAGCGTGCCCCTCGAACACGCGCCGAATCGTCGTTACGTGGTGCTGAAGATATTTGCGAGCCATCTGAAGGTCGAGCCGGTTACGGGCACGCGATTGATCAACGTCAGCTATTCGAGCCCTGATCCGCAAATGGCTGCCGATGTTGTCAATCACCTTATCGGCGCTCTCATGGATTACACGTTTCAGGCGCGATTCACGGCGACAGCGCAGGCATCGAATTGGCTCACGACGCAACTGGACGACTTGCGGAGGCAGACCGAGAGTTTGCAGGCGAAGGCGATCACGCTTCAGCGAGAAACGGGAATGTTTGGGGATGATGAGTCGCATAATGTAGTGCTCACGCGGCTGGAGAGTCTTAACGAGGCATTGGCGGGGGCGGAGTCAAATCGCATTTTGAAAGAGGCGGTCTATCGCGTGGCCAGCAGCGGCAACCCCGAGTTGATTTCGGGCCTTAGCGGGAACTCTGGCGGCGGAGCGGTTGCATCGATGGCGAATTCGCTTGGCCTGATTCAGAGCCTGCGATCTCAGGAGGCCACGGTACGAGCGGAGTTGGACGAAGACCGCGTCAGGTATGGAAGCGCTTATCCGCGCATCGCGGAATTGCAGGCGGAACTTAGTGGAGTCGAGAAATCCATACAGGAAGAAGTGCATCGCATTGGCGAGCGTGCACGGACCGATTATGAGATTGCCGCACGAGCAGAGGCTTCAGCGCGTGGCGCGCTTGAAGAGCAGAAAAAGGTCGTCAACGACCTGAATGACAAGGCGATTGCTTATGGCCTGGCGAAGCAGGAGGCAGATGGAAGTCGCGAAGTGTACGAAGGATTGCTCGCGAAGTTGAAACAAGCGGGCGTGCTCGAAGGGCTGCGGTCTACCAATATTACAGTTGTGAATCCGGCGCGGGTGCCTCCTCCAAACTGGCCAAAGAGCCCAAATGTCTTGCTCTACTATCTAGCTGCCGCCGCAGCGGGCCTCATTCTAGGAGCGGTAGTGGCACTGCTTCGAGATCTCACCGACAACAGAGTGAGATCGCTCGAAGAGCTGGAACGGCTAACAGGCGCACCTCTTTTGGGATTGATCCCGGCGATCGAAAAAGGAAGA
The DNA here is from genome assembly GCA_035313725.1 of Alloacidobacterium sp. GTDB lineage: Bacteria > Acidobacteriota > Terriglobia > Terriglobales > Acidobacteriaceae > Alloacidobacterium. The sequence goes on along the minus strand of DATGAD010000428.1, from coordinate 122 downwards.
GGCGTATCGCGTGGCCGCCGAAAGAGGAGTTCCCGCCCTGGAGGGACAGCGAACGCTGGCCGGCGGTTGCAGATTGCAACATCAACTTACGCGGGCAGTCCCTTTGCCGAGTCGCTGCGCTC
>DATGAD010000427.1:0-4853 GCA_035313725.1 Alloacidobacterium sp. | reverse complement strand
TTGCCGAAGCCGTGCTCGGTGATGCTGAGGATGAGGCAGTCGCAATTGACTCCGCCTTCATCTTTGCGGCGCTCACGCGGGGTAACGGCGATGCCAACGACGTAATCCTTCTTGCCGAGGTCGATGCCGCGCACGCCGTAGGCCGGGCGACCCATGGAGCGCACATCGTTCTCGTCAAAGCGGATGGCCATGCCTTCATGCGTGGCGAGGAAGACGATCTGGTTGCTGTCAGTGATGCGGACACCGATCAGTTCGTCATCTTCTTCGATACCGATGGCGATGATGCCGCGCGCCATGACATTGCAGAAGTCCTTGAGCGGCGTCTTCTTCACGGTGCCGTTGCGCGTGGCGAAGAAGACGAACTTGCCTTCTTCCTCGAGGTTGCGTACCGGCAGGATGGTGCGGACATTCTCGCCGGCCTGCAGGTTGAGCAGGCTCTGCATCGACTTGCCCTTGCCTGCTGCGCCGACGTCGGGGATCTCGTAGACCTTGAGCCAGTAGACGCGGCCTGTATTGGTGAAGCAGAGCAGGAAGGCGTGCGTCGAATCGACGATGAGCTGCGAGACGAAATCTTCTTCACGCGTCTTCATGCCGGTGCGGCCCTGTCCGCCGCGGCGCTGCTGACGGTAGGTCGAGATCGGCGTGCGCTTCAGGTAGCCCTGATGCGAAACGGTGACCGCGACCTGCTCGTCGGCGATGAGGTCTTCGAGCTGCAGTTCAGCGGTCTCGTCGATGATCTGCGTGCGGCGCTCGTCGCCGTAGTCCTTGCGGATGGCTTCGAGTTCCTTGACGATGACGGCGCGCAGCTTCTTCTCTGAACCGAGAATCGATTCGTATTCTTCAATGCGGCCGCGCACGTCAGCGAGTTCCCTAAGCAGTTCGTCGATCGAGAGCTGAGTGAGACGATAGAGCTGCAGTTCGAGGATCGCGTCGATCTGGCGATAGCTAAGCGTGAGCGTCGGCAAGATGAGCGTTGCCGGATCGATGGCGTAGCGCGCGGGATCGAGCTTGACTCCGGCGAGGGCCTGATCGCTGACAGTGATTGTCTTGCCGGAGAAGAACTGGAAGAGGTTCTCACGGGCATCATTGCGGGAGGACGACCCGCGAATGATCTTGATGACGTTGTCGAGGTGATCAAGCGCGATCTGGTAGCCGAGCAGGATGTGCTCGCGCTCGCGCGCCTTGCGCAGCAGGAATGCTGTGCGGCGGCGAACCACGTCGATGCGGTGATCGAGGAAGTGGCGGATCGCGTCAGGCAGCGCAAGCTCGCGCGGCTGGCCGTTTACTACGGCCAGGAAGATCATCGAGAAGCTCTCCTGCATTTGCGAGTGCTTGTAGAGCTGGTTGAGAATGATCTGCGGCTCGGCTCCGCGCTTGAGTTCGATGACGATGCGCATGCCGTCGCGGTCGCTCTCGTCGCGCACGTCGGAGATGTCGTCGATGATTTTCTCGTTGACCAGCTCGGCAATGCGCTTGATGAGCGTGTTCTTGTTGACCTGATAGGGGATCTCGCTGACGATGATCGCCTGCCGGCTCTGATTCATGTTTTCAATGGCGCACTTGGCGCGCATGAGAAAGCGTCCGCGGCCCGTCTGGTAAGCATTCCGGATGCCGCTGCGTCCATAAATGAAGCCGCCGGTCGGGAAGTCCGGGCCTTTGACATGCTCCAGCACTTCGTCAAGACCCGCGTTCGGGTTGTTCACCATTTCAATGGCGGCGTTGACCACTTCGGTCAGGTTGTGGGGCGGGATGTTCGTCGCCATGCCGACTGCGATGCCGTTCGCGCCGTTGATGATGAGGTTCGGAACGCGCGCGGGCAAGACTGTCGGCTCAAAGGTTGACTCGTCATAGTTCGGAGTAAAGTCGACCGTCTCCTGATCGATGTCGGCGAGCATTTCACCAGCGAGGCGCGTCATGCGGGCTTCGGTATAACGCATGGCCGCGGGCATGTCGCCATCGACTGAACCGAAGTTGCCTTGGCCATCGACGAGGACGTAACGCATGCTGAAAGGTTGTGCCAGGCGCACCATCGTGTCGTAGATCGCGGAGTCGCCGTGCGGATGGTAGTTGCCCATCACGTGACCGACGACCTTGGCGCACTTGGTGTATTTCTTGTTATGCTGCAGCCCCATGTCGTGCATGCCGTAGAGAATGCGGCGATGCACCGGCTTCAGTCCGTCACGGACGTCGGGAAGAGCGCGGCCGATGATGACCGACATTGAATACGCGAGATAGGACTGCTTCATCTCGTCTTCAATGTTGATCGGGATTAGGTTGGCTGCGCCCGGTCCGGTTGGTCCGTCGCCACTGCTGCCATTGCCGAGGGGAAGCTGGGGATTCTGATCGTCTGCCATAGATTAGATTTCGAAGTCTCAAACAGCCCAGATGGGGTGCGTGGTCAGAATCGGGCTGATTGAATCTATCTTTATGATACTAAAATAGTTATGCCGCAGCAATCGACCTTAGTCCATTGGATTCATGGGTTTGCGGACGCGAGCATTTAGCCCTCGCAGAATGTCCGGTACACTGGGTTCAGAACCCACGAAACGATGCCGCCTTCGACCGCCCACAGCATCCGCAAATTTCGCTTCAATCGCCCCCAACAGATCGCCGCAGTGCTGCTTTTCCTGCTGCTAGCGCAGTGTCTCTGGGTGGTGAGGCACCAGACGCTCAGCGAGACGGACTATCAGTTTGCGCGCTGCGGACGCGAGATATGGGAGAAGCCTTCCCCGCTTGCCGGGTATTTCACGAGCTGCGGGAATATTCACGATGGCACGCTGGCGTATCGCGCTGCCGGACTGCCGCTGACGTTGCAGAGGATTCTTGCCGGGCAGGATTCTTCTACGTCTACGTGGGAGATGCGGCATGAGGTGAGCTACGTCAAACTGCTGATGCGGCTGCCGTTTATTCTTGCAGGGCTGGCGCTTGGGGCTTGTCTCTGGTGGGTGACGCGGCGGCTTTACGGCAATACCGGTGGATATATTGCGCTTTCGCTTTACTGCTTTGCGCCGCCGATTGTGCGGGCGTGTACGTATCCCAACAATGAGATTCTCGCTGCATTTGGATTGTTTTCCGTCGTTTATACGGCGATTGGCGTGGCGCACGCCATGCAGGGCCCGAAGAAGAAGTGGCGTCCGCGGATCGTTCTGCTGACTCTGGCATTTGGATTCACGGCCGCAGCGCATGTGTCGGCCTTTGTGCTGGGGCTGGTTCTCGCGATTGCTTTTATGGCGTATGTGGCGGAAGGCAGGCGCGCTTATCTTCCGACGTTGCTCATCATCTGGGTACTGGGTAGTTTGTTCCTGCTCTTTGCCTCTTACGCTTTCCGTCCGGATGCTTTCAGCTATGTCTTTCGCAGCGAGGCGGCAAAGATGTGGTTCTCGCTCAGCCAGGCTTGGGCGCTGTTTTCGTCGCTTGTCAACGCGGGTATCACCATCGCGGCCGCAGGTGCGCTCGGACTGTATCTCGTCTTCCGGCGCTCACGATACTTCGGTAATACAACGCCTTTGCTGGTCGCCGTCATTCTGCTGGTGCTGGTGACAACGGGCGTGCAGAGCGAGCCGTGGCTGTGGGCGCTTCCGTTTCTGCTTGCGTTTATCGGTGGCGTCTTTGCGGATGTGCTGGAAACGGGCTACGGCAAGCCGTTTCTCTTTGTCACGAGCGCACTGGTGCTGGCGCAGGCGGCCTTGTGTGTGGCTGGCTTGCCCCTATTGTGGCAATAATCTTATTTGCGTAAGAAAATTCTAGTGCTGGTTCGGGGCGACGCCGAGACTTCGCTTCATTGGATGAGCTTCCGTGTTGAGTATGACGGAATCGAAGTCCATGGTCGCAGGCGGGGCAAAAAGCAGATAGAGATACTTCATGGTCTCGGCGAAGAAGAAACTTTCCATGCTGTCGGTCTTCGCTTTAGTTCGGACATCGCTGAGCGCCGCAAATCCAGTGTCGGTGCGGCAATACTTCATCAGCGAATCGAAGAACGTTTGACCCATTGCGAGATACTTCGGATCGTGTGTGTAGTGATAGAGATAGTAGGCCGACTCGATGATCTCGGGGCGCAGAGGATAGTTCGCGTCCTTGATCTGCATCGTCGCGTAATTCAGGGTGTCGGGTTCGATGCCTGCGAGATTCCACATCAGATAGCTTGAGTCTTCAAGCTTTGCCGCGCGTTCGCGATCGCCTGAGAGCGCAAGGAGTGCCGGAAAGAAAGCATCGAGCGCGCCATAGTATGTTGACGTACGCTTTCCGGTTTCCATGTTGGACTGGCCGTACCAAAGACCACTGGGCCGCTCATCGGCGAGGTATTTGTTGATCGCGGCAATGCTCTCCGTCCACATGCGCTCGCAGTCTTTGTCATGGAAGAGGATGGCGCACTTGAGCAGGTATTCATAGTAGGAGTCGATGCCGCCCATGATGCCCGCCGTTTGGTCCGTCCATTTGCCGGTTTCGACGTTGATCCCTAGACCGACCAGGCCGATCTTCGACTGGCGCTTGTACATTTCCACCACAGCTCGCTTGGCTTTGTCGTAGTACATCTGCTTGCCGGTGAGCCGCGCGAGCATTCCATACTCCAGCAGGAGACTGCCCACCTCGGCAGGGTTGCTGTTGGCTCCGCGAACAGCGCCGGTGTGCAGGTTGACGTACTCGTACGGCATTCCGGTGGGCGAGTTGAACATGGGCAGCATACGGCGGCCAAGATCGTCGGCGAGTTCGAGGAGCCGCTTGTCACCGGTCAGCTGATAGCTCGAGAGCAGTCCGCCCAGCAGACGGATCGTGATTTCAAAATCCTTCACATAGACGTCCTGATCGAAGTTGAGCTGCGTGTCGATCAGCTTGCGCGCCTCGTCGGCCTGCGG
>DATGAD010000426.1:0-2729 GCA_035313725.1 Alloacidobacterium sp. | reverse complement strand
TTACCGCAAGACGGCTTCCGGGGCAAGACACGGCCTCTCCCGATACAAATCCGCGAAATAGCGAAGATTCTCTACAGCTGCGTATTCGTCATAAAGCATAGGCGCATGGCTCATATAGCCAATGCGATCGCGGGCCTCCTGCGGCGAAGTCCCCAGAACAGTGACAGTTCCATAGCTGGCCCGCAACAGCCCTGCAAGTATCCGGAGCAGGGTAGACTTACCCGCCCCGTTTTCGCCGAGCAGCACGTAACAGTGTCCCGATTCCAGGGTGAGCGAAACCTTGCGCAGCGCAGCGAAAGTGCCGTAAAGCTTCGAGACGTTTTCCAGCTGTGCTGTGATGGGCATGCGCAGGAATCAGTTTACAAGGCTGAGTCTTGCAAACAGGATTTCCGTATCAACGAGGAGTGACAACCGATGCCGTGCCCGCAGCCTGCGTTGCTGCCGGATTCTGCCCCGGCTGCGCGGGAGCATATTTTGAAGCGCACTTCGCCTGCAGTTGCGTAGCGTGAAAAACACCATCGCGTCCAAAGGTGCCAATGGCAAGAGCCTGAGAATTGTCCTTGAAAGTATCCGGTGGCGGCTCGTCGCCCTTGTAGGAAACACGCAGAGTGCGAGTGTTCTCAACAAGCACAAAATCCGCATCAGACCCTTTATGCTGAATAGAGCCGGGCTGTACATTGCCCGCCACGCGCAGATGGCGTGTATAGGCCTTGCTGCCCATTCCATCCAGTTCCTGGATCGTGACGTAGTAGCTCTTGTTGGCCTGCACGCCGCTCACAGCCAGATAGACAATGGCGCCAAGAATGACGACGATGGCAATGCCGATGCGTGTGCCCTGACTTGTGCTCTTCATATCTGAAGATATTCTACTGCGAATCAGGATACGCCCGACATCGAGACCTTAAGCCAGTTTGACGAAGTTTATAATCGCCTTCAGGATTCATCTTGCAATCTCTCATCATCTAACTACAAAATCATTCCTTTCCACCTGCGAGGTTCTACATGAGCGGCAATAGCAACGGCACTCTCCACAGCGACACAGATGTGCAGTCGGCACGGGAAATCCTGAAACCTCGGGCGGAATGGATCGCGAAACGCAAGTCCGAAGTTATCCAATCCGGCGACACCAACGTCTCGCAAATGCACTTTGCGCGTCAGGGCAAAATCACCGAAGAGATGGAGTACGTGGCGAAACGAGAAAATCTCTCCGCCGTCCTCCTCCGCGATGAAATCGCAGCTGGACGCCTCATCATCCCGGCAAACATCAACCATCCCGAGCTGGAGCCGATGGCCATCGGCGTCGCGTCCAGATGCAAGGTGAATGCGAACATCGGAAACTCCGCCGTAACCTCGAACATCGACGAAGAGCTGCGTAAGTTGCACATGGCTGTCCAGTTTGGTGCGGACACGGTGATGGATCTCTCAACCGGCGGCAATATCCCCGAAATTCGCGAGACCATCCTCCGCCACTCGCCTGTTCCCATCGGAACGGTCCCGATCTACGAAGCACTGCAACGCGTCAAGAAGCTCGAAGACCTCAATATCGACCTCTACCTCGAAGTCATTGAAGAACAGGCGCAGCAAGGCGTAGACTACTTCACCGTCCACGCCGGCGTTCTCATTCAATACGTCCCGATGGTGGCCAAACGCATCACCGGCATCGTCAGCCGTGGCGGCGCAATTCTGGCGCAGTGGATGACCCACCACCACAAGCAGAACTTCCTCTACGAGCACTTCGACCGCATCGTAAAAGTCATGGCGAAATACGACGTCAGCTTCTCGCTCGGCGACGGCCTGCGTCCCGGCTGCGTAGCCGATGCCTCAGATGAAGCCCAGTTCGCGGAACTGAAAACTTTAGGCGAGCTGACCTCCAAGGCATGGGAGAGCGACGTGCAGGTCATGATCGAAGGCCCCGGCCACGTCCCCCTCGACAAGATCAAGGAGCAGGTCGACATGGAAGTCGAGCACTGCTTCGGCGCCCCGTTCTATACGCTCGGCCCGCTCGTCACCGACATCGCACCCGGTTACGACCACATCACCTCGGCCATCGGCGCGGCCATGATCGGCTGGCACGGCGCGTCGATGCTCTGCTATGTCACGCCGAAAGAGCATCTCGGCCTGCCCAACGAAAAAGATGTGAAGGACGGTATGATCGCCTACAAGATCGCCGCCCACGCCGCCGACGTAGCCCGCCACCGTCCCGGCGCGCGCGACCGCGACGACGCCATCAGCTATGCGCGCTACACCTTCGACTGGGAGAAGCAGTTCGCGCTCTCGCTCGATCCGGAAACAGCGCGATCCATGCACGACGAGACCCTGCCCGACGACTACTACAAGGAAGCAGCCTTCTGCTCCATGTGCGGACCGAAGTTCTGCTCTATGAACTGGTCAAGCAAGGTCGATGAGTTCAACAAGAACGTCCACGGCCTCGAAAAAGCCGACCTGAGCAATCTGGTAACGCTGCAGGCGCAGCAGTTGGCAGGGAAGAACTAAAAGTAATAACGCCAGCCGCGCTTTCGGGCGCGGCTCACCTTTTACGCATGCCGATGCGTCATCTGACTGCCTGGCGTTGGCCCATGGAGCACCGGGTCATACAAGTGCAGATGACAGGCCGGACAGATCTCATCTTCCATTGGCACTGACTCGTGGCAATACGGGCAGTTCTTACCACCCTGCGGCGTCGAGTGTTTGCTACTTGTCAGCCCCGCGTGGGGGAGGGCAATGATAAA
>DATGAD010000425.1:0-2213 GCA_035313725.1 Alloacidobacterium sp. | reverse complement strand
GCGAGTCCGTTGCGCGACATGGTGGTGGCGGATGTGCGCGGCAGGCTGCTGGTGCTTTCGGGTGCGGTTGCCGTAGTGCTGCTGATTGCCTGTGCGAATGTGGCTAGCCTGCTGCTCTCGCGTGCGCTGGCTCGCAGGCGGGAGGTCGCAATTCGCACGGCGATGGGAGCGGGGCGACACGTAATTGTGCGGCAACTGCTGACGGAAAGCGTGTTGCTCTCGCTTGTTGCGGGTCTGCTTGGAGTGGGACTTGGTTGGGCTGCGACGCGGGCGCTTACTCGTCTGTCCGCGAGCCAACTGCCGCAGGGCGTGCCCATTACGATGGACCTGCGGGTACTTCTGTTTGCTGTCGGCGTGTCGTTGCTTACGGGAATTGCCTTCGGCGTTTTTCCGGCGCTCCAGTTGTCGCGGACTGACCTGAATACGACGCTGCGCGAAGAGGGTGCGAGCACGTCTGCCGGACGCGAGCGGGCGCGGATGCGGAGCCTTCTCGTGGTCGGCCAGGTGGCGCTTTCACTTCTGCTGCTCATCGGAGCGGGGCTTCTGCTGCGCAGCTTTGCTCGGTTGTTACGGGTTGATCCGGGATTCGATGCGCATAATGTGCTGACCATGAATGTTTCGTTGCCTACAGTGAAGTATGCGAAGCCGGAGCAGCAGATTGCGTTCTTTGATGACGTGCTGCGACGTGTTTCTGCGCTGCCTGGTGTGCGCAATGCGGCGATCTCGGCGGCGCTGCCTATGAGCTGGAAACGGATCACGCCCATGCTGCCCGAAGGTCAGCCGGATGTGCCTCTGGGGCAACGGCCGTTTCTGGATATTGAGGCGATCAGCCCACAGTGGTTCGATACGATGCGTGTTCCGTTGCGTAATGGCCGAGGGTTTTCGGCGGCTGACAATGCGCAGGCGCCGAAGGTTCTCGTAGTGAATGAGACTTTCGCGCGGAGATTCTGGCCGAATCAGAATCCCGTTGGCAAGCATGTTGTTGTGGGGCGCGGTCCAACTGCCTCTGAGGTGGTGGGCGTTGCCGGAAATATCAGGAACAAAGGCCTGGCTGAGGAGACGCAGGCGCAGGTTTATATTCCGTTCGCTCAGCTGCCGTGGGGCAATATGAATCTGCTGGTTCGGACAGATGTGTCTCCGCAAAGCGTGGCTGCGGCGGTACAGAAGCAGATTTCTGCTGTCGATGCCGATCAGCCGGTGACGAGCATTCAGACGGTCGATGAACTTATGGATAGCTCTCGGGCAGAGCCGCGATTCACCATGATGCTGCTGGCTGTGTTTTCGCTGGCAGCGCTGGCGCTGGCGGTGATCGGAATTTACGGCGTGCTGGCTTGTTCAGTTGCGCAGCGACGGCATGAGATGGCTATTCGTCTTGCGCTGGGCGCGGAACGCGGGGACATTTTGCGGCTGGTGGTTCGTCAGGGGTTGACGCTGGCGGTTACCGGGGTTGCCGTGGGCTTGTTCGTGGCTCTGTTGATGACGCGGTTGATGGCGAGCGTGCTGTATGACGTGGGCGCGCACGATCTGACGACGTTTGCCCTGGCGCCAATTATTTTTCTTGCCATTGCGCTGCTGGCGAGCTACCTGCCCGCGCGGCGTGCTACGAAGCTGAATCCGGTGGAGGCATTGCGGGATAGCTGACGCCCACATCTTTTCCAAGATGTGGGGCACCCGCTTACAAGAAATTAGTGTTTTACAGCGATAGCGGAGATTTCGATTTTTGCGTCGCCGATCAGGCCGGCGACTTTCACCGTCGCTCGCGCCGGTTTGGGGTCGGGCATGAGCTTGATGTAGACCTTGTTCATTGCCGGGACGTCGTTCAAGTCGGTGACATAAACCGTTACCGAAACGATGTCGGTCATCTGAAAGCCGGCTTGCTTCACTACTTTTTCGATTGCGGCGATGGCGCTGGTGGTTTGGAGAGTGATGTCGGTGCCGGTAACTTTGCCGTGCTCATCCGGTCCCTGCTGGCCGGCGACGTAGAGCGTGTTTCCGGCCACGTATCCGTCGCTGAAGGGCATGCCTTTGGTGAAGCCGACTGCCTGGGCGAAGGCGCTGCCGGATGCAAGCAGTGCCAGAAATCCGGCTAAGCAGAGGCCGCGCTTTGCCGTCCGCAAGTATTCGATCTTCATGCTGGTGGGTCTCCTTGATGTGTGAATAGGGAATTCTCTCATCCCGTTTTCCGTTTGTTTGTGAAACAAGTGAATCGTTTA
>DATGAD010000424.1:0-10356 GCA_035313725.1 Alloacidobacterium sp. | reverse complement strand
CAATCGAAGAGAGGAACAATCCATGAGCAAGGTTCGAGTCGCCGCGTTTTCAATTTCACTGGATGGGTTCGGTGCCGGGCCTCGGCAGGATTTGGACAATCCTCTCGGGGTTCGCGGCTTCGAGCTGCATAAGTGGTTCCTCCTGGGCACAGAAGTATTCATGAAGATGCACGGTGGAAGCGGCGGGACCAGGGGCGTCGATAACGATTTTGCTCTTCAGTCGTTTGAGAATGTCGGAGCCTGGATACTAGGCCGCAATATGTTTGGCCCGGTTCGGGGCCCCTGGGAAGGTGATTCCTGGAAAGGGTGGTGGGGTGACAGTCCCCCGTACCACACGCCTGTTTTTGTGCTTACACATTACGCGCGACCACCCCTCATCATGGAAGGCGGCACTACGTTCCACTTCGTCACCGATGGACCAGGGGCTGCTCTGATGAGAGCCAGGGAAGCTGCGCAGGGCAAAGATGTCAGAATCGGGGGCGGTGTATCCGTGATTCGTCAGTATCTGACGGCGGAGTTGATCGATGAAATGCACCTGGCCATGTCACCGGTCTTACTGGGTGAAGGGGAGCATTTGTTTTCCGGAATCAATCTCTCCAAACTCGGTTTCACGCCTTTCAGAACTGTCTCCGGGGAAAATGCGACGCATGTTCTTATCAGGAAGTGATCGGCGCCCTCAGGACCGGCTGCGTACAGTGCAAGTGTTGAAAGAAGAGGCCTCAGATGCCGGCGTACCACGCATAACCGGCTTCGGGCGCAGCAGAGCCCAGACCCTTGCCAAAGCTTTTGAGCGAATCGGTGACGGTGAGACGGGTGATGTACTTGACGCTCTTGTAGCCCAGTTGGCGGGGCACGCGCATGCGGAGTGGACCGCCGAAGCCTATGGGAAGATCGCCGTCGTTCATTCCCCAGGCGAGGAACGTTTGGGGATGCAGGGCGTCGGCCATATCGATGCTTTCCCACCAGTCGGGTTCGATTGAGAAGTATGCGATATATCGGGCCTGCGGCAAGGGTCCAACAGCGTTCAGGACCTCAGTCAGAGGCGTACCGATCCATTCGGCGATGTAGGACCAGCCCTCCTCGCAGGCTACCTCGGTGATCTGGCTGCGGACAGGAAAACTCTTGATGTCCGAGAGCGAAAACGATGTGGGGTGGGCTACCATTCCATCGACCGACAGCCGCCAGTCTGAAAATCCGCTGGCCTGATGGAGTTTGAAGGCGTCGTTGGGCGGCGCGACTGCATTGGCGAAGGGCGACTTCGAAATCATGCTGCGTGGAAACTCGCGGGCCAGCGAATGCTTCGTCAGAAGGCGCTGAGCGGCGTAGGTGAGCGTCTCGCCGGGACCGTAGATCCCTCGGCAATCGGGCGGAATGAGCTCGTAGCGTCGCGCGAGGCGGTCGGCAACCGCCAGGCCGGAGACGCCGGCAGCGGCAGCGATACCGCCAGTGATGAGCTTGCGGCGTGAGATAGGTTTCATGGGAGTTCCTCAGGCGCGACGACGCGACCGGTGATCATCGCCCGCATGCGGCTTCTGAATCCTGACAGAACGACCATTGTGATGTGGACGATGAGGAAAAGCAGGAGCGCTGCGGAGAGGAAGAAGTGCAGCGTGCGTGCGGACTGGCGGCCTCCCAGCAAATTCACGGTCGCCGGAAACGCGGAATCGAACGCGGGAGACAGGGCGAGTCCTGTCCAGATGACGAGCGGAAACAGAACGAAGATCACAGCCAGATAGGCGGTTCGCTGCAGCACATTGTATGAGAGCTCTTCGACTGTGTCGGGTGGCGCGCGGCGAAGATACTGCGCGATGCGGCTCCAGTATGCCCGCCATGTTCTGTTGCCCGCTTCCGGAACCACGTCCTTGCGGAAATGGCCGCTAAACAAACTGGCGATGACGTAGGTGAGGCCGGTCAGCACCAGAGCCCATGCGGTTTGAAAGTGAAGATAGCGGCTCCAGCCATTCGCATCCGGCATCTCGAAGCTGTACCCGGTGGGGACCGTACCTCGTGAGGCCGGGATCGGTATGGAGAACAGCGGACGAGTGTTCACATTGCCCACCTCACCCCAGTAGAACCGCGGATGAGAGATCACGATCTCAGCACCGCTAATCAGCAGAGCAAAGAAGCAGATGACCGTGATCCAATGCGTCACGCGGACGATCGCAGTATGCCGGGGAGTGTCCGGATTATGGAGCGAGCCAGCGGCTGACACACGCGGATCATAGCACATGAACGGAAAGAGCCATTGTTTCGTGGATCTTCGAGATGTACAGCAGACTTACTGGTGCGCAGCGCTTCCCTCTTTGCGGTCAGCGCCGGCGCTTACGAGGTTGGCGAAAATGCGGTACGCTCCGGGAACGGCTTCGGTCATCTGGCGGTAGAGGGCGTAGGCCACGTAGATGTAGGCGCCCTTGCCGTAGCGGGCGTAAAGCAGGCCGCCTTTCTGCGGGTCCTGTCCGGGGTCCTGCGTCTCCGTGAGGGCAGCGTAGTGCGGGTCCCACGATTGCATGAAGGAGTGGCCGCGCTCTTCGACCCATCCGTCGAAGTCGGCTTCTGTGATTTTGTTGGGAAAGGTCATGAGCGGGTTGTTGGGTTCGAGGATCGTGACCTTGGATTTCTCGTCGACAACTTTTTCCGGCGAGCGGCCAAGGGTGTAGGGGTAGGGGCCGAAATTGTGGTCGTACTCGTAGGAGTTATACTCGACGACAACCGTACCCCCGTTCTGTACATAGTTTAGAAGGCGCTGCGTGGCTGCAGCGAGCGCGGGGCGCGCGGCGTAGGTGCGGATGCCGAGCACGATGGTGTTGTACTGCGCGAGGTCGCCGTGCAGGATTTCGTCGTCGGTGAGCAGGTGCGGGCGGACGCCGATCTGTTCGAGAGCCTGCGGGACTTCGTCGCCTGTGCCCATGATGTAGCCAACCTTTAGGCCTGGCGCGACTTTTACGTCCACGCCGCGCGCGCGGTATGCGGCCGGATGGTAGTAGTAATAGGGGCGGACGCCGGGATAGCCGACCTGTTGCACGCCTTCACTGAACTCGAAGTTGCCGCTGCGGGCTATGGCCTTGATGGTGTAGCTGGCATCGCCCAGTGAAGTGGGGTGTACGGTAAATGTAACCGTGTCTGGATCATTTATCGGCAGATGGAATTTTGCCGTGGGTGGCTCGGCGGTCCAGCCGTCAGGAAGTTGCAGGTGCAGTTCGCCGTCGGCGTTGCTCTGCTGCTCGTTGTCGAGTGTGACTGTGAGCGGAAAGGATTTGGCGCCGAGAGGCACGACGCCCGCGCCTGCGCCGATGTTGACGGAAATCTGCGGCAGGACGACGAGCGGCTGATAGACCGCGCCGGGGCCGTGTTCCCAATGCACGGTCTGGACGACCTGGCCGATGCGGATGGGCACGCCGTCGTAGTTGAACTCGGCCCAGCCTTCGACGGGATAGGGTGCGAAGGGTCGGTTGAGCCAGCGCTTGTCGTTAATGTCGTAGTACGGCTGCTCGATTGTAGGGCGGCTGTAATATGGCCGCGTGGCAGCCGCTTTGCTCGGGACTTCTAATTTGAAGAGGATATCGGCTTCGGAGGCGCTCGTGGCGATGGGGCCTCCGACACGCTCGACGGGCCACTTCTCCCCTTCGGGTGTGACGAGCCAGGTTTTTGCCAGCTTGAGATTGCCGCCGGGAGTCCACGGGCCGGCACTGGTGACGTGCAGGCGTATGTTAAAGTTCATGCCTGGTGTCGCATGAAGAAACGTCAGTGCGGCGGAGCTGCCCGCGAAGGGATTGCGATCCGTCTGGAGATTCGGCGTGACCAGCGCGTTCACCTGCAGGCCAAGAGATTCGGCGAGGGCGGTGTTGAACTGCGCTAGCTTGATGTTGAGTTCATGATTGACGTTGGCTTTGTCGTCGGCGCTCAATGAGCTCGAGTTGACCGCGTCGATGAGCTGCTGCGTCTTGAGGTAGCCGTCGTGCAGGTCAGGAACGATCTTTGATGGGTCGGATGGGATGTAGGCGTAGAGAGCCTTCGTGACGTGGCGGTCGATTTCGCGCAAGCCGTCTTTGAGGAACTGCGTGTCGCCGTGCGCGAGCGTCGCGATGCCGGCGAGCGATACGTCTATGCCATCGAAGAAAGACGACTCATTGTCTTTCGTCTCGACGCGCGAGCCGTAGCGGTGGTAGTCGACGTCGAAAGGGCCGGGAAGCGGAGGGTTGCCTCCGCCATTTTGTGATTTCTGCTCGCTCCAGCCTTCGCGCGACATCTGCACGTAGGAGCGGCCGAGTACCGGATCGTAGGTACCCTCGGGGATGACGACATTGGTGGATGGGACGTCGTCCATCCATGCGTTATTGATGTAGTCGCGCAGATGCAGCGGCGAGGATTTTCCCGTCGCATAATCGAACATCGTCTTGTGCGGGCCGTCTCCTCCGATGGAGAAGCCGGGGACGCGCGCATACATTTTCAGCGGTGACCAGGGGCGCAGGCCTTCGGCGATCTGGTCGGGGAAAACACTGGGGTCGCCTGCGGCTTTGAAGACTTCCTGGGCCATTTCACCGGAGACCTGATGATGGCCGTGGCCATCGGTGACATTGCCGGTAAAGACCGCGGTGATGACGAGAGGGCGATTGAGGCGGACGGCGCGGACTACGTCGTAGAGGACGCGGTCGTGGCCCCACTTTTCGAAGGCCTCGTCGATGGTCTTGGAGAAGCCGTAGTCGGCGACGCGCGACCAGTATTGTTCCGTGCCGCTGAACTCGTCGGCGCGCAGCAGTTCATTCGTGCGGATGAGGCCGAGGGCGTCGTATTCTTCGCCGGACATCGCGTTCTGGCCGCCTTCGCCGCGCGTGAGCGTCAGCATGGCAACGCGTGCTCCGGCTCCGCGCGATTCGAGCGTCAGCATGCCGCCGTCTTCGTCGTCGGGGTGGGCGACGATCATCATGACGCTCGCCCAGGTGTGCAGCTTGCGCAGCGTCTGCCATAGGCCGTCGGCGCCGCGGTCTTCAGGCAGCGTTTGCGCGTTGGGTGTGGCAGCGATTTGCGTGGACCAGGGGACCATTTGCGTTTGGGCGGCGGTGGTCGCAGCGAGCGCGAGTGTGGCGATCAGCTTGAGTCGTCGGCTGGCAGGCTGCATCTACTTGTCTAGTCTCCGAAGATGGTAGTTATGTTCAGTGTACAATCCACGCACCAGGCAGTGTCTTACGAACCCAGGGCTAAAGCCCCATCGCTTTTGGGGCCGATATTCACCGGCCTAAAGGCCGGTGCTTCTACCCTAAAAGCTCTGGTCAAGATTCGTGAGACACTGCCTAATTTTTGTTAGATGAATATCAAAGCATGCCGTCGCAATTGAAACGACAACTGAGCCTTGGAAATGCCGTCTCGCTGAACATGATGAACATGATCGGCGTAGGACCCTTCATTACTCTGCCGCTGGTGGTGGTGGCGATGGGCGGCCCGCAGGCGATGCTTGGATGGATTCTTGGCGCGCTGATTGCCGTGTGCGACGGGCTGGTGTGGGCGGAGCTGGGCGCAGCGATGCCCGAGGCGGGTGGCTCATACACTTTTCTGCGCGAGATTTATGGGCGTGAGGGCCCGGGACGCTGGGCTTCGTTTCTCTACATCTGGCAGCTTGGCTTCAGCGCGCCGCTTTCGATTGCTTCGGGGTGCATTGGACTGGCGCAGTATGCGGCGTATCTTTGGCCTTCGTTGGGCAATCCTGTTCCGGGGATTGCACATCTGCGTTACACGAGTTTGCTCGCGGCTTGCGTTTGCCTGCTGATTCTGGCATTGCTGTATCGCAACCTGAGCGCCATCCGGCGGCTGGCGTGGATTCTATGGACAGGCGTTCTGCTGACGATCGGATCGGTGATTATTGCCGGAGTGACGCACTTTCATGCGTCGCAGCTCGCCATGCCCACGGGTGCGTTTCATCTGACTCCGGCGTTCTTCCAAGGACTAGGCGCGGCGACGCTGATTGCTACCTACGATTATTGGGGCTATTACACCGTCTGCTTCCTCGGCGGTGAAGTGCGCGATCCGGGGCGGACAATTCCGCGCGCTGTGCTGCTTTCGATTGCTGTTGTCGCTGTGCTTTATCTGCTCATGAACATCAGCGTGCTCGGTGTGATTCCGTGGCAGGATCTGGTGAAAGGCGGCGATGGGCGCTATGCTGTGGTCGCGGTTCTGATGCAGCGTACGTTCGGAAACACGGCTGCGCGCGTGATCGCTGTGCTGGTGATGTGGACGGCGTTTGCTTCCGTCTTTTCATTGCTGCTGGGATATTCGCGCGCGCCGTATGCTGCCGCGCTCGACGGCAATTACTTTCGCGCGTTTGCGAAGCTGCATCCCAAGCATGGCTTTCCGAATGTGTCGCTGATTGCGCTTGGAATTGTTGCGGCGGCCTTCTGCTTTTTTGACCTGCCACATGTGATTGCGGCGCTCGTCGCGATTCGCATTATTCTGCAATATGTTTTGCAGCAGATTGGCGTGATTCTGCTGCGCGTGCGGCAGCCGGAGATGCCTCGGCCCTTTCGGTTGTGGCTCTATCCGTTGCCGCCGCTGGTTGCGCTGGCTGGATTTTTATTCATCGTGTTCTCGCGGTCAGATGCTTCGCGGGAGTTTGTGTATGCGGGCGTGATCGCAGTGACGGGCAGCGCGCTTTATTTTGTGCGTGCTCGCAAGCGGGGAGAATGGCCGTTTGCGAAAGCCCGGGCCTGAAGGCCCTTTCCAAGACCCGAGAGAGTTGAGCTTCTGCCCCCTGTTTTTGGGTTCGTGCGTTCCCACCCTGACTTCGTCAGGATGGGGCACCCATTTTCGTGCTCATCGAAAAATCCAGAGTGCACTTCTTTCTTCGAGCTATGCGAAATAAATCTGCACGGTTCTGAAGGTTGAGAAGGTGACGCGCGCTTCTGATCCGGCGTTGGCGTTGAATTTTCCGCACCAGCTTCCGGTGGTGATCCAGTCGCCTGCTTTCAGACCGCCGGTGCGGTGCTGGCCTTCGTTGGCGAGCCACGTAACGAGGCGCAGGAGATCGGTTCCGGCGGGGTTTGAGGCGGTGCCTTCGAAGCGGACGACACCGTCGATGCTCATTACGACCGATTCTTTCGTGAGGTCGGCGCTCTGCCAGGCAGGAAATGCGGGGCCGTAGGCGAAGCCGCCGTTCATCTGCAAATCACCAATCATCGAGAGGCGGTCTACTTTGTCGGGGTCGAGAAAGGCGGGTTCCATCAACTCGATGGCTGGGTGCGCGGAGGCAATCGCTTCGATGACCTCTTCGCGCGAGTATGCCTGATCGCGGACGGGCAGGTCTTTGCCGATACGGAAGGCAATTTCAGCTTCGACGCCACGGTAGCGGCGATGCGACTCACTGAGCGTCTGACCGCTATGCGCGAAGCCTCCCAGCAAGGGCATGGGAGCGTATGCGGGTGTCGCGTCTGGCGAGAGGGCGCCGACTTTCCAGCCGCCTATTGGTCCCAGGGCCTGCGCGATGATGTCCTGCAGCGCGTAGGCTTCGTCGAGGGTGTGAGGGCGCAGCGCTTCGGGCAGGCTCTCAATCGGCTGCGAATCGCGCCGGGCGGCGAGTATGAGTTCAGAGGCTTGTCGCATACGGTCGTTTTCCTGCGGGGTGAGCCTTTGCCGGTTTTCTGTAACCATTCGCTGCTCCTCAGAGTCTGAAGTTATGGGTTCCAAGTGTTAAGGTAACTGCTTTTCGGAACTCTCCAAATTTATCCTGGTTTTTGTGGCGTGAAAAAGCATCCGCGCCGCTTGTTGGCACGTACTTTAGTCTGTAACTAGAAAGACAGGGCACAAAAGAATGCTGATCGGCAAACCAAGCGACATCCCTTCTTCTGAGATCACTCCGAAATCTGCCTATATGAACCGGCGGAATTTTATGGCCGCGGCGGGCGCTGCCGGGGTTGCGGCATTTGCGGGAGAGCGCATTGCGCGGATTCTGCGGCCGGAGGCGCGTGTGCATGCGGGAACAAAGCTCGATACCGTGAAGAGTCCGCTTTCGACCACCGGCGAAACTCTCACGCCGTATCAATACATCACCAACTACAACAACTTTTACGAGTTCGGCGTGGATAAGGGTGATCCGGCGAAGAATGCGGGGCGCCTGCAGACGCGTCCGTGGACGGTGACGGTTGAGGGGTTGGTGAAGAAGCCGAAGACCTTCGACATCGATACTCTGCTGAAGCTGCGTCCGCAGGAAGAGCGTGTCTACCGCCATCGATGCGTGGAGGCGTGGAGCATGGTGATTCCGTGGGTGGGGTATTCGCTCTCGGAATTCATCAAGGAATGCGAGCCGCTGGGGAATGCGAAGTTTGTGCAGTTCCTGACGCTTGCCGATCGCAAGCAGATGCCGGGACTCAGTCAGTCCTCGATCAACTGGCCTTATTCTGAAGGTCTGCGCATGGATGAGGCGATGAATCCGCTTACGCTGCTGTGCTTTGGCCTCTATGGTGAGACGCTGCCGAATCAGGATGGCGCGCCTGTCCGCGTGGTAGTGCCGTGGAAGTATGGGTTCAAATCGGCGAAATCGATTGTGAAGGTACGCTTTGTCGAGAAGCAGCCGCATACGGCCTGGAATGATCAGGCTCCGGATGAATATGGCTTTTATTCGAATGTGAATCCGAATGTGGATCATCCGCGTTGGAGCCAGAAATATGAACGCCGCATCGGCGAGCCTGTCTTCAAGCAACGGCGCCAGACGCTGATGTTCAATGGCTACGGCGATCAGGTGGCCAGCCTCTACAATGGGATGGACCTGCGCAGATATTACTGATGCCGAATCGCTGGATTATCTTCCTTAAAGTATTGGTGCATACTGCGTGCCTTGCGCCCGTCGTGTGGCTGGTCTGGAATTTCTGGCGCGCGAGCACCACTGTGCCCGACGCGCTTGGCGCCGATCCTATTGCGGCCGTTACTTTTTTTACTGGGAAAGGCACGCTGCGCCTGCTCGTGACTTCGCTTGCCGTTACTCCTGTGCGGCGACTGATTCCGAAACTGAGCTGGCTCATCCGCTTTCGCCGCATGCTCGGCCTGTATGCCTTCTTCTATGCCTGCCTGCACCTGCTGACGTATCTCTGGCTCTATTCGAACTTCAGCTGGAGCGCGATGGTGAATGACATTACGCATCGGCGGTTCATCACCGCGGGGTTGACCGCGTGGCTGCTGCTGGTTCCGCTGGCGCTGACTTCGACGACGTGGTCAATCCGCAAGCTGGGCGGCAAGCGCTGGCAGGCGCTGCACCGGCTGGCGTATGCGGCGGCGATTGCGGGCGCTGTGCACTATTGGTGGGGCGTAAAGTCCGGCGTGCGCACGCCGATGACGATCACGGTGGTGCTTGCCGTTCTGCTGCTGGCAAGGCCGGTGCTGCGCTATATGTCCGGGATTTCGCGGTCGAAAGCGACAAAAACGCAACCCGCGCAACTCTAAGCGCGGCTTCCGGGTTATACAGATTGCCAGGGGCTTTGGATGATTCGCGCAACGCTATGGATGAGTCTGGTTGCCGTCGCTTTGCTGCCGGTCACGGCTGCCTCACAGAGCACCGCGCGCCCGGCCTCGCATCATAAAACTCCTGCCAACACCGCGTCCGTGCTCCCTCCGCTCACGAATGAAGAGCGCGCACAGCAGATTCTTGATCGCTTCACTTTTGGCCCCCGGCCTGGCGATGTAGCCGCTGTCACGAAGATCGGCTGGGAGGCGTGGTTCGAGCAGCAGCTGAATCCTGATGCCATTCCCAACGCTGATCTCGACAAGCGCCTTGCGGCTTACCCGTCGCTGACCATGCCCCCGTCGCTGGTGGCGATGAATTTTCCTGACGGCGGCGTGATTCGGCAGATTGCAGCGGGCAAGCTTGCCATGCCGCAGGACCCGGTGCTCGCGGGCGCTTACGAAGTTCTGCTCGAGCGATACAAGCACAAACAGGCTAAGGACGCGGCGGCGACCCAAACGAATACGGCACAGACGACTGAGGCAAATGCAATGCAGACGCCTCAGGCGAATGCCATGCAGGCGCCTCCCCCGATCGACATGGACGACGAGCCGCAGAACGGTCCCACGGCGCAGATGCTGGCCGAGCAGATTCTCGGCTACCAGAAGAATCTGCGCATACAGGCGATCATGCGTCTGCCGGTAGAGCAGCGCATGATCCTCTGCCATCGCGTTGCCGATCCGCAACGCGGCATGCTGATGAACGATTTCTCTCCCCGCGAACGCGAACTCTTCCAGATGATGGGCGGAGGCGCGGCCGGTATTGGCGTGGCGCAGAATGAGCTGCAACAGGCGAAAATTCTGCGCGCGATTTTGAGCGAGCGGCAGCTTGAAGAAGTGATGACCGATTTCTGGTTCAACCACTTCAACATTTTTCTG
>DATGAD010000423.1:0-8168 GCA_035313725.1 Alloacidobacterium sp. | reverse complement strand
AAAAAAGGCGAGACAACTTCGCCAGAGCCCAAGAATTAAGGATCAGAACGAATGGCACACGGTAATCACGAGAAAACATTGCCCGCTGACCTTTCCGCACCGGCCTTTGTAAACGGCTGGCGCAGCAGGGCGCTCATCATTGGCGTGGTGTTTTCCGTTCTCGGCATCATCCTCGGCTTTCTCTCAGGCGACGGCTGGAATCACTTCCTGCGCGCATGGCTGATGGGCTTCATGCTCACCTTCGGCTTCTGCTGCGGCGGCATGGCTCTGCTCATGACGCAGTACCTTTCCGGCGGCAAGTGGGGCCTGCTGGTGCGGCGTCCCCTGGAAGCCATGACGCGCACGCTTCCGCTGGTCTTCCTCTATTTCCTTCCGGTCGGAATCTTCGGTGCTTCGTTCAAGCAGCTGTATCTCTGGGCGAAGTACCCGGATTCGGAAGCTGCGCTCAAAAATCACCTGATCAACGCCGAGCAGGCTCACGCCATTCACTGGAAGCACCCCATGCTTAACGTGGTGAGCTTCTGGGTTGTCATCCTCTTCTGCTTTGCGACCTGGGCGCTTTATACCTTCCTGCTGAACAAGTGGTCCTTGCAGCGCGATGCCGATTCCGCGCCGCACGTCCCCTACTGGCAAACGAAATTCGAAAACCTCAGCGGATTCGGCATCGTGCTCTATTCGCTGACCCTGACGGCCATCGCCATTTACTGCGTCATGTCGCTCGACCCGACATGGTATTCGACCGTGTACGGCTTGCAGTTCCTTGTAGGACAGGCCTACGGCGTACTGGCGCTGGTGATCCTGACCCTCATTGGCCTGTCCAAGGCACAGCCGATCAAAACCATTCTCCGCGTCACCGAGCAGCATGACCTCGGCAAGCTCTGCTTCGCCTTCACCATGTTGAATATGTATCTCGCCTTCGCCGCTTTCCTCATCATTTGGTCGGGCAACTCCCCGGAAGAGATTCCCTGGTACCTCGACCGCATCCGTGGCGGCTGGGGCGTGGTGGCCACATTCGACGTCATCTTCCACTGGCTGCTGCCCTTCACGCTGTTGCTCTCGCGCGATCTCAAGCGCATCAAGAGCCGCCTGGCCGTCGTCTGCTGCATCATGATCTTCGCCCGCTGCTGGGACATGTGGTGGCTCATCGAGCCGAACTTCCTGGACGCCGCGCGGAACCTGCACTTCAGCTTCGGCATTCTCGAATATATTGCCGTGCCGGGAGCGCTGATTTCCTTCTGGATGGCGGCGTACTTCTCGCAACTGACAAAACGGCCGCTGGTTGCCACCAACGATCCGCACGTGGCGGAGATTCTGGAGCCCGAACATGCACACGCCTAACCCTCACGAGCACGAGTCGCATAACAAAGCCGCTTCCGTTCGGGAAGGCTACGAAGTTACAGACGTAAGCGCTCATGGAATCATCGTCTTCCTGATCGGCCTCTTCATTTCGGTCGGCGTCTTCTTCGTCTTCTGCTTCGGCATGGGCAAGGTCATCAATAACGCCCTCGCAAAGCGCGATGGGCCAGCAAACCAGTGGAATCAGGGAAGCGCCGAAGCGGGCAAAACATACCGCATGCAATCCAACCCGGCGATGGAACAACAGCAGCTTCAGCAGTTGACGCGGGCATTCCCGACGCCGCGTCTGCAGGATGACGACGGCAATCTTGATACCGCCGACCTGCACGCCCGCGAAGATCTGCTGCTCGACAACTACAGCTGGGTCGACCGCTCCAAAGGCACAGTTCGTATTCCGATCGAGCGCGCGATGGAGTTGATCGCGCAGCGCGGATTGCCCGTCCAGCAGCAAACACAGCAGCAGGCCGAACCGTTGATGGCCGGCGACAGCACAATTACTGTCCAAGTGCCGCTAACCGATGGCTTTGCCCGCACGGCGTATGAGCAACAGTTGCGCGAAAGCACAAGCAAAGAGACTGGCGAACAGGCTACGACGAAGGCAAACAATAACTAGGTAGAGGACGTCACGGCGTGAATCGCCGCCAAAAGCGGATTAGCATGGAGATAGATGCAGACAGCTAGCAAAATTCGATACGGCAGAACCGCAAAGGGCGCGTTGGCGCTCGCCGCCGGTCTTTTGCTTACCGTTTCCGCCGCATCGGCGCAGGTTTCGAGCTACGCCGACAAGCAGATGGGCGATCCCGCGAGCGACCACCTGCCTGACGTTCTGAAGAAAGCCACCATCGTCCAAAAGCTCAACACGCAGATTCCGCTCGACGGTCAGTTCGTTGACGAAACCGGCAAAGCCGTCCGCATGGGCGACTACTTCGGCAAGCGCCCGGCGATCCTTTCGCTCGTCTACTACAACTGCCCGATGCTCTGCTCTGAAGAACTGGACGGCCTCGTGGGCGCGCTCCAGATGGTAAAGTTTACGCCGGGCAAAGACTTCGACATCATCGTCGTCAGCATCGACCCGAGCGAAACTCCGGAACTGGCCGCTAAGAAAAAGACCTTCTACCTCAAGCGCTACGGCCATCCGGAAACCGCGAACGGCTGGCACTTCCTCACCGGACGGCAGCCCGCGATCAACGCTCTGGCCAACGCCACCGGCTTCGGCTACGTCCGCGTCCCCGGCCCGGACGGCAAGATGTCGCAGTTCGCCCACGCCAGCGCGATCGAGCTGGTGACACCGGACGGAAAGCTTTCGCAGTACTACCTCGGCGTCGAATACTCGCCGAAAGATTTACGGCTCGGGCTGGTGGAAGCGTCAGACCACAAGATCGGCTCGCCGGTCGACGAGATTCTGACCTACTGCTACCGCTATGACCCGACGCTGAGCAGGCATAGCCTGATTGTTGCCCGGATAGTCCAGCTGGGCTGCGTGCTGACAATGATTTGCCTGGGTGGCTACATGATTCTGATGTTCCGGCGTGATCGAAAGGCTCAGAAGGCCATGCCGGTTCCAAACTGGAAAAACGTGATTGGATAAAAGGGAACGATGCATTTCATCAGTCCAGTACTTTGGCAGTTTCTAATCAATTGGCTCACGCACTTCGCGCTCTTTCCGCCCGAAGCATCGAGCATTGCGCCCTATGCGGACGCGCTGTATTTCTTCCTGGTGCTGATCTCGCTGGTGGGCCTGGCGGTGGTGGCGCTGCTCATTGTGCTGTTCTCGGTTCTCTACCGCAAGGAGCGCAACCCCGAGGCCACCCAGATCGAAGGCTCCACGCTGCTCGAAGCCACCTGGACGATCATCCCGCTCGCCCTCTTCATGGTCACCTTCGTCTGGGGCGCGCTGCTTTACTTCCGCATCTACAATCCGCCGACCAACGCCATGAACATCTACATCGTCGGCAAGCAGTGGATGTGGAAGGCCGAGCATCCCGGCGGCCAGCATGAGATCAACGCATTGCACGTTCCCATCAACCGGCCAGTGCAGCTCACCATGATCTCGCAGGACGTCTTCCACAGCTTTTCGATTCCCGCCTTCCGCGTGAAGCGTGAAGTCATTCCCGGCCGCTACACGACCGTCTGGTTTACGGCAACGCAGACCGGAACCTATCACCTGTTCTGCACGCAATACTGCGGGACGCTGCATTCGCAGATGATTGGCGAAATCGTCGCCATGACCCCGGACGACTATGAGCGCTGGACGGCAGGCTCGACCAGCGGCGCGTCGCTCTCGCAGAACGGCGAGCGGCTG
Source organism: Alloacidobacterium sp. (assembly GCA_035313725.1). GTDB lineage: Bacteria > Acidobacteriota > Terriglobia > Terriglobales > Acidobacteriaceae > Alloacidobacterium. The sequence continues at coordinate 4,510 of DATGAD010000423.1, read as the reverse complement.
TTTGCCAGCCTCGGCTGCGCGTCATGTCATTCGGGAAATGCCAACGCCCACGGCCCCAGCCTGGCAGAGGTGTACGGCAGCAAGCTGCAGATGGCCAACGGGTCCTTTGTCACGGTCGATGACGCCTTCCTCCGCGATACGATCCTGAATCCGACGATGCACGAAGTCGCCGGGTACGCGCCGATCATGCCAACCTATCAGGGACAGATCAGCGAAGAAGGTCTGATCGATCTCGTCGAATACATCAAGAACTTAAACTCGAACTATCGTGTCCAGCAGACGCTGAACGCGAGCCAGGTCCAGACCGTTGCTCCGGCGACGGGCGGGCAGGGGGTGGTGAAGCAATGAGCACAGCGACAATCGTCAAGCTTCCTCCGCAGGAGACAGCCCGTCTCCCCAGGAGGTCGTATCTGAACAATGAGTATGGGCTAAAGAGCTGGCTGCTTACAGGCGACCACAAGCGCATCGCGATCCTCTACCTCATCTCGATTACTTTCTTCTTCTTCATCGGCGCCGCCATGGCCGGGCTCATCCGCCTTGAGCTGCTGACGCCGCAGTCTGACCTGATGGCGATGGACACCTACAACAAGGTGTTCACCATGCACGGCATCATCATGGTCTTCCTGTTCCTGGTGCCATCGGTTCCGGCAACGATCGGGAACTTCCTCATCCCGATCATGGTGGGCGCAAAGGACCTGGCCTTCCCCAAGATCAACCTGCTCAGCTGGTATCTCTACATCTTCGCAGGATGCTTCACGCTCGCCGCACTCATCCTTGGCGGGGTCGACACAGGCTGGACCTTCACCACGCCTCTCAGCACGCACTACCTGAATACGCACGTCATCACGGCTGGCATCGGCATCTTCATCGCCGGCTTCAGCTCCATCTTTACCGGGCTGAACTTCATCGTTACCATCCACCGCATGCGCGCGCCCGGTATGACATGGTTCCGCCTGCCGCTGTTCTGCTGGTCAAACTATGCGGCTTCGATCCTGATGGTTCTGGGTACTCCAGTGCTGGCCATCACGCTGGTGCTTGTCATTCTTGAGCGCGCCATCGGCATCGGCGTCTTCGATCCGGCCAAGGGTGGCGATCCGCTCCTCTTCCAGCATTTGTTCTGGTTCTACTCGCACCCGGCCGTCTACATCATGATTCTTCCCGGCATGGGTGTCATCTCCGAAGTCATTAGCACCTTCTCGCGCAAGCGGGTCTTCGGTTACACCGCCGTCGCTTTCTCGTCGGTTGCCATCGCGGTCTTTGGCTTCTTCGTCTGGGCGCACCACATGTTCATCATGGGCGTCTCGAACTACTCCGCGCTGGTGTTCTCGCTGCTGACGATGCTCGTCGCGGTGCCCTCAGCCATTAAAATCTTCAACTGGGCTGCGACCCTCTACAAAGGCTCCATCACCTTTGAGACGCCGATGCTCTACGCCTTCGGCTTCATGGGACTCTTCACCATCGGCGGCCTTACCGGAGTCTTCCTCGGCTCGCTCGGCATGGATATCCATCTGACCGAGACCTACTTCATCGTCGCGCACTTCCACTTCGTCATGGTCGGCGGCATGCTGATGGCCTTCCTCTCAGGCATTCACTTCTGGTGGCCCAAGATGACCGGGCGCATGTATCCGGAAGGACTTTCGAAGCTGGCCGCGCTGACCACGTTCATCGGATTCAACCTGACCTTCTTCCCGCAATTCATCGTCGGCTATCTGGGCATGCCGCGGCGCTACGCCGCATATCCGCCGGAGTTCCAGGTGCTGAACGTGCTCTCGACCGCGGGCGCGAGCGTGCTCGGCGTCGGCTACCTGCTGCCGATCCTCTACCTGACATGGTCGCTGAAGTATGGCAAGATTGCCGGAAGCAATCCCTGGCAGGCCACGGGGCTTGAGTGGCAGATCCAGTCCCCGCCGCTGACGGAAAACTTCGTAGAAACGCCAATCGTGGATCACGAGGCATACGACTACGAGTGGCTGGCACACCAGACGGAACACGAGGTGCAGACCGTTGGATAGTCAAGCGATCGCAACCCAGCCCACTCCCGGGCACGAAGAACATCAGGCGCATCCGCCGCATCTGCGCCATCACTTTGCAACCGTGGAGCAGCAGCGCGAAACCGCGAGCTTCGGCATGTGGCTCTTTCTACTGACCGAAATCATGTTCTTCGGCGGCCTCTTTACCGCCTACCTCATCTATCGCAACTGGTACTACCCGGCATTCGTTGCCGGTAGCCATCAGCTCTCCATCTTCCTCGGCACGCTCAACACCGCTGTCCTCATCTGCTCCAGCTTCACCATGGCCATGGGCGTCCACGCAGCCGAGTTGAGGAAGCGCAAAGAGTTAGTAGGCTGGCTGCTCGCCACGATTTTTCTCGGCTGCGTGTTTCTCGGAATCAAAGCAGACGAGTATCACGAAAAGTGGGAGAAGCATCACGTTCCCGGGCTGAACTTCAGCGTGCAGGATTTCACCCACCCCTCGGTTAAATATAAAGAAGAGCCGCCGCTGCCTTTGGACATGGCGGAAAAAACTCAGGTCTACTTCTCGCTTTACTTCGCCATGACCGGTATGCACGCACTGCACATGATCATCGGTGTCTCGATCCTGTTGATTCTGGTAGTTCGAGCGTGGGCCGGCGCTTACACCACAGGCCACATGACGACGATAGAGAACTTCGGCCTGTACTGGCACTTTGTCGATATTGTCTGGATATTCCTGTTCCCATTGCTTTACCTGATCAGCCGCCACCAGTGAGGAATTGAAAATCGATGTCTGAACATAAAGTCAACGAAGTACTCGATACGGAACCGACACACCACTCGGAACACATCGTCGGTCCGAAGGTCTATGGTGTAATTTTTGGGGCGCTTCTGTTTTTCACTGGACTTACGGTGGCTGCTTCCTATGTGGAGATGTACGTCTTCAATGCAGTGGTCGCTCTAGCCATTGCCTGCATCAAGGCAGTGCTGGTCATACTCTTCTTCATGCACGTCAAATACAGCTCGCGACTAACAAAGCTGACCGTCGCCGCAGGATTCTTTACCTTCATCGTCCTCATCACCATGTCGATGACCGACTACATCAGCCGCGCCTGGGGGCTCTGGTAAGCGAAGTTCTGTTTTTACAAGAGCGGCGGCCTCAGGGCCGCCGTTTATCGTTTGCGATTCCGTCAAACTCGATTTCATATCGATGATCATCGGCAGCAAAGAGCATCTACCATCAGCAGAAGCATGACCGATTCAGCCGAACTATCCACACTGTTTAAACCCTATGCCGACAATCCGCGCATTACCATTCGCCGCGCCGGAGAACCGCTCAAAGACGGCAAATGCGTCGTCTACTGGATGCAGCGTGCGCAGCGTGGCATCGACAATCCGGCACTCGATCTCGCCATCGCCCTCGGCAACGAACTTGACCTTCCAGTCATCGCATTCTTTTCCGCCATCTCAAATTTTCCGCACGCAAACCTCCGCCACTACGTCTTCCTCAACCAGGGGCTGCCGGACATCGAAGAAGACCTCGCTGAGAGCAACGTGGCATTCATCGTCCGGCGACCGCCAGACAATCAGTTGGAAAAGCTGCTGCACGAAGTTGGCGCCGCTCTGTTAGTCGGCGACGAAAATCCCTGTCGCGAGCCAGAACGATGGCGTCGCGTCCTCGCCAAGCGCCTGCAGTTGCCCTTCCTCACCGTCGATGCCGATGTAGTCGTCCCATCCAAGCTCTTTCCCAAGCATCAGTACGCGCTCCATATCATGAAGCCAAAGCTCTACGCCGAGTTGCCGAAATATCTTGTGCATCAGCCAAAGACAAGAGCGAGACACGAGTGGAAACGCGCAGCACATTTCAAATCGTTCGACGTTCGCACTGACGTGACAAAAGGCTGGAAGGATTTCGACCGCAGCGTCACGCCCGTCGACACCTTCACCGGCGGCACGCACGCCGCACTCAAGCGCCTCAAAGACTTCGCGAACAATCATCTGCACGCATACGCGACGAAGCGCAATCATCCCGAATGGGATGGCACCAGCCGAATGTCTCCGTACCTGCACTTCGGCCACATCAGCCCCATCACCGTTGCGCTCGCCGCGCAGAAAGCCGTCGACGAAGGCAAAGCAACTCAGTCCGCATACGACTCCTACATTAATGAACTGATCGGATGGCGCGAAATCTCCGTTAACTTCGTGAAGTACGTTCCCAATTACGACACCTTCGAATGCGCGCCGGAATGGGCGCAGAAAACGCTGCGCGAGCACGCACGCGATAAGCGCAATCCCGAATACACGCTCGAACAACTCGAACAGGCCAAAACCTACGACGAGCTATGGAACGCCGCGCAGTTGCAAATGGTCAAGTACGGATGGATGCACAACTATCTGCGCATGTACTGGGCGAAGAAGATTCTTGAATGGTCGCCCAACGCTGCACGCGCTTATGAATACGCCGTCATCCTCAATGACAAGTACGAACTCGATGGTCGCGATCCCAACGGATATCAAGGCATCGCCTGGGCCATGGC
>DATGAD010000422.1:0-2346 GCA_035313725.1 Alloacidobacterium sp. | reverse complement strand
TGCCGCCCGAGAAGATCACCTGGCCGTGTAGTCCCTGGTCGGTTTCCCGCTTCGTGTTCAATTCGACAATGCCGCCCATCTTGCGGCCGTACTCAGCGGGGATACCTGCCGTATAGATGTTCATCGAATCCACTGAATCCGCTTCAATCTCCGGCCCGAAACCGGGTGAGCGATTGTCGGTGAGCGGAATCCCGTCGATGACGAATTGCGTCTGGTATTCGGAGCCGCGCGGATGGAGCACGGCATTGCCTTCATAAAACCATCCGGGCTGGGTATTGACGAGGTCCTGTACAGAGCGGCCGGGCAGCGAGGCCAGCCTCTGCTCAATCTGTTTGCTGCCGATCTGCATGATTGAACCTGGGCGGTCTGGATCAATCAGAGTGGCCGCGTCATTCACTGTGACGTTTGCATTGACGGGCGCTACGCGAAGCTGAACCGTAACCTCGACAGGTATCGCGGAATGCACTTCGACTTGCTGTGAAAAAGGCGCGAAGCCCTGGTACTCGATATTGACAAGGTAGATGCCGTAAGCCAGCCGCTGCACACTGGACGCGCCCGCCGCATCCGTCGTAAATGTATTGCTGTAGCCGCTTCCGGAGCTCGTCAACTGCACGACGGCCTTGAGCCCCGCTCCCGAAGAGTCAAGCACACGAAGCCGCAACTCGCCGCTGTTAACCTGCGCCAAAGCGCATGAGGCATACAGCACGAAGAGCGCGAGAAGCTTTTTCATCGAGACCCGCCGCAACTCACAAACCCCATGTTACCGTTTTCCCTGTCTCTATACGATTGCAACAGCCGCAGAGTACCATTTCAGGCCATGGTTCTGCTCGATTCTGAACTAACAGCTTCGCAGGTTTTGCGCGTTTTTCATCGCGACGAAATTTTTTTGTTCCTGGGCTCGGCCTTCACGACGGTCGGCCTGGTAATTGTGGCGTTTCTTGTCATCCGCAGGCGCTTTGATGCACTGCTGTTCTGGCTGGCCGTCTTTGCCATCTTCTATGGGCAAAGGCTTTGGATGAGGTCGGAACTGCTGGCGATGACGATTCCACAATCGGAATTCTTCGAGCGCCTGAAGGCTATCGTCAATTACCTGGTGGCAATTCCGGCATTCTTCTTTTTTCGAGCGACTGGCTTTCTCGGCAAGTTCGGAAAATATGTGACGTATGTTTCTATCGTCATTCTCTGTTGCGTCATTGTAGCGGCCGCGTTTGGCGCTCCTCTCGACCCTCTGCAGAAATTGAACAACGCTATTGTGATTTGCGCGCTCCTGGCGCTGGTTGTCGAGTCACTCCGCAGCCCGATACGAGATAAAGACTTTGTCATTATCCGAAATGGCCTGCTCATCTTTATCGCATTTGCTCTCTGGAATAACTTCGGAGGCTTACTAGGCTACAAGTCGGAGCCTTTCGGGTTCGGCATCTTCCTTTGCTGTTTGGGGTACGCTGCTGCCCGACGTATGGTCGAACGCGACCACCAATTCAACGCGCTTCAGAAGGAACTCGAGATTGCAAAGCGTATTCAGCTCTCGATTCTGCCGCCGGCATTTCCCGCGTCGCCTCACTTCCGGGTTGCGGCTAGATATGTTCCGATGACTTCGGTCGCGGGAGACTTCTACGATTTTCTTGTTGCTCAGGGTGGAAAGGCAGGTTTGCTGATCGCGGACGTTTCCGGACATGGCGTGCCGGCGGCGTTGATCGCCTCAATGGTAAAGCTGGCCGCCAATTCGCAACGGGAAGATGCGGCTCAGCCGGAGAAGCTGCTGGCAGGCATGAATGCGACTCTTTGCGGAAATACGCAGAGCCAGTTTGTCACGGCAGCCTATGCGCATCTTGACGCGCATTCCGGAGAGCTGCGCTATGCTGCTGCCGCGCATCTCCCGCTGCTTCTGCTGCGAGACGGCAAGGTGGCATCTATTGAGGAAAACGGCCTGATGCTGGCGCTGTTTTCATCTGCTACCTATACCTCGACGACGCAGCAGCTGAAGGCGGGAGACCGACTCCTTCTTTACACCGATGGAATTGTCGAGGCTGAGGACGCAAGCCATGAGCAGTTTGGGTATGAGCGCCTCAATGCTCTGTTGCAGGAGAGCGCGAAGCTGACACCCGATGAGGTCGCTGACCTGATCCTTGTGCGAATAAAAGACTGGTCTCCATCTCAGGACGATGACCGGACTGTGCTGGTCTGCGATTACGTTTGCAGCGCACAGGCTTAGTCGAACAACTCATTTCACAGAGGCCGCCACTCTCTGATCGACTTCGCTCTGAACCTTGTCGAAATCCTGCTTCAGAGTCTTGCCATCCTCAACCAGCAATTCACCGCCAACGTACACGCGCCTGATGTCGTCCT
>DATGAD010000421.1:0-11627 GCA_035313725.1 Alloacidobacterium sp. | reverse complement strand
TTGAGCAGCCTTGGCCGCGGCTAACTGCTCCTGGCGTGCTAGTTCTGCTGAATCAGTTCCGTATTTTTTGTCCAGATCTGGTGGCCGAGGAGTTGGATCGGGCAGATTAAGAGGTGGCGTTGGTGGCTTGGTGGACTGAGCGGCCGTGCCTGCGCAATACATGAAACCGACGATCAAGGCCGCGAGAACCTTTCGCTGTATACGCTGCATGGGATAGAGGCTTTGCATCGGCTCACCCCCTACCCATAAATGAAAACAGAAGGAGTCGTCAGCAGTCCAGCAAAAAGCCAGCTGCGACGAAAGCTCGCTTTTCCCTCGTGGAAAGCAGCGATTGATTGCCACTTTTCCTTGTTCAGTGCATACGCGCATCTGGATAGACTTTGATCCAATGGTTTCGCATCGTTGCCCGCACCTCTTTGCCGCCAGTTTCGGAAACGATAACATTCGTCGGCTCCACCGGCATGTGGCAATCGATGCAGTTTGACTTGATTTTTGGGCCAATTCGTTTTGCAACACCGCAGCTTTGCCACTTGTGACAGGTAAGGCATCGCTCGGAATATGACGCTGCGGGACGTTCAGCCGCGTGTACATCGTGACAGGTGGAGCAAGTCATGGTCTCGGAGGAGCGATAGCAACGGCTCCTTTGCAGCAAACCGACTTGATTGCCGTGCACGTCAGGATGCTCCGCTGTGTCCGACGGGATCGGCTTGAAATAATCGCTCAAAGGCCGCCCCGGCACGTAAGAAAATGCCGGTGCCAATGCCTCCCGCTGAATGCCGTTGTGACATAACGCGCACAGATCCACTTGCCGGTCGCGGGAGAACTTAGCCGGATTGAGTATCGCCTCGTCTACTATCGCGGCCGAGGCTGCTTTATGTTTCGCAACATGATCCGCGCCGGGGCCGTGGCAAGTCTCGCAGGAAATTCCCGTTACCAGGCTGTCTTTGTCATAAGAGTTTGTCAAAGGATCGGACGAGAGCGCTTTGATATAGGTCGCGTGGCACTCCAGGCAGCCTGGATTCACGGGCCGCGAAAAATTCGCCGAGCCGTTCTCGTACCCAGGGCTATTGATCCACTGCCGCCCGTCCCTCCAGTAACTCACCGGCAGTTCATACAGCTTGTCTCCCTGCCAGTAGAGGTAGGTAACGCCTCGCACGCCAGAGCCGGTAATGAGATCGATCTTCTCCGTACGCGTCGTTAGATCCGTACCGAAGCCTGTTGCAGCAGTTTCATAGTAGTCACCATCCTTCTTCTCCATCTTGAAGAATAGGCCGGGTTGAGCTGTCGCCTTAGCCGGATCGACGATCATCAGGACATTCGATCCGTCCTGAAAAGACCCGAGTATCGAGTCCTTGTTTGCAACCTGCGACGTTAGATGATGCGAGGTGTGCAGATACGACAGGCTCTGGCTTTGATGACATGAGAGGCAAGCGGCATCTCCCACATACTTGCTGCGGTCGGTTTCGCTCTTGCGTTCGTAGGCTGTAGCGCTCTGGGGAATCGTCTCTGAATAGGCCGCCTTGCTCCATTTCATCGCGGCATAGAGCAGCGCGACAAGACCCACGCAAAGAACAATCCTGGCTTGAAGAGTCGAGTTACCCCGTGGCAGTTCCATTTGTCCGGAAGCCCGATGATACAGGCCGACGAAGACTCAGTCCACGCTGAACTCGGCCATGCCTCATAGAATTCGGCGATCGTCAACGATGAGGCACGGCACAAGCACCGGCAGGCTGGGAGCCGACAATACCTTGCCCCTCTTTCAATGAGTAAAAGGGTCGGGTGCCACCTGCGAGAGTACTTCCTTTGTTCCCGACGGCCAGAAAATTTCGACTTTGTCGACACGTTCGTGCTTGCCCAGGCCGAAGTGCAAGCGAAGATCGTTTTGCGACAGATAGCTCCCACCACTGCGCACTTCGTCCTCCTCGACAAGCTCACCAGCAGTCACACGAACACGCGCATTCAAAGCAAGGCGATTGCTTTTCGTGCCCAGCAGAGCAAAGCTGATCCAGTGATTGCGCGGACCGCCCTCGGGGCGAAGAATCATTGGTCCACCTTCAAGGTTCTCCACAACAAGTTCAAGGCGCCCATCATTGAAGAGATCCCCGACTGCAAGTCCGCGGCTCACCTGTGGAATCTGAATCGCGGGCCCGGCATCCTGGCTGATATTCCGAAAGTTCCCATTGTGCTCGTTCAGAAAGAGCAGTTTCGGCTCGCGATATTTCGTGCCGATTCCCGCGACATTCACCTGTGGGTAGACATGCCCGTTCACCATAAAAAAGTCGGGCCAGCCGTCGTTGTCTAGGTCAAAAAACGCGTCTCCCCAGCCGACATAGGAAGTCGTGCCTTGCGCAATTCCCGCAGCATGGGAAACATCAGTGAAATTCAGATCGCCGTCGTTGCGATAGAGAGCCGCATACTCTTCGCTGAAATGAGTGATCCCTATTGAGAAGCGGCCGGTGTGCAAATAGTCGCCGAGTGCAACTCCCATGTTCGCCTGCTCGGCCCCATCTTCGTTTACAGCCACTCCCGCCTGATAGGCCACGTTTGTGAAGCGGCCGCTACCGTCATTCTTATATAGATAGTTAGGTTCGCCATCATTTGCCACAAATAGATCGGGGCGTCCGTCGCCATTCAGGTCCGACCACACAGCCGTCAATCCGAAGAAGCCTTGTGCGTCATCCACGCCTGCCTCTTTCGAAACTTCGGTAAAGGTCCCATCGCCATTGTTGTGATACAGATTGTCGCGGAAACCTTTCAAACCTCGCGGACCGCACTGCACAGCGACGTTATGGTATTGGCATGTTTTCCGCGAGCCAAAGGTCGGAAGATCATCGAGATGAAAATCGACATAATGAGCGACGAAGAGATCGGCCCAGCCGTCGCCATCGTAGTCGCCAAATGATGCTCCCGTGGCCCAGGCCGTATCGCCTCCAAGGCCCGCCTGTTTTGTGACGTCGGTAAAAGTGCCGTCGCCATTATTGCGATACATCACCACGCCGCCGAAGCAAGTGACCAGCAGATCAGGCCAGCCGTCGTTGTTATAGTCGCCAACAGCGGCGCCCATCGCCCAGCACGGATAACCAACGCCGCTCTTGTCCGTTACGTCAGTAAAGGTGCCGTCGCGGTTGTTATGGTATAGTGCGCTCTTTGCCTTCTTGCCCGCGAGCGCCATCTCCACATTCTGCGCATTCGTAAAGTAGATATCGGGATAGCCGTCACGGTCGTAGTCGATCAGCGCAACGCCTCCGCTCATCGACTCGACGATGTATCTCGCTTCAGGAGTAGAGAGGTGATCGAAATGGATGCCAGCCGAAGCGGTGATGTCAACAAGCTGGGGAATATCTGCCGATGCGGCACCAGAGGTCGACGCCGGATGCGACGTCTTTTGAGTGGCCTGGCAAAATATGCGCTCCTGCAATAACAGCATCAGCGCGAGCGAAAGGACGGCGGCAGAAAAGACAGTGCGTTTACTTAGGCAGATCTGCGTCATCGGAATTTTGCTGGCCAGACTCGACACGCATGTCATGAAACACTTTCTGCAGCTGATCCTTCATCTCTTTATATTTCTTATACTCGGCAATTTCTTTATTTGCCTCTTCCGCCTTCCCCTGGCGGCGATAAAGCGTACTGAGCCGATAGTGAGCCACGGAATCTGAAGGATCGACTTGGATTGCGTGCTCCAGCAGTTGTTGCGCCTTCTCAATCTGATTCATCGTAACGAGAACCTTAGCCATCTCCAGAGCTGCATCTCCATCATCTGGCTGCAACTGGAGCGCCCGCGAGTAGTAATCGTAGGCCGCTTTTGTATCTCCACGTTTGGCTGAGATCATTCCCAGCATGACATACGCCTTCTCATCGTTCGGGTTCAAAGCCAGCCCCGCCTTGAACTCAGCTTCCGCTTCCGCCTTTAGATTCTCATCCGTTGAGTTATACAAAAGACTCCCAAGTTCGAAGTGAGCACCGGGAAGTTTCGGGTCGATCTTGATCGCTTCACGATAATTCGCGATAGCCGGAGCTTCATCTCCATGCCTCGCCAGTTCCCGCGCCATCACCTGATGCATCTGCGCGCTATTGGGAGCTGTGAGCGCAAGCGTAAGCATCGTTCTGTCGGCCAGGTCGGAATACAGACGATACGAGGTATAGAGCAGAGATCTATCGGTGGGTTGCGCGGCCAGTAGTGTCGATGCGACACTCGCGGCTTTCTCAAGATCACCGGTCGCCGTATAGTTATCCATCAGCGCGCGGCCCACTTCGGCTTTGAATTTTTCTTCCGTGAGATGCGGAAACGCAGCCTCCAGATCCTGCCGGCTGGCATCACCATCACCCGCTTTTCCCTCTGCTAATCCGAGCAAACCCTGAATCTTCCACAGATCCGGCTGCGCTTTGAGGGCCGCGCGCAGATGCGGAATAGCGCCTGCATTGTCGCCCCGAAAAAACAGCAATACACCAAGATTTCCCTGAGCATCAGTATTCTCCGGCTCAAGCGCGACAAGCGCCTGCAACTCAGCAATAGCCAGGTCAGGACGCTGTTGCCTCAGGTACTGCTGAGCTAGCTGCTTGTGCTGATTGATCTGATCTTGTTTGCTCGGAGGCGCCTGGCAAAAGGATGAAAGAGCTGCTGCTTCAAAAAAGAGCAGGGTGAACAAAACAGCCTTGACGGACATAACAATCACATCATACCGGGGATACCGAATTGGTTGATCAAGAATACGAAAGGGACGACGCAGTTGCGCCGTCCCTCTCAAGTGAAGCAGGGAGGCCTAAAACGAAATTCGCCCGTAGAGCTGCATGTTTCTGCCGCCGATTGTCGTGCCGGTGATCTGTGCCGACTGTCCCTGGCCGATAGCGTTGTTGCCTGGTTGCCCGAAGCTGGCATGGTTCACGACATTCGTCGCATCTCCACGAATCTGCAGTTGGACACCCCTCTCACGCCAGATATCGAAGCTCTTGCCCAGGGAAAAGTTTATTTCGCTCAGTCCCGGACCATACACGACATTTCTGCGGAAGTTGCCATAGGTGAATGGAGCCGGAACCGACAGCGCATTAAGGTTGTACCACTCGTTCAAGCGCGACTTGGTGCCGCCTGACAAATGATAATCACCCACGAGATTCGCATACTGCGTATAGCCCCCGGATTGGTTGTTAGAGGAATTGTTATTCCCGGTGGTGATGCTCATGGGGTTACCGCCCTGGACAACAAAGGTGCCCGCAGTCTGCCAGCCACCAACCAGCAGATCCAGCACCCGGTTGTTATTCAGGAACATCCTCCCGTGACCGATCGGTAGTTCGTAGACCGCCTGCCCCTTGAACATACTCCGAATATCGAAGTTAGAATTGCTGTAGTTGTCTGCAGTATTGAATGCATTCTGGTAGTTCTGCCAACCGCCGCGGCTGCCCCATCCGGAAGAGTCCTGATCATCGAGGAAGTGGGACCATGTGTAGTTGACGTTGAACTGAAGCCCGTAGGTCATGCGCTTCGTGATCTGGGCCTGCAAAGCGTTGTAGTTCGATATGGCATTGTTGGTGCTTCCGCCGAGGGAGTTAAACAGCGGATATGGTTTGTCAGCCAGATCGTTCGGACCGAGTTTACTCTCGGGCACCTGGTTGATATCCACCGGGAAATTCAGGTTCTTCCCGTGGTTACCGACATAGTCTAACTCCGCGACCATGTCTGTCCCAATCGCCCGCTGTACGGCCACATTCCACTGGTAGTTGGTAGGAACAGGCGTGTGGTACTGATTGTAAGTAGGGCTCTGACCATTGAACGCATCAGCGGTAGTCGGAGCAGTGAGATATCTCCCGTTAACGGTGGCCGAGTTGTTGGCGCCTGTACCGCAACCTGGGTTGGTGGTATCGGGAGTGCTTCCATCGGCATCGAGTTGCACAATCGGGCAAAAGCCATTGGTCGTGTCGTTATAGCTGCCGCTGCTGCCGAAGGCGCCGCCCATTCCGCCGCCGTACGTATCCTCACTCCAGCTAGCCGCATAAATGCCGAAGCCACCGCGAATGACAGTGTTCGGCATGGCCTGCCAACTGACCCCGACTCGAGGCAGCCAGATATTGTAGTTGGGCGCCTGCAGGGTCGTGCGGCCATGCGCCTTGCTAAAGCCGTACCACATTGCGCCAAGGGAGTTGTCCGCAGGGTTAACTACGGCGGGATCGAATGCCGCCATATTGCCCTTTACCTCTGACCAGCCTGTTTCTATCTCGTAGCGCATTCCCAGGTTGACGGTCAGATTCGGACGTAACTTGATATCGTCCTGAACGAACAGTTGCGGGCTCTTCCATCTTCCGCCAAATTCAGGGGTCACCCCTGCGCTCCAGGTATTCGTTTGCCCAAGCAGGAAATCTGCATAGGATTGGCCGTCATAAGCAGCTGTGGCCTGACCGCCGGCTGAGGTGTAATAGCCGTTATAGTTCACGCTTCCAGCGTTTATGTTGCCCCAAGCCGTGGAATCTGCCCGATTGATCAGGAACTCGCCCCCGAAGTGCAGAACATGCCTGCCGCGGATCAGCGTGACCACGTCGGATGGATCGAAAACGAACTCTTTATAGACCGCGTTTGAGGCTGACCCAAGACCATAGAAGTTGCTGATGCCCACATTCGGGAAGTTGTCAGCTTTAGCAAATTGCCACCCCAGTTTTGCAGGGAAGCCCTGATTGAGCGTAGGAGGACTAAAAAAGTTCAACTGATCGGTAAAGCCAAAACGAGCTTCATTGATGAAGCTTGGACTGAAGGTCCAAACATCCGACACCTGTGCATTGTCGCGGCTCACGTCTTGGCTTTGGCAGTTAATTGGGCAGAAACCATTACCAAAAGAGTAGCCAGGGTTATCGGAATTTGTCTCGGAGACGGTAAGCCGGTTGGAAGGTGTAATGTCATAGTCCAAACGGCCAAAATACTTGGTAGATGGGTTTTTACTTGGGGTGCTGGAGACGAAATTGTTTATCGCCACTCCGGAGGTTACCTGCCCGGCAGTATTCGGCTCGGGGAAATATCCCTGAATGGCTTTGGCAACAGAACTAATCATGCCGGCAGGAAGTACGTTGCCGTTGCCGTTCTCTTCGGCAAAGGACTTACGTATGACGCAAGGGCAGGCTACTGTGAGCGCTCCGCCAGGGTATTGCGAGCCAGTGTAAGTATAGCTGCCGGTTTGTTGAGTGGTTTGTGTGGTTGGATCGTAGAGCGTGGGCAGGCCTGCACCTGTAAAGTCTCCATTCTTCAGGGCATCGACCGGCATAGTGTTGAACGCCGTGGATGCTCCCCCGTTATTGATGGTTTTGTCGTAGTCGAAGTAGAAGAACATCTTGTTGCGCAGGATCGGGCCTCCGACTGCGAAGCCGAAGTTGTTATAACGCAAAACAGGAACCGTTGGATCTGGGTGTGCACCAAAATTGTAGGGCGCGGCATTCAGCGCATCGTTCTGGAAATATTCGTAGCCGGCGCCATGAAACTGGTTGGTGCCGCCCTTGGTGATCTGGTTGTAGATGATGCTGCCGATACCATATTGCGCCGAGAAGGCGCTAGTGCTGACTTTAACCTCTGAAGTGGTCTCAAAGACGGTAACGTCGGAATTCTGGCTCATTGGCAGCGTGGTGGTAGCGCCATCGGCCAGTACGTTTGCATACGGCAGATTGCCGTTAATGGATGCGATTTGACCTGCGTTGAAGGTGCTGGAATTCTCAGGCGCGCCGGATGCTCCGGGCAGCAGGATGACAAAGTTCTGCCAATCTGCGCCTACCTGCGGCAACTGCGCCATGGTGTGCGAGGAAAGAGTACCCTCCTGGGCGCCCGATTCCGTAGTCAGCAGCGGGACATCTGTCTTCACCACTACTTCCTGCGTTGCAGATCCCACCGTCAACTGAACATTGACTGGCTGGATACCTATCGCGAGGGTGATGGGCCCGCGCACATACGTTTGGAAACCATCTCTTGTGAAGGTAAGCAGGTAACGATCAGGCACAATCGGGCCCGTGTCATACAAACCTGCATCATCGCTCGTAAAGATGCGGGTAACACCCTTGTCAACGTCCTCGACCTTGACGGTGACGCCTGGAATCACTGCTCCTGTAGCATCGGTGACGGTACCGCGAATGTCGCCGGAATTGGTGTTCTGCGCAAAGCCCGCTATGCCTGACAACGTCAAGGCGATTACGAGGCTACCGCGAATAAACTTCCACATACTTGCCTCCTGAAATATTCCATCTGCTTGCGCCTCGTCTCCGTTTCACCGGGAACGCGACGGTTCTATGTGCTGTTGAACCCCATTTGTCACTGCGGCCAGCAATTCGCAACTGTTTCCGTTGCAGTGAGGCAGGACTGCAGATTGTCCTTGCCCCTTACTGCGCGGAGATGTATCTGCCGCATAAAACTCAACCGCCAAAAAGTTCCTTTAAACAAAGTAAAGACAACCGTTTGTTTAAGGACACAGTACGCCCCCACACTATGGAGCGTTGTCGATCAAATCAATTCGAGAATACGATTGTCAAGCGAATTCTTTTTCGTGTAGCTTCAAGACAAACCTTTGCCTTGCACACAAATAGGGCAGGAAACCTGATCCAGTTCCAATCGATTGATCAATTATGGATAACGCGAATCGCCGCACTTTCCTCAAGCTTGCAGCCCTTGCCGCCTCATCCACCGCTTCCCGTCCATTGACCGCATGGGCCGCACCCGAGGCCGGTCCTTTCAAAGCATGGCGCACTGTGGGCGAGCAACGATACGTTCCGATCGAGGCGCCCGTATGGCGTACGGGTACTCCCACGTCTCCCATGAGCGTCCGCCTCGATCCCGAACAGCGGTATCAGCAGGTGCTGGGCTTCGGTGCGGCGCTCACCGATGCCTCCTGCTACCTGCTCGAACAACTCGACGCGGGCAAACGAAAAAGCATCCTCGACGAATGCTTTGGCCCATCCGGTCTGCGACTGTCTGTCGCTCGTACGACTATAGGAGCGAGTGATTATTCCCTAAGCGCCTATAGCTATGACGACACCGAGTCACCCGATCCCGAACTCACCCACTTCAGCATCGATCACGACAAAAAGTACATCCTTCCGCTGCTCCATGAGGCCCAGCAAACGAACCCCGAGTTGTTTTACTTCTCCTCTCCCTGGAGTCCTCCCGGCTGGATGAAGGCGGGGAACTCCCTGCTCGGCGGATCGATGCGTAAACATTATTTCGACGCCTATGCCCAGTACTTCGTAAAGTTTCTTCAGGGCTATGCTGTTGATGGCGTCAAAATCAGCGCGGTCACTGTTCAAAATGAAGTGGACGCGGATCAGGATGGCCGCATGCCCCAGGCGTTGTGGGGACAAGAATATGAGATGGAATTTGTGAAGGACCATCTCGGCCCCGCACTGCAAAAGGCCTCACCCGATACGAAGATCTGGATCCTCGATCACAATTACAGTCTTTGGGGACGCGCAGTCGATGAACTCAGCGATCCCGACGTCTACAAGTATGTCGATGGAATTGCATGGCACGGATACGTCGGTGAGCCATCCGCCATGACGCGTGTGCATGACATGTTCCCTGAGAAGAACGCATATTGGACCGAGGGTGGTCCGGATATCAAAGCGCCCGACTACGCTACCGACTGGGCAAAATGGTCGAGCACATTTACCGGAATCCTGCGCAATTGGGCCAGATGCATTGTGAGTTGGAACCTCGTGCTCGACGAGAACGGCAAGCCCAATATCGGCCCCTTCACCTGCGGAGGGGTCGTCACCGTCAATTCGCAGACACGCGAGATCACGCGCAGTGGACAATTCTGGGCCTTCGCTCACTACTCGAAGGTCATCCAGCGCGGAGCGCAGGTCTTTGCGTCTTCCGGAGAACTAAAGGATGTCGATCACGTAGCCGTCCAGAACCCGGACGGCGGCGTGGCGCTCATTCTCACAAACACGGGCCGCGAGCAGACGGTCCAATGCGCGCTCCGCGAACAGTCCTTCGCGATTTCACTTCCACCCGATTCAATTACAACACTGGTCTGGTAGCAGGTCTCCAGTTCGCTCACTTTGCTTCGCTTTAGAACGCATCTCATAGACACCCTGAGTAGGTTCAAAACTGAGGCGAGGCAAGCATTGCGAGAAAGCTCTTGGGATGCCGTTCCGGCGTTCATCCGTTCTTCGAGTTAGTCATTATGTAGTGACCGGCCCGCTGCGCTAGTCGTGGGTTAGGCTGAGTTTGTTTGACGAACTCTAGTCCAGAGCCACAAGCGGAGGAGCCGGTCATGAGAGAGAAGTTACGATTTTTGGGCATGGATGTCCATGCTGAGACGATCGCAGTTGCAATAGCGGAACGGGATGGCGAGGTACGCAGCCTGGGGACGATTGCCAACCGCGAAGATTCGATCCGTAAGTTCATCAGGAAGCTTGGTACGCCTGAGCAGCTGCGCGCCTGCTACGAAGCGGGGCCAACAGGATTCGTACTGTACTGGCAGCTGACCCAGTTGGGTGTCGACTGCGCGGTGATAGCACCGACGCTGGTACCGAAGAAGCCGGGAGATCGGGTGAAGACGGACCGGCGGGACGCGTTGAAGCTGGCGCGCAGTCATCGCTGCGGAGATCTGACGGCAGTGTGGGTTCCCGATGAAGATTCAGAGGCGTTGCGCGACCTTGTCCGGCAACGGGAGGCAGCCAAGCAGGATCAGTTGCGTGCGCGGCATCGTTTAACCAAGTTTCTGCTGCGCACGGGTCAACGTCCACCTCTGGGACTGAAGGCGTGGACAGAGCGTTACATGAGGTGGCTGGCGCAGGTCCGCTATACGCAGCCGGCGCAGGAAGTCACGCGTCTGGATTGTATGAACGAAGTCGAGCACATGAGCGCACGGGTGAAGCGGTTGGAGGAAGCCATTCTCGAAGTGGTAAAGCTGGCACCGCAACCCATGCAGGACGTAATTCGGGGTCTGCAGGCTTTGCGCGGTGTAGCGCATATCTCGGCAGTCACGATCGCATCGGAGTTGGGCAACATCTCCTCCCGCTTCCAGAGCGCACGCAAGCTGATGGGTTATTGCGGCGTATTTCCCAGCGAAGATTCCAGCGGCAACCGCGTTCGAAGAGGCGGCATCACCAAGGCCGGTAATGCGCACCTCAGACGCATCGTGGTGGAATCGGCCTGGTGCTATCGACACCTGCCTCGCGTCGGGGAAAAGCTGCGCAAGCGACACGAAGGTATTCCGCCAGCAATCATCGAGATCGCATGGAAGGCGCAGAATCGCCTGCATAAGCGCTACATGAAGCTGAGCATGGCAGGCAAGGATCAGAGGAAGATCATGACTGCAGTCGCACGAGAGTTGCTGGGCTTTATCTGGGCCATCGCGATCAAGGCTGAGGCAAGTTGTCGACAACCCATTGCTGCATGAAAAGACAAAACTAAAAACCTTCCAAATAGGGAAAAAGAAAAAACGTTGAACCAGGCAATTCAATTCGAGGACAGGGTCAGCCGCAGCCGGGGCAAGCACGAAGGAGAATCCTCGGCGGAAGTATGCGACAGGCTATGCCGGACTCGCGTGGTTAGTCAGAGGCAGCTCCCGACGGATCATGATTATGCGGTTTCGACCCGCGAATATCAGCTTGATCAATCGTCGCCATTACCTGCCTCGGCTGCTGCTGACCCTGTCCTCGTT
>DATGAD010000420.1:0-7257 GCA_035313725.1 Alloacidobacterium sp. | reverse complement strand
ATTCAGCTCGCGCGCAATCGCGACAGCAATTCCGCCCTTCGCCGTGCCATCGAGCTTGGTGAGCACAATGCCGGTAACGCCAGCCGACTCGGTGAACAAGCGCGCCTGCTGCAGACCGTTCTGCCCGGTCGTGGCATCCATCACCAGCAATACCTCATGCGGCGCGTCGGGAATAATGCGCTGCGTTGTGCGACGCATCTTGTCGAGTTCGGCCATCAGGCTGTTCTTGGTGTGCAAACGACCAGCAGTATCGACAATCAGCACGTCGTTGCTCCGCGCCTTCGCCGCGTGCAGCGCGTCGAAGAGCGCTGCCGAAGGATCGCCGCCCTGCCGCGTCTTGATGATCTCGACGCCGCTCCGCTGCCCCCAGATCTCGAGCTGCTCGATGGCAGCAGCCCGAAAGGTATCTGCCGCGCACATCAACACACTCTTGCCCTGCGCGCGGTAATAGGCGGCCAGCTTGCCGGTGGTCGTGGTTTTGCCTGTGCCGTTGACGCCGACCATCATGATGACTTCAGGCGGCGTAACAACAATACGTACGGGCTTCTGCTGCTCATCGAGAATATTCTTGATCTGTTCCTTCAAGAGATCGCGCAGTTCCGCGCCATCGCGAATCTGCTTGCGCTTCGCCCGCTCGCGCAATGCATCGATGATCTCAGCGGTCGTCGTCACGCCCAGATCGGAGGCGATCAGGCTCATCTCCAGATCTTCAAGCGCCGACTCGTCGACCTCGCGCGTGAGCGCAATGACGCTCTCGATCCGCTCGCCCAGGCTGTCGCGCGTGCGCGAGACAGCGTCCTTCATGCGGTCGAATATGCTCTTCTTTTCTGGTTCGTTCAGGCTGCCAAACAGCGTTTGAATCATGCTGTTTTGAGTGTAACAAGCTACTCGTCGCGGCCCGGACGCGACATCAACTCGCGCATCGCCTCCAGCGGCGACCTCTCCTCATCGAGAATCGCGGCTACCTGCTCGGTAATTGGCATCTCGACATGATGACGTCGTGCAAGGCCCAGAGCAGCAGACGTCGTCCGCACACCCTCTGCAACCTTTCCGTGCAGCCCTGCAAGAATCTCCACTAGACTGCGACCCTTACCCAGCTCAATGCCGACCGTCCGATTACGTGAAAGAGAGCCGGTACAGGTCAGCACCAGATCACCAATTCCCGAAAGCCCGGCGAGCGTCTCACTGCGGCCTCCGCAGGCAACGGCGAGGCGCGTTGTCTCTGCAATGCCGCGTGTAATTAGCGCAGCTGCGCTGTTGTGTCCAAGCGCAAGTCCGGAAACGATCCCCGCGGCAATTGCAATAACATTCTTAAGCGCGCCACCTAGCTCAACGCCAACAACATCGTCATTCGTATAGAGTCGCAGCGACTGGCTGCCGAATTCTCGCTGGACCCGCACGGCAAGTTCAGAATCCGAAGAGGCAATCGTAATCGCAGTCGGCGCCCCGGCAGCAACTTCCTGCGCAAACGAAGGCCCACTGAGCACGCCAACCGGCAAGCTGAGGCCGAATTTGCCGAGGACATCGGCAATCAGCTCGCTCATACGGAGCAGGGTCTCGTCCTCAATGCCTTTGGTTCCGCTGACCAGCAACTGGCCAGAATGCAGAAATGGCGCGAATTGCTCATAGCTGGCACGAACATGATGCGACGGCATCACGCTTACTACGATCTCCACATCGCGCAGCGCTTCTTCAATGCTCGAAGTCGTGCGAATACTCTTTGGAATGGAAAATCCGGGAAGAAACGCGACGTTCTCGCCGCGCTCCGTAATTGTCTCGCTCACTTCAGGCGAGTGCGACCAGAGGGTCAGATCATGGCCGCCGCGGCTGGCAAGACTCAGCGCCATCGCGGTGCCCCACGCGCCGCTGCCCATCACTGCAATTCGGCTCATGCAGCGCTGGCCTTCGTTTTGCCGAAGCGATATTCCGTCCCGTGAAGCAGGCGGCCAATGTTTTGATGATGCTTCACAATCAGAATCAACGGAACGATGAAGATCACCGCAATCATCGATGCTTCATAAGGAAAGTGCGGGAACAGAAATGCAAACACAGGAAACGCAGCAGCGCCAAGGATCGACCCCAGCGAAACATAGCGCGAAAGCGCAAACACCACAATAAAAACTAAGAGTGATGCGACGGCGGGAAGCCATGCCACAGCTACGAAAACTCCAAACCCCGTGGCCACGCCCTTGCCGCCCTTGTAGCCGAGCCAGACTGGAAAAATATGGCCGACGATCGCAACCAGCGCCGCGAGCGCCGTCGCACTCTGCACCGAAACCTGCTGAAATAGATGCAAGTCCAACACCCACGCCGCTGCAGCCACGGCAACATAGCCCTTCAACGCGTCTAATAGAAATGTGAGAGCGCCCAGCCCCTTAGCACCCGAGCGGACAACATTCGTCGCTCCGATGTTGCCGCTGCCTTGTTCCCGAATATCTTCCTTGCGGAAGAGCCGCACCAGCACGTATCCAAACGGAATCGACCCCAGCAGGTAGGCAATCAGGGCGATCACAAGATAGGTAACGACAGACATGCGACTATGAGTTTAGCAGCGAGCGCCTGCTAATCCTATTAGCAGGCCCCTTGACTACATAAGCCTGCGGCGAATCATGTCGAGCGCCTGCTGGCTCGCATAGAAGCGAATGCGCTCGCGGTCTCCAGCGAAATTCTTCTCGACCACTTCCGTCTGTACTCCATCACTGAGAGAAATGTAAACGAGGCCCACCGGCTTTTCCTCTGTCCCGCCGCCCGGCCCGGCAATTCCGGTCACGCCAATGCCATAGGTACTGCGGCAGCGACGGCGGATGCCCTCCGCCAATGCAGCCGCTACTTCCCTGCTCACCGCGCCTTTCTCCTCGATCAGTTCTTCAGGAACGCCGGCAAACTCGGTCTTCAATTCATTGCTGTACACAACCGCTCCGCCAAGGAACGAGCGCGAACTGCCGCTGATGCTCGTCAGGCGCTCCGCAATCAATCCGCCAGTACAGCTTTCTGCGACAGAAAGAGTTGCTCCGCGCATCTCCAGGTAATAAAGAACAATCTGCTCCAGCGATTCGGCGTGAGTCGACGACGAATAAATCAAATCGTCCAGCTCTTCTTCAATCAGGCTAGCGAGTTCGTTCACCCGCTCTTCTGCTTCTTCCATCGTCGCCTTTGTCGAGATGAGCGTCAGCTGAATATCGCCAAGATGCGCAAGGATCGTCGTCTCGACATCCGTATAGCGGGTGTAGATCGGCGCAATGCGCGCGTCGGCATGTGATTCTCCGATCATCGCTGCCTTGAGCGTGCGTGTGGCAATAAACTTCTGCGGCAGAATCTCGCGCAGCCGCGGCACGCACTGCTCATCGAACATCGGCTTGATCTCGCTCGGAGGGCCGGGCAGCAGCATGCCCAGCTTGCGATGCGTACCGAAAACCGTATCCAGCCACTGCCCCGGCGCAGAGCCCCGCGGATTTTCCAGCACCGTCGCCCCGGCAAGCACGTCAGCCTGCTTCAGATTGTTTTCCGTGAGATGCCAGCGGCGCTGCGCTGCCCGCACATAGAGTTGCCCGACAATGTCTCCGTCTCGCTTCAGCTCGATTCCAAGCGCGTCAGCCCAGGCTTCGCGAGTCAGGTCATCTTCGGTCGGCCCAAGGCCGCCCATCGTAATAATGATGTCGGCTCGTCCCAGCGCTGTGCTGATCACATTTGTAAGGTCTTTTCTGCGGTCGCCGACGATCGTCTTGAACGCAACCGTCACGCCCAGCGCATTCAGCCGTTCTGTCAGATAGAGCGAGTTCGTGTCCTGACGGAAGGGCGTCAGCAGTTCGGACCCGATGGCGATGATTTCACATTTCATGCGGTGCGGAGGGCAGAAACAGTAATCAGATGGAGCGCAATCCTTCCACGCCCAAAGCTAAATGATACATGGCCGTATTGGTCGCGAGCACCACATCGCCACCGGGAGCAAAGGCGAGTCCCACAATTCCCGACCCGGCGATAGCCAGAGACGCTTCGCCCGACGGCGTGATGCGCACTACGCCGCGCCGCCCATGCCACGATGCTGCGACATACAGGTTGCCCGCGATATCCAATGCCAGCCCCTGCGGACGCCCCAATCCGCGATAAAAGACGCGCGCGTTGCCATCGCGGTCAATCGCATAAACGCAATCGTAGCTCGATGTCGTCGGTCCGGTCACGTAAAGAGTTCCATCACGGTCAAACGCAAGATGATATGCCGCCACGCTCGGCTCGAGAGTGGCAAAAACAAAGATCTGTCGATCAGGAGCAATCTTGAAAATCGTGCCGCTGCGATCACCAACATAGAGATTCTGGTCTCCGTCAAAAGCAATCCCTGTGGCGATCCCCATGCCCTCGGCAAACTGCGTGTAAATGCCATTCGGCGACACTCGAAATACTGTCCCGTCATTGCGCGATGAGACGTAGAGAAATCCTTCAGGATCGAGTGCCAGCCCCGTCGCGTTCATGATGCCGGTAACAAATGGCCGCAACTCCCCATCCGAAGCAATGCGATATACAGAAACCGGCGTGCTCTGGCCGCGGGGCCCGGAAAGGGTAGCGTAGATGTTGCCCTCGCTGTCTACCGCGGGATTTGCGACGATATGCACATCGGTCGCGATCATTCCAGCGACAAGCATCTTGACGGAGTTGCTCTGCGCTCCGTTCTGCAAAATCTGCAGCGGGCCGCTCTCTGCTTCCTCGGGAATCCGCAGCTTTAGACGCTTGCTGCGGCTCAGCAGAACCGACGCCGACAACTGACCGAGCATCGCCACCGGTTGCCGCATCACCAGAGGGCCAAGGTTCGAGCCGGCCAATTCCACTTCCCCGCCCGGTAGCGCCGCTGCCGGCACAACCGCGTCGATTCGGGGAACATCCGATGGGTCCGCTTTTGTCGTTCGGGCCATATCTCGAAACCAGCGACTCATTTCCTATTCTCTTCGCAGCAAAAACCTTACCACCAATGATGTATCAGAAGAAACACCAGCAGGGCATAGACGCCGGCAGCCACATCATCCAGCATGATGCCCGCGCCACCATGCAATCGCTCCAACCGACGGGCAGGCCATGGTTTTATGATGTCGAAGGCGCGAAAAAGGATCAAGGCCAGCAACGCGTGCGCCCAATTTGCCGGAGAAGCCGAGAGCGCGATCCACTGCCCGCAAACCTCGTCTAAAACGACAAAGCCGGGATCTCCGCGTCCGCTTTCCCGCTCAACAATCGTCGCCGCCGGAATACCGATCAACAACACGAGCAACGCACCGCTCATTGACGCTATCGCCGTTTGCATCGGAGAAAGATGCGCGAATCGCACCCCCGCAAACCAGAGCAGAGCAGCCGCCACTGACCCCCACGTTCCCGGCCCTGGCTTTCCAAATCCCGCGCCAAAAAACGTCGCGGCAGTCCACGCCCAGAGGGTCTTACTCTTCGTCGTCATGCTGGCGGCCTGGCTTCAATCCTTTCAGGTCTTCCAACACTTCAGGATCGAGTATCGGCGACGAGATGCGATATTCGCCGCTTGCCCACTTTCCCAGGTCGATCACTCGGCAGCGGTCGCTGCAGAAGGGAAAATCCTCACCGCTCCTCGTCACCAGCGTTCTACAGGTGGGGCAGCGCAAAACAGGTTCTTTTTTTGTGTCCTTCTTACTCATGCTTCCGAAAGTACGCGAGCAACTACATCGTAGTCGTGCGCTTCTGTGATCTCGCATTCATAAAAGCGTCCGGGCACAATCGTTTCCAGTGGCCCGAAGTCGTTGATATAGACCGTTCCGTCAATCTCCGGCGCATGGAACTGCGATCGACCTTCCCACAACAGCGGAGTCTCAGCCGATTCGCCTTCCACCAGCACGTTCACGGTCCGACCCACCCACTGCTGTTTCGCCTTCTTGCTCAGACCCTTTTGCAGCCGCATCAGCGCACGCTTGCGCTGCTCAATCACCTTAGCCGGAACCTTTTCGCCGTGTGAAAACGCGCCTGAGCCTTCTTCATCGGAATAGCCAAAGACGCCAAGCCAGTCGAACCGCGCCTCGCGAACGAAATTCGAAAGCGTCTCGAAGTCCGCATCCGTCTCGCCCGGAAATCCGACGATGAACGAAGTGCGGAGCGCAATTCCCGGCACCGCAGCACGAACCTTCTCAATCGTCTTCAAGAAAATATCCGCATTTGCGCCGCGCTTCATACTCTTGAGCACTGGCCCCGACGCATGCTGCAACGGAACGTCGAGATACTTGCAGATGTTGTCGTGCTTCGCGATCGTCTCCAGCAGCCGCCCGGTAATCTTATTGGGATACGCATAGAGAAACCGCAGCCAGCGCAGACCCTCAATCCCGGCAAGCTTGTCCAGCAGCATCGCCAGGCCGTCTTTCAGGCCAAGATCTTCGCCGTAGCAAGTTGTATCCTGCCCGATCAGAGTAATCTCTTCCACGCCCTGCGACACCAGCCGCTCCGCTTCCGCCACAACCGATTCAAAGTGCCGCGAGCGAAACTTTCCGCGCAGATTCGGAATCACACAGAAGCTGCAGGGATGATCGCAGCCTTCCGCAATCTTGATGTAGGCCGAAGGCCCGCGCGTCGCCAGCAACCGCGGCGTGGTGTGGTCGTAAAGATACTGCGGTAAGGCAGCATCCGCTCCATCCCATTCCTTGCGCGCGAAGCGTCCCTGCGACTCGCGCAGATCGCCCTCTGCCCTCGCCGTCGTGCCCGAAAGAATATTGAACGGTGACGCAGCCGGCGAAGCCTGAGCAACCGGCGCATTCAAACCAGCGGCTTCTAGAATCTTCTCCAGCTCACCAGTGCCGACAACAGCATCGACCTCCGGAATGTTCTTCCGGATCTCGTCGCGATAGCGCTCCACCAGGCATCCGGCAACAATCAGCTTCTGCGCCTTGCCTGTCGTCTTGTGCTGTGCCATTTCCAGAATCGTATCCACCGATTCCTGCTTGGCTGTATCGATAAACGAGCAAGTGTTCACTACCAGAATGTCGGCAGTTTCCGGAGACGTAGTCATTTGCGCGCCTGCCTGGTCCAGCAAGCCCATCATTACTTCGCTGTCCACCAGATTCTTAGGACAGCCAAGACTCACAAAGCCTACCTTGAGGCGCGGCGTCTGTAATGCGGTTTTTGAGGAATCGAGGACACTGACATCAGCGTCGTCGAGAACAGATAAAGTCACATTATTATTTTACCGGAATTACCTCAATTACTCTCGCGCACACCGCATGCGAAGCCCCTCATCAGGTGGTATCATTAGGAATGTGCCGG
>DATGAD010000419.1:0-2700 GCA_035313725.1 Alloacidobacterium sp. | reverse complement strand
GCTGTGATGAGCGTAGTCCTTCCAGCGGAAGCCGACCTCGGAAGCTGAGACCGAGAGCAGGCGATGGTTGGAGATGGCGACGCGATGCGTATAGCGCGCCAGGTAATGCAGCACGTGCTCGGGGCCGCCGAAGGGCGGTTTGGCATAGACGACCCAGTCTTGTCGATAAAGCGTACGCAGGAAGAGGGCGAAGTGCTGCTCCTTATGAAGAGGAATGCACTCGCCGAAGAAGCGCAACTGATCGCTAGCAAAGAGACGCCGTAGTCCGGCGACGAACTTACCGCGGAAGACACGGCTGAGCACCCTGATCGGGAGAAGGAAGGTGGAACGCGAAGCGATCCAGCGCGCGTGATCCGGTGCAAGTCCTCCGCCGGGCACCACGCAGTGGATGTGCGGATGTGGAGTGAGCGTCTGTCCCCAGGTGTGCAGGATGGACAAGAAGCCAAGCTGTGCACCGAGATGCGTCGGATCGACAGCAACCTCGAGCAGCGAGGCAGCACTGGTTTCGAACAGCAAGGAAAACAACTGCCGCTTGTTCTGCCACATCAACGGCACCAGCGCATGTGGAACGCTGAAGACCAGGTGGTAGTAGTCGACGGCCAGCAACTCCCGCTGTCGTTTGGCCAGCCACTGGTCGCGCGCACCGGTCTGGCACTTGGGGCAGTGCCGATTGCGGCAGGAGTTATACGAGATGGCCTGATGTCCGCAGTCGGCGCACGCATCGCGATGACCGCCGAGAGCAGCGGTACGGCAGCGCAGGATCGCATCAAGCACCTTGCGTTGCGGCCAGGTCAAGGACGCGCCATACCGTTGCCGGAAGCTGTCGCCAGCGATGCGAATGATGTCGGCCACCTCGAAGGGTGGCCGGCTCATCGCCGCCTGTCCTGCTGTCCTGTGCGAAGCGTGATCTGCTCCAGCGGGTTGACGGCGCCGTGCAGATGCCGCTGCGAAAGCTGGAGATAGACGGTGGTGTCTTCGAGCCGCTCATGGCCCATCAGCAGCTGAATCGTGCGCAGGTCGGCGCCGGCTTCGAGCATGTGCGTCGCATAGCTGTGCCGCAGCGTGTGCGGGTGGATCTTCTTCTTGAGTCCGGCGCGCGTAGCCGCGATGTGGCAGGCGTGCCAGACGGTCTTGTCAGAGATGGGCTGGTCGGTGCCGCGCTGGCCCGCGGTGCTGGGAAAGAGATAACCGCGCGGCTTCTTCCACCGCCACCAGCCGCGCAGTTCCTCGAGCAGCTTCGGCGAGAGCGGCACATCGCGGTCGCGAGCACCCTTGCCCTGGCGGATGCGGATCACCATGCGCTGGCTGTCAATGTCTTCGACCTTGATCCGCGCCGCTTCGGTTCTGCGTACTCCGGTGGCATAGAGCAGCACCAGGATCATGCGGTACAAGCGGTTGGGTGCGGCTTCGATCAGCCGCACGACTTCATCCTGGCTAAGCACGGTCGGCAGCCTATGCGGCACCTTGGGGAAGATGAGATCGTCGTAGGCCAGATCGCTCCGCCTCAGTGTGCGCTTGTACAGGAACCGCAGCGCCGAGATACGGACCTCAACGGTGCTGGGATCGAGCTTCTTCTCCTGCAGCAGATATCGCTGATAACGGCGCAGGTGCTCTGGACCCAGTTGCTCCGGCGAGCAATGGAAGTGTTCGGCAAACTGTCGAACCGCACCGAGGTAGCCCCGGATCGTGGAGGGTGAGTAGTTGCGCCGCTGAAGCTCGTGGAGCATGCGCTGGCGAAGTGGGGTCATGGGAACCTCCTCCCTATGACCTCACCCTAGTCCTGCATGACTCCCTCCTCTAACCACCACTCTCACGTCCGTCGCGCCAGCGACTTCGTTCAAACCGGCTGCTCGGATAAGTCCGACTTTGCGGTCGAAGTGAGCGTCATGCCGGTGTTGTTGGGCGCCGAGGTGTTTCGCTCCTGCCATCTCCTGTTCAACGCTGGAACTCGGTAGACTGAACTACGGATGAAAGCCGTCGAAACCAGTACCATTGCGGTCCTGGCCGAAAAGCCTTCTGTCGCACGAGACATTGCCCGTGTCCTCGGAGCCGACAAGCGGGGCGAAGGCTATCTCCAGGGAAACGGCTATGTTGTCACCTGGGCGATTGGACATCTGGTTTCCCTGGCACAACCGCACGAGATCAATCCTGAATGGCGGCAATGGCGCTTCGATCTATTGCCGATCTTGCCCGGCCATTGGCCTCTGGTTGTCTACGAACGAACCAAAGATCAGTTCGAAGTAGTGCGAAAGATCCTGACGTCCCAACGGGTGTCGCGGATTGTGTGCGCAACCGATGCCGGGCGGGAAGGGGAACTGATCTTCCGCTACATCTACGAGGCAACTGAGAGCAAAAAGCCGGTAAGCCGACTTTGGATTTCCTCACTGACTCCGGATGCCATCCGCAAAGGGTTCGACAAGCTTCGCCCAGGCAGTGACTATGATCGATTGGCCGATGCCGCCAGCGGACGAAGCCGAGCCGATTGGCTGGTTGGCATGAATCTGTCGCGTGCCTATTCGATCGTCTACAGGGAGGAGCTTTCGGTGGGCCGGGTGCAGACGCCGACCCTGGCCATGGTTGCGGATCGCGAACTCACTCTCCGGCGCTTCGTCCCCGAAGACTACATCGAGGTCGTCGCAACTTTCAGGAGACGGGAAAATCCGAGCCAAGAAACATATGAAGGGACCTGGTTCCGTTCGC
>DATGAD010000418.1:0-5682 GCA_035313725.1 Alloacidobacterium sp. | reverse complement strand
CGTGCGCTGCGAACGTAGATCCCAGTTTCACTAACTGCAATTTCCCGCCGTACTATCTCTATTCCTATGCCGGAGGCGGAGGCGCCAGTTCCTGCGCGAGCCGTACGACTGACGACTCCGGAACCGAATACTGCGCGGCGGGGTATGCAAAGCCGTCGTGGCAGACTGCTGCGGGCGTTCCGCAGGACGGGGTGCGTGATATCCCTGACGTTTCGCTTGCGGCTGCGGCTGAGCACGATGGCTACATCCTCTGCTACGAGGGAAGCTGCCAATGGACGAAGAACAGCGACGGCTCGATCACGCTGGAACAGGCGGCGGTTGTCGGCGGAACATCGGCGGCGGCGCCATCGATGGCCAGCATCATGGCTCTGGTTGAGCAGAGGCACGGACAGTTCCAGGGCGTGGCAAACTATCAGCTCTATCAACTGGCTGCAGCTCAGCACGAGAGCGGCTGCGATTCAAGTCAGCAGACAGACCCGACGCAGGGCAGCGCCTGCGTTTTCCATGACATCACTCTCGGATCGAATGCGGTGCCATGTTTTCTCGGGAACCAGGACTGCCAAGGGTCGGATCAGCCGGTGCCCGTCGGTGAAAGTCTTCCAGCCGCGATTTTTCCGCCCAACAGTTTTATGGATGGCTACACCGCAACAGCAGGCTATGACCTTGGCAGCGGCCTCGGTTCCGTGGACGTAGCAAACCTCGTCGATTCGTGGGGCATACGCAGAACTCTGCGCTCGACGACAACGCTAGCGCTCTCTCAGACGACCTTCAAACACGGTACTTCTATTACGTTGAGCGGCAAAGTTGCCGGAGCTGGCGGCGGCATGCCTTCCGGCGAAGTGCTGGTTACTGCGAGCACGACAGGACCGGAGCAGAGTGCGACGCTGGCGTCCGGCGCTTACAGTGCAACTACGATTAACCTGCCGGGTGGGCACTACTCTCTCACTGCGGACTATTCGGGCGACAGCACTTTTGGTGGTAGTTCTTCCAAGCCGGTCTCCGTCACAGTCACTCCAGAAAACAGCACCGTAACCGGAACGAGTTTTGCTTACAGCAGGTTCTTCATTCTAGGCCATCAACGGATCATCGAGACAGACACGACGCAACTCGGGAGTTCATTCTGGCTTCAGTTCCATGTGAATGGAGTATCGGGCGCGAATGACGCTACCGGCACCATCAAGTTGTCGCAGGGTGGAAAGGTATTTGGCACGTATCCGGTCGATAAGACAGGAATGATCTACGTGCAATGCGGTCCTGAAACGGAATGCGATTTCGGCCCAGGAACGTACACCTTTAAGGCAGACTATTCTGGCGACGATAGCTTCGATGCAAGCAGTACGACGCTGGCGTTCACCATATCCAAGGGCATCGCCTACTGGGAGACACGAGCCAACATCGTTACGCCGGTGGCTGGCAGCCGCGTGATTGGCTACGTCTACTTCGAGGGAGATCCGGCGGTTCCACCAACGGGCGCAGTCACTCTCACTCGCTCTGACACGGGAGCTCTTCTCGGCACCGGCACAATCGACAAAAACGGTACGGTAACCATTCCCTTCAATGCTCCGGCGGGAGACTATTTCCTGAATGCGAGCTACAATGGCGACGCTAACTACCAGGTCGGCGATCAGCATTCATCGCAGGAAATCATCACCAGTGGGACGAACGGAACGAAAGCCGCGAACATCAGCTTAAACCTGGGTAAACCATCGTTTTCGCTGGGTGAGCGGACGGTGTTTTCGGTTGCCGTTGCGCCGGCGACAAGCGGTAGCACTGCTCTCCCGATCGGCATTGTCACGCTGTATTCAGTTAACGGACAAATCAGCGGCCAACTTGAACTCTCCGGAGGCAAGGCGGCTGGCACAGTCGAGTGGGACACTGTTGGAGCACAGGGTGTCTACGCGGTCTACACCGGTGACGCCAATTTTGCCGGAGGCAGCAGTGCATCGGTGACCGTGCATGTTGCGCAGGCAGTTCCTACCATCACATTGCAACCAAACGCTAACCATGTGGGCGTTGGCGATGAAACCAGCATGACGGCTTCATTGACGAGCGCGCTCGCGGCGACCAATGCACCTGCACCAACCGGCGCCATTCAATTCTTTGATTCGGTGAACGGCGGTGCAGCCCAGGCGATTGGTGCTCCACAGGTTATTGTGGGCGGCAATGCGGGGGCGCTGATTGCAACGCTTGCGGCGACGCTGCCAAAAGGCATCAACGTCATCACGGCGGTCTATTCCGGGGATGCTAACTGGAAGAAAGCAGTCTCCGCTTCGGTACCGATCGTGGTTTCAGGTCACGACGACACAATGCAGTAGATGTAACTCTTCGCCATGCAGGTAGCAGTCTTAATTTGCTGCCACCTGCATGGCGAATTCTCTATCTGGCGCTATTTAAAGCCTGGTCCCTCAGTGGCCGCGGAAGGTCTGAATCAGAAGCCAGAGATTCAGTCCGGCGATGAGAAAAGCGACCGTATAGCTGAGGTATTTGAGTCCCCGCGAGTTGACGAACTCGCCCATCTTGCGGCGATCACTGGTGAATGCAACCAGCGGGAATACGGCAAAGCTAAGTTGCAGGCTGAGAATCACCTGGCTCAAAATGATCAGCTTGCCCGTGCCGCTTGCTCCATACAGAATCGTGACGATTACGGTTGGAATGATCGCTATGGATCGCGTGATGAGGCGCCGCAGCCATGGTGCAAGCCGGAGATCGAGAAATCCTTCCATCACGACCTGGCCGGCGAGCGTGCCCGTAATGGTAGAGTTCTGCCCGGAAGCTAGAAGCGCGACGGCGAAGAGCGTGCTCGCTCCGGCGATTCCCAGCATCGGTGACAAAAGCTTGTAGGCATCTTCAATCGCGGCAACTTCGGAGTGGCCGCCGCGGTGAAAGACCGCGGCTGCGACGATGAGAATCGCTGCATTGATGAACAATGCAAGCATCAGCGCTGTAGCTGAGTCTATGTTGGCGAAGCGTATCGCCTCGCGTTTCCCTTCTCGAGTGCGCTCATAATTGCGGGTCTGCACAATGGCGGAATGCAGATAAAGATTGTGCGGCATGACCGTGGCGCCGAGGATACCGATCGCGATGTACAGCATGTCGGGGTTGGTGATCATCTCAGTCGAAGTCGGCAAGAGCAAATTGCGGGCAATGAGTCCCCATTCGGGATTCGAAAGCGCGATTTCGATGCCGAACAGAGCGGTAATCGTCGCGATGAGAGTGATGACGAGCGCCTCCAGATAGCGAAAGCCTCGATTTTGGAGCAACAAAAGCAGCAGCACATCCGCGCCGGTGAGGATAACGCCGACTACCAGCGGAATATGAAAAAGCAGCTGCAGCGCGATGGCCGATCCAATGACCTCTGCGAGATCGCAGGCTGCAATCGCTATCTCGGCAAAAATCCAAAGAAAGAATGCCGTGGGCCGGGAGTAGCTCTCACGGCAGGCTTGAGCAAGGTCTCGCTCCGTTGCCACCCCGAATTTGAGTGCGAGGCTTTGCAGCAGAATTGCCATCAGGTTGGAAAGCATGATGACAAACAGCAGAGTGTATCCGTAGCGTGAGCCGCCCGCGAGGTCCGTTGCCCAGTTGCCAGGGTCCATATACCCGACAGAAATGAGAAAGCCCGGCCCAATAAAGCCCAGCGCACGCCGCCAGAAGCCTCGTGACTGCGTGAGGCGGACCGAGGAGAAGACGTCCGGCAAGGAAGGCTTCAGCTGGCGGTCGAGTTCTCTCACGGTTGACATATTGCGACGGCCGGGGAAACCAGCCTGAGAGCAGTATGCCATAAGAAGTTAACTATAGTTAAGTTAATTTTTGTCGCTTCGGTTTACGACGCTGGGATTGCGGCACATATATATATGGATAGAAGATCCAGATCTCACATGGAATCAGCGGACGGATGGCCTGAGCACCCGTGGGTGTGGCCGCGCACGGCAGTTTTCGCCGGATTTTTCCCGCGGATTTGGCTTGTTTGTGGATATGGCAGAGGGATGAGATGCCCGCTATGCTTGTGCAGTCTCCGCCGTGCCGCGACGGATCATGCTTAACACACCGGTTCTGACACGGATGCTGAAGGCCGTCAACTCGTCCATCCTGGGAATGAGCCCCGGCGCGGGCAAGCCCAGCACAAACCGGAAGCTGCATAGCGCAAAGATCAACCGAACCAGAGCGGCTGTCAGAAGAGCGACACTTGCGCCGGTGACTCCCCATCGGGGGACCAGTAAAAACAGCAAAGGAAGCGAAAGAACGAGCCCGCTGGACTGCAGGATTGTGACAAGTCCCGGCCTGCCCAGGGCCATGTAGGCCCGCGTCAATACGAGCGTCGCGCCCGTTACCACTACCTCGACAATCAAGATGTTGAGAATGATGGTCGCACCACGGTATTCGCGTCCATACAACAGGGAAAGTAGAACCGGCCCGAGCAGAGCCACGGCCGCCCCGCAGGCTGCGGTGCAAAGCGTGCTGATCCGAATTGCACGGCCAGTCATCGACAGCAATTCTTTCGGTTGGAGCGAAACTGCTTTCGGGAACAGCACTGCGGCTACAGCCTGATGAATCACGTTCAGCGTTCGGGAGAGGCTGAGAGCCACCACATACGTGCCCATTGCATCCGGATTAAGCAGATGAACCACAATCGCCTGGTCCGCATAAAGCGAGAGCGTTCCGCAAATGTCAACTCCATAGGAACGGACTCCATAATGCAGGAGTTTACCCATGGCGGCAGGAATGTGTGCGGGTGGCTTATGGAAATTCCGCCGAAGACGGAAAAGGAGAAATATGCAGGAAGGGATGCCGCTGACAATATATGCAGAAGCAGCAGTGACAGGAGTCAGAAGATGCGCTAGCTGCAAAGAAAGCAGCCCGAAAAACGCCAGCAGTGGCGACAGGCAAAGGGCAAGACTCGAGGCGAAAAAGTCGTTCTCCGCTTCAGATGCCGCTCGCGCGTTGGCAATGAGCAGAACAATGACCGCGTTGAGCATGAACAACTGGGCCATGCGAATGATTTCAGCGGAGTACTGAGAGAGCCAGAATGGGATTCCCGCAATGCCGATCAGCATCGCCAGCAACCCCAACACGATAGTCAGTGGCAACGAAGCCCACATGAGGCTGGATTTATTTTCGGGCTCGGCTCGGCTCCAAAAGATAAGTGCGCTTGGAAGACCGAGAGTCATCAAGCTCCCCAGGAAGTTGGGCCATACTCCGAGCGCGGCCAGTTCTCCACGGCCTGCGGGGTGAAGAGCGCGGGCTGTGATGATTCCAGTTCCCGCGTTGATGAGGACAAAAAGGATGCGACCACCCATGGACTGCATCACAGCGGACAAGCCGCTTGCTGGCTTAGTTGCCATCTTTAGGTCCTTCCGCCGGCGCAACGGCAGCGTCACTCGAAGTCATGGCGATTGCCCCAAACATCCAAATCGTGCATCCTGTTACGCCGAGCATCACGCTGCCGAGAAGCATCTGCGAAATTAATCCGATGCAGATACATGCAGCGATGAGTTCGGTGCCAGTGCGCGAGGATCCAGGGCGCCATGCATTCCACATCAGCAGTCCAAGCGCTGCGAGATAGACAGCTCCGCCCACCCAGCCGAGTGACAAGGCGATTTCCCACAGTCCGCTATCGCGGGTTCCAAGCGCGGTCTTTCCCGTGAAATTTGCATCCATCGTTCCTAATCCAGTGCCGAAGGGTTC
>DATGAD010000417.1:0-2962 GCA_035313725.1 Alloacidobacterium sp. | reverse complement strand
ATGCCGAGATTGACTCCGTGCTTGGAGGGCGATTGCCGACGCTCGAAGACCTTCCGCAGCTTCGGTACGCTGAGATGGTTCTGGCGGAATCGATGCGACTCTATCCTCCGGCATGGGCGATGGGCAGGCAGGCGACGTGCGATGTGGAGATCGGCCCCTATAAGCTCCCAGCGTGCACATACATCTTCTTCAGCCAGTACATCATTCAGCGCAACGCGGACTTCTTCCCTGACCCGCTGCGCTTCGATCCCGAGCGCTTCACTCCTGAGCGCAAGGCCGGGCGTCCGCGCTTTGCTTACTTCCCTTTCGGAGGCGGCAGTCGTCAGTGCATCGGCGAGTCGTTCGCGTGGATGGAAGCAATTCTCAGCCTGGTGACGCTGGCGCAGCGTTGGCGGTTGAGGCTTGTTCCCGGCCAGAAGATTGGCATGCAGCCGAAGATTACGCTGCGGCCGAAATATGCCATTCGCGTAGTGCCTGAGTTGCGGTGATCCGTGTCTCGAAGCAAGAGGAGAACGCAAATCTCATGGCAAACGTCGCGAAGTAGTGGTTCTCAATAAAAGTATTGCAAAGAGGATCGGTAAACTCCAGAAAAGAGCACACTCTTTCACAACTATAGGAAAAACTTTTGCCCATTCAGTTCCAGTAAGGTGATGAGCATCGGGAGCGTATGAATTCTTTATTTCAAATCCCAATCCCATCAACATACTTGTTCCAACACCAGTCAACATAGCTAATGCTGCAAGGCGGGGTTTGAAAAAGCTCAACAGAACTGCTGGGATTTGCACCCAAAAAGCGGCAATGTCGAATCCCCATGCCCAGAGGGATTCACTGGAGCGAAAAGAAAAAGTGAACATCACCCCAAAGAAAGTATTCCAAGGCAAAATCAGGATAGTAGCAATGGCGCTGATAATTAGTTGTTGTCTCTTAGAGCCAAGCTTTGGAATGGTTTTTCCTTTCTTGTTCTCAATTTCACCTCCCTGAGATTTTAGCTGAACAATTGATCGTAATTTTCAGTCAGTGTAGATCAGGCAGGCTTGCTGCGATCGCGCTGAGTCGATACCCTCAAATCGTGGGATTCAACGATTTCCTCGGCAACGAAACAACCGTGCGCCATCTGCGCGAAAGCATCGCGCAGGGCAGATTGCCGCATGCGCTCATCCTTGCAGGGCCGCGCGGTTCGGGCAAATACACGCTGGCGCTGATGCTGGCACAGGCGGTGAATTGCCTCAACCCGACGGAGACAGATGGCCTGCCGGATTTCTGCGGAGTCTGTCACAACTGCGCCCGCATTGCCGACGCCATGCCGCTCGATACGCGCGTGGACGAGGCAATCGCCGCACGAGAAGAGCTTCGCGAAGTGGACAAGAAGGACACGCGCATCCTCATCCAGACACATCCCGATGTGCTCGTCATCCCGCCCGATCCACCGCAGCTGCTCATCAAGCTCGGACAGGTACGGACCGTCATCCGCGAAATCTACCGCATGCCCGCTCAGGCAAAGCGGGCGGTCTACATCTTCACCAGCGCCGCGTTTATGAAAGAAGCGGCGAACTCGCTGTTAAAGATTCTGGAAGAGCCGCCGGCGCACGCAAGCATTTTTCTCCTCGCGGAAAATACCGGTGATCTGCTGCCGACGATCCGCTCGCGGGCAGGAGTCGCGCGGCTCGGCGCGATACCTCTCGAACAACTGGAACAACTCATCGCGCAGCGGCGCGCGGATCTACGTCCGGCTCAACGCTCGCTCGTGGCACGGCTGGCACAGGGCGCGGTGGGCGCGGCGCTTGGCTTCGATCTCGAAAAATATCTTGCGCACCGGCAGGACGCGCTCGTTCTGCTGCGCCATGCAACGCGTGATGCCGATCACTCTGAGCTCTTTCGAATGACAGAAACCTATCGCGCTGGTGCGGAAGGTCAGGAGAAGACGCAGGCGATGCTGCGCGCGATGATCAGCCTTTTGGAGGATCTGCTTCTCATTCAGAGTGGCCAGGCTGCGCTCATCCGGAATATTGACCTGCAGGCAGAGCTAAATGCGATGGCTGCTTCAATCTCTTTTGACTGGATCGAAACTACAGCCCGCAGTATCTCGCAGGTACAGTCCGGCATGCGGCGCAACCTTCTGCGGTCACTGGCCTTGGATGCTTTTGCGGCAGAGATTGCCGTTCGCTAAGATGGCTAACCCCGTTACTAACATCGGCATAAGTCAAGTAAACGATTGCTTTTGCTGTCTGCAGTCAACATACGATGAAAAAGCGGCGGACACAGCGCAAAAGTGTTTCTTTAATGGCAGCTTCTGGGCTACGATACAGCTAACACATCAACACTGATGGATAGTGGCGATCGAAAGAAGATGAGCCTCCCCAAACTGGGCTCTAATGCCGAGTCATCTCAAGAGCACGGAGAAGCATCCCATCTTGTCAGAATTGCCTTGGAAAAATATGGCAAACGCATCTCCAATTTCTGTGCCCGATCCTCGTCAAACGGGATCCGGCGATTCTGCCAAGGACTCCGGGAAGCAGGCTTCCGAGGAGTTGCCCGCGACTTCGCCCGCCACCGTTCCCGCAGCGGGTCCACGTAAGTTAGTTCGTCCTACGCTGCCTGCGCGCGCCCTGGGCAGAAAAAATCTCTTCCGGCGAAACGACGTCACTCCTCTCGCTCACCATGAGGCTATGACCAGCGGACACAATGGACACGAGTGCACGCACGCCGAGGCCTTCTATTTTCAGAAGCAGGCCCAGGCACAGACGCCGATGGTGTTCATCCTGGAGGATGGGGAGCGTATCGAGGGCTATATCGAGTGGTATGATCACAACGCTATCAAGGTGAAAAATCACAGCAGGACGCTGATCTACAAATCAAGCATCAAGTATCTCTTCAAAGCGAATGAGAACCCGCAGCGCGTCTGAGTTTTACATCACTCTGTCTTTGCCGCTTTCAGAAGACGGTCGCGTATCGCCACGCCGAT
>DATGAD010000416.1:0-8306 GCA_035313725.1 Alloacidobacterium sp. | reverse complement strand
GTGAGCCTGAGCGGCACCGGCGAGCATTACGTTCAGCTGAGCTGGCAGGCACCGACCTCTTCGCCCGTTCAGGTGACCGGCTATAACATTTACAAGGCAACAGGCGGTAGTAGTTCGTATCAACTACTGTCTTCTACTTCGCAGCTGACGGTTACGGACAGCAATGTCACGAGTGGCACAGCTTACAGCTACTACGTGGAAAGCGTCGATTCCGCTGGTGCCGTGAGCGGTCCGTCGAATGTAATCAACGTGACGATCCCAACTCCTTAGAAGACCTTCGTAGAAAGTCCAAGGAGCGAATACGGCCACTGGTTCTTGCGAAAGAGCCAGTGGCCATTTTCTTTTTGAGTACAACTAGAGCGATTCGGATCCGGGCTACCAGTCGGTCAGGGTGCCGTCGAGTTTGCGATTGATAGGCAGGTAGGCGCGCTGGTACGGATATTTCGAGGCGAGTTTCTCATTGATCTCGACACCCAGGCCCGGATCATCGCCGGGATACATGTAACCTGCTTCGTAACGGTACTGGCGCCGAAAGACTTCATCTGTCTCGGCGGAATGCGGCATGTGTTCCTGAATGCCGAAGTTGTGGATTGCGATGCCGAAATGCAGTGCCGCCGACATGGTCACTGGCGAAAGGTCGGTAGCGCCGTGGCAGCCGGTACGCACGTGATAGAGCGCGGCATAGTCGGCGATCTTTTTCAGCGGCGTAAAGCCGCCTGCGTGGACGATCGACATACGAATGTAGTCAATCCATTGCTGGCGGATCAGGTCGTGAGCATCCCAGATGGTGTTGAAGACTTCGCCGGTTGCGATGGGAGTGGTTGTATGCTCGCGTATGAGCTTGAACCCATCTTGCAACTCCGCGGGTACCGGATCCTCCAACCAGAAGAGATGGAACGGCTCCAACTCTTTGCCCAGACGCGCCGCCTCTATCGGGGTCAGACGATGGTGGCAGTCGTGCAGCAGGTGGACGTCCTCTCCGACAGCGTCGCGAATCCTCTGAAAGAGCTTCGGTGTGTGTCGCAGATACAGCTCAGTTGACCAGCGGCTTTCCGAAGGCAATCCGCGCTCAGCCGGTTCGTAAGACTGCAATCCTTTAGGCACGCCATAGGTTGACTCTAGGCCGGGAATTCCACTTTGTGCGCGCACGGCTAGATAGCCGAGATCGATGTGCCGGGCAATATCGTCGACGGCTTCATCGACGGTTGCTCCGTGCGCGTGCGCATACACGAGGACGCCTTCGCGGCTCTTGCCACCAAGCAGGTTATAGACAGGCGTCTTCAGTGCTTTTCCCTTGATGTCCCAAAGCGCCACATCTACAGCACCGATGGCAGCCATTGTTACAGGACCGCGTCTCCAATAAGCCCCGCGATAGAGGTATTGCCAGATATCTTCTGTCTGAAATGGGTCCCGGCCAATAAGGCAGGGAATCAAGTGATCGGATAGGTAACTGGCGACCGCCAATTCGCGGCCATTCAGGGTTGCGTCCCCCAGCCCGTAAATGCCCTCATCGGTCTCGATTTTGAGGGTGACGAAATTGCGTCCCGGCGAGCATACGATTACCGACGCGTTTTGAATCTTCATTGGATTGCTCTCATGGTATTACAGGCGCCTGGCTCGCTCAGTATCAGAACCAGTCTCATTGATTGACACCACTCGCAAGGTATCCTCCGTCGACGACGAGGACCTGACCTGTCACATAGGAAGCGGCATCAGAGGCGAGGAAGACGGCTGTGCCTACTAACTCATCTGCACGGCCGAAGCGCTGCATCGGAATGCGCATGTGGATTTCCCTACCTCGCTCGGTTTTGTCGAGCAGTTGCTCATTGAGCGCAGTTGGGAAGACCCCCGGAGCAATTGCATTCACGCACACACCATCACGGGCGAGCTCGATGGAGAGCGATCGGGTCAATGAGCCGACGGCAGCCTTGCTGGCGCCGTATGCCGCTACTTCCTGAAAGGCAACAAAGGTGGCCAGGGAAGCGATGTTGATGATCCTCCCATAATGCTGCGCGACCATCGTCTTTCCGAATATCTGGCAGGAACGGAAAGTGCCCGTGAGATTGGTTTCAAGAATATTGCTCCATTCGTCTTCTGAACATTCGAGAGTGGGCGTGCGTCGCGTGATTCCAGCAGAGTTCACCAGGATATCCGCGTGTCCAAAGGCTTCCAGAGTTCTGGCATGTAGAGCTTCCAGTGATGACCGGTCCATCACATCTGCGGTCAGCACGAGAGACCGACGCCCGGCAGCCTCGATCTCCGCTGCCGTTTGTTCGACTTCAGAGAGGCGGCGCGAGGCCGCGACGACATCTGCTCCAGCATTGGCCAGCCCTAGTGCGATCGCGCGACCGATGCCGGAAGTCCCCCCCAACACGACGGCCGTTTTCCCGTACAAGGAAAAGATCTGATTGTTCATACCACTCCG
Source organism: Alloacidobacterium sp. (assembly GCA_035313725.1). Classification (GTDB taxonomy): domain Bacteria; phylum Acidobacteriota; class Terriglobia; order Terriglobales; family Acidobacteriaceae; genus Alloacidobacterium. The sequence goes on along the minus strand of DATGAD010000416.1, from coordinate 5,881 downwards.
ACTTAAGAACTTAAGCCTGCGCGTATGTATTTAGTTTGTGGGCACCGCAAGAGGAGTGTAAAGAGTGATATTTCGATTTGTGGCTTGGCGGAAAGGCAGTTTTCTAAACCGGGATCTAGGGCCTGACAGAACCAGCCTGTCACTATTCGCTGTCCGACGGGAAAGGGAAATCAACAATGCATGGATGCGCTTCGCAAAGCTCTGCCGACGCGTCTTCGACTGAGTCCACAATCAGAATAGAAAGGCCCGGGTAGGTTTTCAGGGATTGCAGCAGAGTATCTGACAGACTTTCAGCGTTGTCGAGCATCAGAATCGCGTTTTCAGCGCATGCCCCATCGACTATCCGCGTAAATTGTCCATCGACTTCGCTGATCTCGGTCCTGTCCACACGGCAAAGCGTACGTTGTGTCTCGTATGCGAGGGCTTCGGCAGCCATCAGCTTTCCGGCTGCATCGCTGCCGGTGAAGACGGCGATCATGCCTGATGGACTTTCGAAACAGGTCTCGCTCATGCGTGTTGCGATCTTGCACAATGCAATGACCTGCGCCTCAGGCAGCGGCAGAGGCAATGACAGGTCCCGCCAAAAGTCACAAGGATCGGGCCGGAAAGAATCCGTATTTGTTGCAGCGAAATTTTGCGCGTCGATCCACTGTGCTGCAGACATAGAAATGCACTCCGCTATAAGGCTCACTGATTAGTGAGCCGGTGCGCTATTTCGTTTCGCGGAATATCACCACACCCCCTGCTTGCCGCCGAACCACCAGACCAGTCCTACCGTCGCAGTAGTCTGATCGTTCTTGAGAATTCCCAACGTATCCGTCAGGAAATAGGGCTCGTTCGAGAAGTCGTGACGCAATTCCTCACGCACAAGAAAACCGTTGGCTACCGTCTGATCGAAAGTGAATGTAAATTCTTTAAGCGCCTGCACCTTTCCGCTGTAGAGTGCCCCGCGATCCGACAAATATTCCGTGCGCGCTCCCAGCGCGAGCAGCGGATTGAACTGGTAACGGGCGTAAAGCGCGCCTCCGTCGGTATGCTGAGGAGCGGAGTAAGTCTTGTCGCGGGAGATTACGTAGTCTCCTTCAATCGCGAGCGTAAGTTTTGGCGTGGCTGTCCAGGTCGCATAGCTGTCGAAGATATTCAGTTTGCCTTTTGGCGCATTGGGAATCGGCTCGAAGGGCTGGCCCTGTTGCTCCGGCAGTCCCGGCGGTCCATTGGTGACGTATTCGAAGTCCGGATGTTCCTGGCCAATATAGTAGTTGAACGTCCAGTCAATGGATTTAATCGGCTTTGCCTCGAAGCCCACCATTTCATCCTTGAAACTATTCGTCGGCTCTGTCTGCTGGGTGCCGTTCACCATCCAGTAATGCCCTGAAAGCCGTGGCGTAAAAGCATAGGTAGCGCGCAGACCCATGTGGTAGAAGGGCAGGTAGTCAAACCAGTACGAGCGCGAGTAATTGATCTGGTCCTTGGTGTAATTGCCTTCCATTCCAAGAGCGCTGGCCCACTTCCCGAAATCGACAGTAAGACCGCTGCCTACTGGAACGACATAGGTTCCATAAGCCTGGAAGATGTTGCGGTAGATCTCTGGGCGAGGCTCGTTGGCGGGATTGCCCTGCAACGTCTCCGTTGCCTGCCCGAACTGCAGGTCGATGCGCGCGCCGAAACGCTTTCCATTTGCCGGGTCAGCAGCGTGTTCCATGACGAGATCAGCCTGATTGAGACTGAAGGCGTTGCTGCTGACGTCATAGGCTCGCAGCAGGTTTACGCGGCCAATCGGATTGTTGAAGTTGTACTCGTAGTAGCCGTCGAAAACCATATTGATCGTCGTCCCATTGAGGCCGTCGAGCGTGCTGCGATCCGACGGGGTCAGTGTTTGCACTGGCGGGGGAGCAGTTTCCACAGGCCTCGCACTGAGTGCCGCGCTTGCTCGGACGAGGGCAACAGCGCTCTCGTCAGGGGCAACGGCCGCAACGTTGACATTCTCTTCGTTTTCAAGCTTCGTGAGGCGCGCGTTGATTGAGGCAAGCTCGCGACGCAGCTCACGAATCTCCTCCGCGCGCGAGAGCTCCGAGCTGGCCATTTGTGCTGGCACTCTGAATGTGGAAGCGAGAAGCGACGCGATCGTCACTGCGAAAAGCGAAAAGCGCGGTAGAGGGCCCATGGTCTCCTCCTCAACAGCTACTTGCACGATCAGCATTACAAGGAAAGCGTCAGGAATTCATAAGTGAGTCATAAGTTTGTGGGCGCTTCTGCGGTATGTCGGCGCTGTCGCTCCGCTACGGGGCTCCCTGATATACTTAAAAATTGCGGGAGTTGCTCTAAACCGTTACTGTTTTCAAGCATTTCGCCGCAAACCCAAAACACATCAGCCTCCGAGGTTTCCCATGTCCGGCCATTCAAAATGGGCGACAATTAAGCACAAAAAAGGGGCGCTTGACGCAAAACGCGGCAAGGCCTTCACACGCCTGATCAAAGAAATCACCATCGCTGCCAAGGCTGGCGGCGATCCCGACGGAAACCCGCGCCTGCGAACAGCGGTAGCTGCCGCCAAAGCCGAGAACATGCCCGCCGACAACATCAAGCGCGCCATCCAGCGCGGAACCGGCGAGTTGCCCGGTGCAATCTACGAAGAAATCACCTTTGAAGGCTACGGCCCGGGCGGCGTGGCCATCATCGTAGAAACCACGACGGACAACCGCAACCGCACGGTGAGCGAAATCCGCCACGCCTTTTCAAAGAACGGCGGAAACCTGGGCGAGTCCGGTTCGGTGCGCTTCATGTTCCACAAGAAGGGCGTCATCGCTGTTCCGAAAACGGCAGCCGACGAAGAAAAGCTCATGAACATCGTGCTCGAAACGGGCGGCGAAGACCTCAACGACGAAGGCGACACCTGGGAGATCATTACCGATCCCGCGGCGTTTGACGCCGTAGCCCAGGCTGTCCGCGACGCCAAGATCGAGACCATCATGTCTGAAGTCACCATGGTCGCGACGACTTACACTAAGCTTGAAGGTTCGGCCGCGGCACAGATGATTCGCTTGCTCGAAGCGCTCGAAGACTACGACGACACGCAGAACGTCTATTCGAATTTCGACATGGACGCGAAGCAACTGGAAGAAGTCGCAGGTTAAGCGGCCAGCAAGTTCGCTACGAGGGCCGCCGAAATGGCGGCCTTTCTTTCGAATAAAGAAATCGAAGCGCAATTCTTCCCCTGACATCAGAAAATCAAGCATCAGACAAAAATTACACAAACACACACTATGCTGAAAAAACTCGTTCCTTCCTTTATTGTTCTGGCCTCCAGTCTGTTCTCGTTTTCGGCCACGGCGCAAAGCGCGCAGAAGCCTGCTCCCGCTAATGACAGCCCAGCATCGGCAGTCCTGGCAACGCTGCCATGGGAATTCGGCCCGTTCTTCCAGGGCGGTGTGGGAACTGGCGACCGCTCCAACTTCAGCTTTACCAGCGCGGGCGTGCGCCTCGGCAAGGTCATCACCAACCAGCATCTGCCCGGCATCCTGCGCGGACAATTTGAATACGCGGGCGAATTGATGCCATACTGGCAGTCCTTTACCCCTGCGCCGCATTTGCAGGAGACGAAGTATGAATTCGATGGCCAGACCGGAACAGTCTTGCTGCCCTATAACGGTGGAACCTTCACCGGCGTCAGCATCACGCCCATCATTCTGCGCTGGGACCTCAAGCCGGGAAAGAAGTTCGCTCCCTGGGTTCAGGGTGCAGGCGGGCTGATCTGGACGAACCATAAGTACCCGCCGGACATCATTGTGCCAGAGGGCGAGCCGGGCGGAACGAGCGTATGGAACTTCACGCCGCAGTTCGGCATCGGCTTTCACTATTTCGTGAAGCCCCGGCAGTCATTGACGTTCGCCGCAAATGCGATTCATATATCAAGCGCATCGCTGGGCGACCGCAATCCCGGCGTGAACGCGAGCGTACAGTTCCAGCTCGGCTATACATGGTGGAAGTAAGAGATTGAGATGGGCGATGCCTTAATCGAGTGCGTGCCGAATTTCTCCGAGGGCGCAAACCAGCGCAAGGTCGCGTCCATCATCTCGGCCATGCATCTCGACGGCGTATCGTTGCTCGACTGGTCGCTCGACGCCGACCACAACCGCTCCGTCGTAACCATTGCCGGATCGCCTGCCGCAGTCGTTGAGGCTGCGATCCGCGCAGCAGGGCGGGCAGCGGAACTCATCGACCTGACATCGCAGCAGGGCGTCCACCCGCGCATCGGCGCTGCCGACGTAATCCCATTCGTGCCAGTCCGCGGCATCTCGCTCGAACAGTGCGCGCTGCTGGCGCGTCAGGCGGGCATGGAAATCTGGAAGCGTCATCGCGTTCCCGTGTATTTCTATGAAGCCGCCGCCGCGCGTCCGGACCGGGCGCTGCTTGAAGACGTGCGACGAGGCCAGTTTGAAGGCCTGCGCGATGCCGTGCGCAAAGACGTTTTTCGCCGACCCGACATCGGTGGCCCCGACCTGCATCCTACCGCCGGAGCCTCCGCCATAGGCGCGCGCCGCTTCTTGATTGCGTACAACATCTATCTGGACACGACAAACGTTACAACGGCGCGAGCCATCGCGAAAGAAATCCGCGCTTCGGGAGGCGGTCTGTCCGGCGTAAAAGCAATGGGTGTGCTCGCCCACGGTATGGCGCAGATCTCCATGAATATCACCGACTTCCGCCAGACCTCGGTCGCTGACGCTTACGCCGCAGTGAAGCGCCAGGCGGCGCGTCATCGCACGCAGCCGGTACGCGGAGAACTGATCGGGTTGCTTCCCGAGGCGGCTTTTGAGCATGACAGCGAGTGGGTGCGTCAATTACATGGGTTTAATCCCGAAGAGAAACTTCTCGAGCGTAAGCTGGAGCATCCCATTGCATGGCCGGTATCGGAACAGGACCGTGCCAGTCTAAAATAAAGGAATAGGCACTGTTGCCTTCCAGCAGATACAGAGGGTGAAGCAGTCTCAGCCCTCGGAGGTATGAATTTGAAGTTTGGCAAGAATCTTTCGCTCGCGGCAACCCTGGCGCTGGGCATCTTTGCATCTTTGCCCGCCGTTGCGGCGCAGCTTGGCGGCGACGCCCGAGCAGCTATTCCCAAGGACGTGCAGCAACTCATCGTTGTCGATTACCGCGCGATGCAGAACTCCGACGCCGCAATGAATCTCAAGGCGCGCGTGCTCCCACCCGAGCTGAAGCAGCTCGAAACAGCACTGAAATCATCGGGTTTCAATGAAAATCACGACGTTGACGAACTCGCCTTTGCCGCCTTCCGCACCGCGACCACTGGGGACGGCACAAAGATCATCGGCATTGCGCAGGGTCAGTTCTCGCTGCAGGACATACTGGCGAACTTCAAGAAGCAGAAGGTAAAGGCCACTAAGCTCCGCAACAATTCGATCTATCCCATGGGCGCAAGCGGCATGCTCGTCAGCTTTCTGAATCCCACCACAATGGTCTTCGGAGCCAGCGACGCGATCAAGTTCGCGCTCGACGCCCGCGATGGCCTGGCACAAAACTTCCTTAGCAACGACACCATGATGCAGCAGATGTCCATTGTCGACACCGAGCCGATCTGGAGCATCCTCGACCAGAAGGGGACGCAGATGATGATGCGCGGCGTCCTCGGCGAAGCCTCCCAGCTGGCAGACTACGACACGGTGAAAAAGCGCCTGACTGCATCGCGTTACACCATGAACTTCAACAATGGCGTCAAGTTTAATCTCGACGTGGTCACTCCCGACACCTTCACCGCGGCGACGATGTCTTCATTGCTGAATGCAGCCGCCATGTACAAGAAGGTAAGCGGCACGGCTATCGAAAAAACAGCCATCGACAACACGACAATCGATTCCAACGC
>DATGAD010000415.1:0-6120 GCA_035313725.1 Alloacidobacterium sp. | reverse complement strand
AGCTTGATGGTGGAGCAGGGCTCAGCGCCGCTCGATAGAGCCAGCTTCTGGTTGACCATGGCCAGGATGCGTCCGTTGCTCGGGTCAATGGCGACGACGGTGCCATTCATGTTGCCCAGGGCATCGATAGCTGCCTGGCGCACGACCGGATCTTCTCCGCCGATGATGTCGCCGTTGGTCAGGTCAACGTCTGCGAAGGAGTTGCCGGTGAAGCGCTCACCGGAACGATGGCGGCGCACGGTGAGGCTTGCGTGGGTCGAGTGTCCGTGGCTGGTCGTCAGAGAAACGGTGCTGACGTGCGCAGCGCGGCGGTTGTGCTGCAAGTGTGAAATATGCTGCTGCGCGCTGGCCGATTCCTGCACATGGGTCCGCGTATGACGCGTGGGATGGTGCGTCGTGGTCGTATCGCCCGCTAAAAGTGACATCGGCAGGACAATCAACCCTGACAGGACTGCGAGGTGTGCTATGCGTTTCATCAATCGATTCACCCTGAGGCCAGCTACTCTTTGAAGGCCGTTATGTTCTTATCGGCCTTCACTGCATCTTGCGCATAGAAACAGCCTGAACTTCGTACAAATAATTCTTCCACCCGACCGAATAGTTCCGGAATGGCTCATCCCGTTTCTGTTTTGGAGTCACGGAACGCCCTTCCAGCTGCAGAAATAAACCCGACTGCAGCAGAAAATATGCCGGATTCTTTTCTTTTGACTACTCTACTTCAGGATGGGTTTTTGTCGAGATTTATCTTCATTTTACCCACCCAAATCGTCCTTTCAAAGCCCCCCGCGCCTCATAAAGGCCGGGATATCGAGATTTTCGCCCGTCTCCTCTTCGTGCATCTGGCCGAAAACATCATTTAGCGGAGCAGCTTCGGCAACAGCAATGGCAACCGGCTCCGGTTCGGCGGCCATTTCAAGCTCGGGCACATAGTTGGGTTCAGATACTGGGATCGAAGCCGCTGGCTGTATGGGGATTGAGATCATGGGTCTGCGCGGCGTCTCTTCTTCCTCGCTCATGAAGCGGGGTGTCTCAACCACAGTCTCTACGCGGGTTTGTACATGTACGCGGGGCATAACCGGCTCGCGAAGCGCGGCAGTCAGCATGCGCTCGCGGCGCTCGGGCATTTCCTGGCGGAAACCAGTCGCGATAACCGTGATTTTGACATCGTCGCCCATCGACTCGTCGAGCACTGCACCGAAGATGATGTTCGCGTCTTCGTGCGCGGCATTCTGAATCAGGGTGGAGGCGGCATTTACCTCACTCAGCTTGAGCGAACTCGACCCGCTGATATTGATAAGGATGCCCTTGGCTCCGTCGATCGCGCCATCTTCAAGCAGCGGGGACGCCATGGCGGCCTGTGCGGCCTCGATGGCCCGGTTCTCGCCTCCGCGCATGGCCGTGCCCATGACTGCATAGCCCATGCCAGCCATCGTGGTCTTTACGTCGGCGAAGTCGCGGTTGATGATGCCGGGGATGGTGATGATGTCCGAGATTCCCTGCACGCCCTGCCGCAACACGTCGTCGGCAATACGGAAGGACTCGAAGAAGCCAGCGTCTTTGGCAACGGCAAGCAGTTTCTCGTTGGGGATGACGATCATCGTGTCGACTGAATCGAGCAATTCCTGCATGCCACGATCGGCCTGCATCATGCGGCGCTTGCCTTCAAATCCAAAGGGGCGGGTGATGACGGCGACGGTCAGCGCGCCCATTTCGCTGGCCAGCGACGCGATGACCGGAGCAGCGCCGGTGCCCGTACCGCCGCCCATTCCGGCGGTGACGAAGACCATGTCCGCGCCTTCGAGGGCTTCAATAATCTTTTCGGAATCTTCGAGCGCGGCGCGGCGGCCCACGTCTGGGTTCGCGCCGGCGCCGAGGCCGCTGGTCAGCTTCATGCCGAGTTGAATCTTGACCGGCGCCTGAGAAAGCTGAAGTGCCTGGGCATCGGTGTTGGCGACGATAAACTCGACGCCTTCCACGCGCGCCGCGATCATGCGGTTGACGGCATTGCCGCCGCCACCGCCCACGCCGATGACTTTGATCTTCGCTCCGGTTGGGAGCTGTTCGTGATACTGAATGCGGATTTCTTCTGATGGGTTCATGGCGATTGCTCCTACAAGCTTCCTGCGAAGATGGCGCGCAGTTTGGCGCGCAGTCCCTGGTCTTCCGCCGCACGGGTCACGCTGGTGCGGTGGGCATACAAAAGCATTCCTACTAAGGTGGCGTTTTCGGGGGCGATCAACTCTTCGGGCATGCGCGAAAGCGGCACCGGCGTTCCAATGCGCGCCGGAACTCGCAGCAGGCTCTCTGCGGTATCGAGCAGTCCCGGCAGGCGCGAGCCGCCGCCGGTCAGCACGCAGCCGGCGCCGAGAGCTTCGAGCACTCCGCCCTGGCGAAGATTGTCGCGCAGAAGGCAAAAGAGCTCGCGGGCGCGCGGTTCGAGGATTTCGCTGACGTAGCGCTGGCGAACCATGCGTGATTCGTGGCCGGGCAGTCCCTGTAGCTCAATCTCGTTCGACGACGAGACGCTCGTTACAACTGCATGGCCGTAGTTGCACTTGATCCACTCGGCTTCGGGCGCGGAGACGTGCAGGCCGACAGCGAGATCATTCGTAAAGTGGTCGCCCCCTATGGGGATGACCGAGGTGTGCGCCACCGATCCCTCGAAGAAGACGACCAATTCTGTTGAGCCTGCGCCGATGTCGATGAGGCAGGAGCCAAGCTCGCGCTCATCGGCGGAGACTGTGGCCTCGGCGGCGGCGATGGCTTCGAAGACCGATTCCGTCACTTCAAGACCAGCCTTGTTCGCGCAGGTGACAATACTCTGCAGGGCGCTGGCCGAGGCCGTCGAAATATGCAGATTGACTTCGAGACGATTGCCGACCATGCCGACGGGGTCGTGAATGCCGGGCTGCTCGTCGAGGATGAACTGCTGCGGCAGCAGATGGATGATCTCGCGGTCGGACGGCAGCGATACGGAGCGGGCACGGTCAACTGCGGCACGCACGTCTTCGCGGGTGATCTCGCGCAGGCGCGTTCCCAGGCTGACTCCGCCCCGGCTGTTGAGGCCGCGAATATGCGCGCCTCCGATGCCCACGACACACTTATCGATGGTCCCCTGTGCCATGGTCTCTGCGCTGGTCGCAGCCTTGTTGATGCAGTGCGCGGCCTGCTTCAGCTCAGAAATCAATCCCTTGCGCATGCCGGTCGAGTCGGCGATGCCGTGGCCGCGATAGCGCAGCGCTCCGTCATGCAGCTCGGCCACCAGAACGCGCGTCATGGCGCTTCCCACGTCGAGCACCGTCAGCAGTTGTTCGGTCTGGCTCATGCGTGCTTCCCGTGGACGTGGGCTACTGGCCTCGCTGTTGCCGGCTGTTTTGCAGCTGGAGCGGGTGCGGAGGTCGAAGGCCCGGTCGTAGCCGCAGCCGGGGCTTCAGCGGGAGCATTGTCCATCTTCAGCACCACCTGGCGGTCGTAGCGCAGATCGACCGATGCCAGGCGGGGATACTGCTGCTTCCACTCGGCCAGATGCGACTGGTATTCATGCCAGCGGTTGAGGAAATTGTCTTCACCGAAGTGCAGGAGGATTTCGGAGTTGTCGGAGGAAACCAACCCCTGCACGTCCTCCGGATCTGAGATGTCGATTTCACTCAGGTTCTTCGAGAGCTTTTCGCCGGTCGAATCAATTTCGTCCATGAATTTCTGATAGATCCGCATGCGCGGGCCGCGCGTGGAGAGCGGGTCCTGCGGGTTGATTCCGGTAACGACTGGGAACGAGTAGTGCTTGGCCGTGAGCGCGGCCGGCTGCATGTCGAGGATGACGCCATCGCCGTCGACCAGCTTGATCTGGTTGCCGATGCGGGCGAAGGCAATGGGCTTTCGCTCGACGATGGAAACGCGCAGCTGGTTCGGCAGAATCCGCATGACCGTGGCATGCGCTACCCATGGGACCTGCTCCAGTTGCGTGCGACGCTCTGTGAGCGGGATGAAGAAGAGATTGCGGCCGATGTCGGCGCCGAAGACGGTCAGCAGGTCGGCGCGCGTCAGCTGGCTGTTGCCGTCGATCTGGATTGAAGAAGCCGAATCGATGCGGAAACGAGGATCGTGATCGAGAAAGTCTTTGACTGCCAGCCCCGCAAGAACAAAAAGTGCGATCACAACCAGCGCCAGAAAACCAAAGATGACGCGCCCGGCCGAGGTCCTGGTCAAAAACGCAGGTAGAAAACCTTTGCGCACCGGCACACGTTTGCGCGAGCGCAGAAATACCTCTTCGCCCTCCGCGTCATCGTCTAGCTGTCGAGGAGCAGGGCGCTGTGGTCGCGTGCGCGGGGGAGGAGCGGGACGCAGGAACTCGTCCGTTGCTTCATCCTCGGCTAGCGCCGTGCCATTTTTGTATGCGTCAGTCTTCGCCACGCCCGAGCCAGGTCGTGAGAGTCGCCAAGCAAACTATACCGTGGGGGCTGCTGTGGATTTTGGGGAAATCGGGCGGGGAACCTCGGAGGGTAATCCCGAAAGAAAACATTTAGCGGAAACGGATCTGCGCGGGCTGAAGTATTTCCTGATACAGCTGGCTTTTTCTTGTTGCTGTTTGAAGGTGATAACGTTATCTGTTGGCGGGCGTACTCCAGAAGGCTTAGTTCGTTCAGTATGAGTATTTTTTCGATTGGCATTGATCTGGGCGGCACGAACCTGCGCATTGCGGCCTTCACTTCCGACTGGGAGCGGCGGGGAGCGATCACAACTCCGACGCGGGTGCAGGACGGCCCCGGCGCGGTGCTGGATGACATGTGCGCAGCCGTGGAGAAGCTTGTTGCCGAATGCGGCGGACGCGGAGAACTGGTGGGAGTTGGGCTGGGAAGCCCGGGGCCGCTGGAATTGCCCGCGGGACGGCTGCTGCAGCCGCCGAACCTGCCAGGATTCGAAGATTTAGAGCTGAAGACAGAACTCGAGAACCGTCTTCAGGTGCCGGTCATCGTTGAATGCGACGCCAATGCTGCCGCGCTGGCCGAGTGCCATGCGGGCGCGGGCAAGAAGTTCGGCTTCCACTCGCTATGCATGCTGACGCTGGGAACTGGCGTCGGCAGCGGCATCATTCTGAATGGGCGCGTCTGGCATGGCTATGCCGGGATGGGCGGCGAGGCCGGTCATGTGCCCGTCTATCACGATGGACTGATGTGCGGCTGCGGCACGCGCGGCTGCCTTGAACAATATGCGTCGGCGACAGCGATTGCGCGCACGGGACAGAATCTTGTTCATGCCAGACCGGGGAATGGTTCCGGAGCGATTACCGCGCGTAGTATCGCCGAGGCGGCGCAGGCCGGGGATGCCGAATCGCAGCGCATCTATGATGGCGTGGGCGAGGCGCTCGGCATCGGACTGGCGAGCCTGGTGAGCACGCTGAATCTTCCGCTATATGTTGTTGGTGGCGGAGTCGTGGCGGCATGGGATCTTTTTGCTCCATCGATGTTCGCGGAAATCGAGCGCGGCAGCTACATCTATCGCCTGACGAAGCCGGTGGACCGCAATGTGCCGCAGGCGGGTAAGACGAATGTGTTTCCCGCTGAGCTTGGTCCGGATTCGGGGCTGCTGGGCGCGGCAATGCTTCCCTTCTTCCAGTCGCTGGGCAGTTGACAAATTCGGCCTGGACGAGGCACCCCGGCTATCTTGCCGCCCGGCCGTCCCTGATCCCACATCTTTTCAAGATGTGGGGCACCCTTGGATGTGTATGCTTTACGTCCTGTGAGAAACGCTCGTGTACGGAAACTGATTGCGATTCTATTCGGCGGACTGTGTCTCGCTGCCGGCGGAGGGCTTGTGAGCCAGCCCCTTCCTGCTACGCATGTCGACGATTTCGCCGGGCACCCGCGCGTGGTCGTGATCAGCGACATTGGCAACGAGCCGGACGATCAGATGTCGTTTACGCGGCTGCTGCTTTATTCAAACGAAATTGACATTGAGGCGCTGATTGCTGCGACTTCTACTTGGCAGAAGACAGTCACGCATCCGGAGACGATGCATAAGCTGATTGCGGCTTATGGGCAGGTGCGGGGGAATCTGCTGCTGCATGCGCAGGGCTGGCCGGCGAGTGAGGATCTGGACCGGCGGGTTTTTACCGGGCAGGCT
>DATGAD010000414.1:0-13506 GCA_035313725.1 Alloacidobacterium sp. | reverse complement strand
ACCTTTATCAAATTCCACCGTCACCATGGCTAATACAGAGTCGTCATCGAATGAGCACCAATCTGTAACTGTCGCAGACACGATTTGCCTGGACTTGGAACCGAACCACCGTTGCCGCTGCAGGAATTCCGGCAGAAGAGTAGTTTTCAGCAGATCGCCGCTCGAAGCAGTAAACAGGGCCTCCCAATCGCTGTCGCGGGCAATTTCCAGCGCAACCATCGGGCCTTCGGCGATAGGATCGTCCAGGCTTTCAGGCACAGACTGAATCTCCAGCCAGAGAAACCCATAAGGACCGACTGTCAATGGGTAGGGCTGTCTGGTGATAACAGGAAATTCGACATATCCCAGCATTTCAACCGGCGTCATCCCTTCAAACTCTGCCAGATCGAGTTGAATAGGCTGTGCGAATCGCGAGAGGTTCGCAAGGCACAATACCTGCTCGTTCCCGCTTTGCCTCACATACGCGAGCACCTTTCGATTGGCAGACGGCAGAAACTTGAGTTTTCCTCGTCCGAAGACCTGAAACAGCTTGCGCAAAGCGATCATATTGCGCATCCAATTCAGCAGAGAAGATGGATCGCTCTGCTGCGCCTCCACATTGATGGCCTGATATCCCCACACCGGGTCCATGATCACAGGGCTGTAAAGCTGTGCAGGATACGCGCGAGAAAACCCGGCGTTGCGATCCGCTGTCCACTGCATCGGCGTACGCACGCCATTGCGGTCGCCGAGATAGATGTTGTCGCCCATCCCAATCTCGTCGCCGTAATAGAGAATGGGAGTTCCCGGAAAAGAAAACAAAATGCTGTTCAGCAGCTCGATGCGGCGGCGATTGTTGTCGACAAGTGGTGCCAGTCTTCGCCGTATGCCAATGTTGATGCGCATGCGCGGATCGGCACTGTACGCCAGGTACATGTAATCGCGCTCATCATCCGTGACCATTTCGAGCGTCAGCTCATCGTGGTTGCGTAGAAACAACCCCCACTGACAGTTCTCAGGAATCTCTGGAGTAAGCGCCATGATCTCTGTAATCGGCAGACGATCTTCCTGCCGCAGAGCCATGTAAATACGCGGCATCAGCGGAAAGTGAAACGCCATGTGGCACTCATCGCCGTCGCCAAAGTATGGACGCACATCCGTCGGCCACTGGTTCGCTTCAGCCAGGATGACCCGGTTGTTGTAGTCCTCATCCATTGCAGCGCGAATCTTCTTGATGACCGCATGCGTTTCAGGAAGATTCTCGCAATTGGTGCCATCGCGCTCCACAATGTACGGAATTGCATCCAGACGAAGCGCATCTACACCCATATCCAACCAGTACCGCAGGACTTTCAGCACTTCTTCCAGAACTTCCGGATTGTCGTAATTCAAATCCGGCTGATGCGAAAAGAACCGATGCCAGAAATACGCCTGCGCTACCGGGTCCCAGGTCCAGTTCGATTTCTCAGTATCGGTAAAGATGATGCGGGCGTCTTTGTATTTTTGATCCGTATCGCTCCACACATAGAAATCGCGCTCCGGCGACCCCGCAGGTGCGTGGCGCGCCCGCTGAAACCACGGATGCTGGTCCGACGAGTGATTGATGACCAGCTCGATCATCACCTGAAGGCCGCGCTGGTGCGCCGCAGCCAGGAATGCTTTGAAATCATCCAGCGTTCCATAGCTCGGATGAACCGTCATGTAATCGGCGATGTCATAGCCGTCATCGCGCAAGGGAGACGGAAAAAACGGCAGGAGCCACAGACAAGTCACGCCGAGGTCCTGCAGATAGTCGAGCTTCTGCATCAAGCCTGGAAAATCGCCAATGCCATCGTTGTTGCTGTCGGCAAAAGCCTTCACATGCAATTCGTAAATGATGGCATCTTTGTACCAGAGAGGATCGCTCGCACTACCGGCACTTTTTGCTTTCCGCAGTGGAGTCATGTGCGTGCTCATCGCCTCATCCATCGTCATAAGTAGTAGTCGAAATCTTTTTCCGTTCGGATTCGCCGCATCACCCGCAGAACATGCGCCGGAATTTCAAGCGGAGATAGTTCGACAAAGTTTCTCGGGCCTTGCCACAGATAGCGTTTATCTACGAGCTGATCGTGTATCTGAAATGGCTCGCGCGCATCCAGTCCGAGTTTTGACAAATCTAAATCAACCCATCCCGCCTGAACATGGAATGGATCGAGATTCACTACTACAAGAACGGTATTATCGCCCTCCACGCTTTTCTTGCTGTAGCAGATCAGGTATGGGTTGTCCGTCGCGTGGAAAAACAACTCATGATTCATCTGCAGCGCTACATTCTCGCGTCGTGCTCGATTCACAGCCCCGATCAATGGCGCCAGACTTTTCGGGTCATCAAGATTCCAGTGCTTCAACTCATATTTTTCTGAGTTGAGATATTCTTCGCCGCCGCGCTTCGCCGGAGCGTTTTCCAAAAGTTCATAGGCTGGTCCATACATGCCATAGTTCGTTGCAAGCGTTGCCGCCAATACGAGCCGAGACATGAATGCAGGCTTGCCGCCTATCTGTAGTTGCTCCGGCAAAATATCGGGGGTATTCGGCCAGAAATTTGGCCGGAAATATTCTTTGACATCGGTGTCGAGCAGTTGATTGAGGTATTCCGTGATCTCCTGCTTCGTGTTCCGCCACGTGAAGTAGGTGTAAGACTGTGAGAATCCCAACTTAGCCAGGCGCTCCATTACACGAGGCCGAGTAAAAGCCTCCGCAAGAAACAGCGCATCTTTGTAATCGCGTTTGATTTCACCAATCGCCCACTCCCAGAACGGAAACGCTTTTGTGTGCGGATTGTCGACGCGAAAGATGCGAACGCCATGCTCGATCCAGAAGACGAAGACATTCTTCAGAGCATCCCACAGACCGGCCCAGTCTTCGCTCTCAAAATCGAGAGGGTAAATATCCTGATATTTCTTCGGTGGATTTTCCGCATACTGAATTGACCCATCGGCGCGATGCTTAAACCACAGCGGATGTTCTTTCACCCAGGGGTGATCGGGCGAGCACTGAAAGGCAATATCCATCGCGATTTCAAGCCCGAAACTCTTTGCCCTCGCCACCAGATGCTCAAAATCTGCAAACGTGCCAAGTTCAGGATGTATCGCAGTATGTCCTCCCGTTTTATCCCCGATGGCCCAGGGACTGCCAACATCGCCCGGCTCCGCAGTTACAGAATTGTTTTTGCCTTTGCGAAAACTCTCGCCGATGGGATGAATAGGCGGCAGATAAAGAACGTCAAATCCCATGCCCGCGATGTATTCCAGGCGTGCCTCCGCATCCTGAAACGTCCCATGCTTTCCCGGAACAGCCGAGCATGAGCGCGGAAACATCTCATACCAGCTTGAGAATCGCGCCCGCTCGCGATCTACTGCAACACGCAGTTCTCTCTCATATTTCGTCTCAAGAGCAGTGTCAGCATAGCGCTCCATCCTTGCGGCAAGATCCGCATCGAGCGCGACAACCTTGGAGTCCTCGTCTCCACTTTTCGTTCTCAGGATGCGAGCCCATTCACCCAGTTGGATCGCGTCCTGGCCTCCGGCCCGTTTGGCGGCCTGCTCCACCAGCAGGCCGCCAGTTTGCAACTCAAGAGCAATATCCTGCCCGGCCTCGAGCCGTTTGATCAGGTCACTTCGCCATGTTCCAAAGTGATCGACGCTTCCCGCAATCGTGTAGAAATAATCGCCAATCTTACTGACCTGAAACGAAGAGCGCCAGCGATCGTTCCCCAACGGCTCCATTTTCACGCGATGAGGCTGTGCTTCGTACTCATGCCAGAACAGCAGATGACACGTAACTCGATCGTGTCCATCTCCGAAGACGTTGGCTTCCACCTGGACCATATCGCCAATAATCCGCTTAATTGGGAAACGGCCTGCGTCGATCTCAGGATCTACGCCTTCTATCACTACGCGTTTTCTTCCATCCACCGGCTTCGTCATCATCTAACCGTTCCTACTCAAGAATAGGCACACAACCACCCGCGCGCCCGAAGGACGGCAGAACTTCCTCTAACAAAGATGCCGGTTAGCGAAGATTCGTTCCTTCCGATCCGCGAGATTTTAGGTGTGACGTGCGCGAAAACAATATACGCCATGCGTCGGCGGGAAAGGCGCAACAATTCAGGAGGGCGGGACGACGTGGTCGAATAAAAACAAACAGCGCCGTCTGAGACGGACGGCGCTCGCTATTAATTTTCCTGCAGCAGGCTCGGCTCTTCAGGAGAACGAAGGCGCACAAGCCGATCAATCGTGTAGGGAGCACGCTGCGTCGCAGTGTGATAATGCCGCACCTGAAGCTCACCCAGCAGTCCGATTGCCAGCATCTGAATGCCAGCCAGAATCAGCACTCCCGCAATCACAAACAGCGGCCCATGCTGATCCATCACATGCTGGCGAGTGAAAAGCTTCAGCAGCAGCAGGAAGAACGAAATCACGCCGCCGCCAAGCATGCTCAGAGCGCCAAAGCTGCCAAAGAAGTGCAGCGGGCGCGTCATGTACTTGAGCAGGAAGCGAATCGTGAGCAGATCGAAAAACACACGAAAAGTCCGACCGATGCCGTAGTGCGACTTTCCGCGTTCGCGGTTCACATTCTTGATCGGAATTTCGCAGATGCTCGCTCCATACCAAGAAGCCAGCGCCGGAATGAAGCGGTGCATTTCGCCATAAAGGGGAATGTTATGGATCACTTCGCGGCGATATGCCTTGAACGTGGTGCCGAAGTCGTGAATATCCACGCCCGAGAGCTTCGCCATCAGCCAATTGGCGCAGCGTGACGGAATCCGCCGCATCACAAAGTTGTCGATACGCTCCTTGCGCCAGCCGCTGACAACGTCGTAGCCTTCTTCAAGCTTCGCCAGGAAGTTCGGAATCTCGTCCGGGTCGTGTTGCAGATCGCCATCCATGGCGAGAATGAAATCGCCCTGTGAATGGTCGAATCCCGCCGCCAGAGCCGAAGTCTGACCGAAATTGCGGCGCAACTTCACCACCAGCACGCGGCTGTCGACCGCGGCAATCTCTTCCAGCAACTTATAGGTACGGTCGCTTGACCCGTCATCCACAAAAACCAGTTCAAAGCTGTCACCAACCTGCTCCATTACCGCCTTCAGGCGGTCATAAAGAGTGGTTACATTCTCTTCTTCATTGTGGAAAGGGACGACGATGGAATACTTAGGCATATCCATACAATTATATAGACTTTGCTCCGCCAAATCGGGTTCAAAACCTCCTCAACGGAATCTCAGCCAGCACTCTCACTACTGACACCATGCTGTCAGCAGCCCTCTCGTACGCTTCTCTTGTAGTCAATTTCACCCAGGAGAGGACATCATGCCGACCGCACAGGAAACCGTTACATCCACTATTACGTGGTTTGAAATTCCCGCAGCCGACTTCCCCAGAGCCATCCAGTTTTATGAGACGATTCTCGGCACCGCGTTGATCCATCAGGCCGCGTGGCCGAATCTCGCCATCTTTCCTTACCAGCGACCCGGCATCTCGGGAGCCATCGGCTATGGTGACGGCTTCAAACCGACAGGCGACGGCGTCGTTATTTATCTCAATTGCGATGGCAAATTCGATGCCGTCCTTAATCGTGTGGAAGGCGCTGGCGGAGCTATCGTCGAGCCAAAGAACCATCTGCCGGGAGTGGGCTGGGTAGCCCAGATTCGCGACAGCGAAGGGAACCGCGTCGGCCTGCATGCTGCGGCTTAAAGCCAGCGGTAGACGCAAAAGCTCTAAGATAGTCCCGTATGCGTCGCGCCGACAGGCTCTTTCGAATCGTCCAGTTGCTCCGCTCCGGGCGCCTGCTAACCGCACGCCACTTGGCCGAAAAGCTGCAGGTCTCGCATCGCACTATTTATCGCGATGTGCAGGACCTGCAGCTTTCCGGCGTTCCAATCACAGGCGAAGCAGGCGTCGGTTACACCCTTCGCCGCGACTTCGATATTCCTCCCCTGATGTTTGATCGTGAAGAAATCACCGCGCTCGTCCTGGGAGCGCGCATGGTACAGGCGTGGGGCGGTATGCAGCTTACCGAGGCTGCGAATCGCGCCCTTCGCAAAATCGAAGCCGTGTTGCCAATCGATCTGCGTGAGCGCATTGACGAAGTTCTGCTCTACGCTCCGGGCTTCCGCGTCTCTCCAGAGCTTCGCACCAGGCTCGACGCCTTGCATTCGGCTGCACAGCAACGGTGTATCGTCCTCATTGCCTATGCTCGCGAAGACGGCCAGCAGAGTGTGCGCCGTGTGCATCCGTTGGCGCTTTATTTTTGGGGTGGCGCCTGGACGCTGGCCGCATGGTGCGAATTGCGCAACGATTTCCGCAGCTTTCGCGTAGACAGAATGGAGCATCTGGAAAATCTTGATGAGGTATTTACCCCGAAGGCCGGCCAGATGCTCGCTGATTTTCTGCGGCATGTTCGCGCTGAGTTTGGCCGCGGAGATTCATGAATCGATGTAAAGCCCTCCCCAAAAAAGAGGGCGGAACCGAAGTCCCGCCCGGGAGCCATTGAGATGAAATCAGAAAGTGAACCGAGCACCCACTTGGATCAGGCGGGGGCTGGCAGCAGCCGTGATTTTGCCGTTCAGTGTGGACGCCAGGTTTGCGGTCGGAGCGTTCAGGCTGACCATATTGAAAGCATTGGTAGCCTCGCCGCGTAGCTGCAGCGTGAAGCGTTCAAAACTGATATTGCGGAATAGCCCCAGGTCGATATCCCTGTAACCCGGTGCGCGAAGGTAGTCGCGCGGCGTGTTGCCGTCCGCGCCGCCCGGGCCAATGCCAAGGCCAGGGCCATTGGCTGTGAATGCATTTATGTTGAACCACTCAGCTGCAGCGGCAGTGCGATTGCGATGGGTATCCAGGAATGCGTTCTGACCGGCAACCAGGTTGGGTCGGCTGTTATTGGCACTATCGAAATTCTTGTTGGAGCCGGTTACGATGTTGACAGGTGCGCCGCTGTTAAGAGTGGCGATAGACGATATCGTCCAGCCATTCGCAAGTTGCTTCATGAAGGAATTCGATCCCCTGTAGTAGTCGATGTTCCAGATGCCCGAGATGCTGGCCATGTTGCGCCTGTCGTTGTCCGTCGGCCCTCTTTCCTCCCACAGGTTCGCGAAGTCCTGCGCGTAGGCCAGTCCGACAGCTGACTCGTTCGAGCTTTGGAAGGAATGGCTCCATACATAGAAACCGTTCAGCATGAGGTTGTGCGTCAAGCGCCGCTGAACCGAAAACTGCAGCGAGTTATACGAGGCGGTCTGGTTCGTTATAAGAAAGATGTTCTGCCCCAGGACGCCGGGATCGTATGGGCGTCGGGCGTTGATGCTGGTCTGGGATGTGCTTGCTCCCGGTGCATACGGAGCGTAGTTGTCGTCGATCATGATTGGGAGATCATGCGACAACGTACCGACATAGGCCAGTGTGCTGGTGAACTGGCCCGGCCACTGTTGCTGAACCGAGCTATTGATTTGGTAGACCAGGGGCCATTGAGCGTCTTTTGAAATTGTTTCCACGCTTGCCGCGGGAAGGAAGCGGGGATTGGACGGAGAGTATGTGTAGGGGAACGGATCGCCGTTGGGGAAAGAAGCTGGATTCCCGTAAACGTTGGTGAACGATGTGATCGAGTTGAAAGTCTGCCGAATCGCGAACGGCTGCGCATTGGCCGGCTGGTTCCATTCATTGCCGCTTACGCTGCCGTAGAAAACACCTCCAGCGGCGCGCACCGCCGTCTTGCCGTTACCAAAGGGATCCCATGCCAGGCCGACACGCGGCGAGATGTGATGCCAGCGCAGATCGGCAATGCCGCGCGGCACGCCCTTGTCTCCCGGGAAAAGCATGCCAAGTGGCGCGCTGGGAACAACCGTGGATTGAACATCGGGCACAAAAGTGGCAGTAAGGTCCGAAGACTCGACCGGAGGAACGTCAATATCCCACCGCAATCCGAGATTTACCATAAGCCTCGGAGTCAGGCGGTAATCATCCTCGATAAATAACGCGGTATGCCAGTCGCTCAACAGCCCATGGTAAGGAGTGTCCTGTTCCATAGTGTTGACCTGACCCGTGACGAAATCAGCGAGAGCATTGCCAGTCGTCGTGGGGGCAGACGTTTGAAAGGTGAAAACGCCGAAGTTATACAGGTTTCCGACGATCATGTTTTTGTCCAGCGCCAGCTCGCCGCCGAAATTGAGCGAGTGTTTGCCCTTGATCATGGTGACCAGATCGCGAACGGAATAGAAATCCGTGGTCGTCACCGGGCCCGCGAGCGCTCCGCCAACACCGAAATATCCAGATACGGTGAGCTGGGGCAGCGCTTTCGGCCCCTGGATGGTGAAATTCGATCCGAGATCTCCAAGAGAAACCGCCGGCAGATTGACACGTCCTCCCGCTACTCTCGTAAAGCCGATCCAGGCCTCATTAGCTGTCGTAGGACTGAAAGTGTGAACGTCGCTGATGTTCACGTTCTGCTGCGTCGAGTTGGACTGATTGGTGTCCCAGATGAAATTGCCATTCCCAAAACCATTTTGCGTGGATTTGAGATAGAAATAGGTCGCTGCCAGATGATCCTTGGAGCCGAGGGCCTGGTCGTATTTCCCCAGATACTCATCCTGGTTTGTTGGACCGGTGAAGAATCCCGTCCAGGCATTATTCGCGCTGTTCGGCAGCGGAATGTACTTGTTGATAATGGTCGCGGCAGTAGGGTCTATCAATGTAGACGGAACGCATCCCACGGTCGGCACCTGACAGTTGGGCGAACTGTTGGTTCCCTTCACCTTGGTTTTGGTGCCGGGCAAATCCGGAATCACCTTCGATTGCGTAAAGTCGCCCTGCCGTTCGAGCGCGGTCGGTACCACGCCGCCGCTGAGGAACTGACCTACCGTTTGCCGCAAGCCAGCATAGCTGAAGAAGAAGAAGGCCTTATCGCGCTTAATCGGACCGCCGACCGTGCCGCCGAACTGATTGCGATGATACGGCGGGTTCAGAGTTGCATTCCACGGAGTCGCGTTCAAATCAGTGTTGCGCACGAATTCAAACAATGAACCGTGAAACTGATTCGTTCCAGAGCGCGTAACAGTATTGACTACAGCGCTGGACATACGGCCGTACTGAGCCGAGAAATTGCTGGTTTCTACGCGAAACTCCTCAAGCGCATCCGGGTTGGGCAGCGGGTTTCCATAGTTGCGGATGCCGGTCATGTTGCTGCCGCCGTCCAGGTAAAAGCTGACCATGGGAACGCCGCCATCAATGCCGCCATTGACCACCACCTGTGTCGACGGCACCCCAATCACATAGTTGGGAGTGCCACTGGGGTTGGTGGCCGGGCTGGCACTGTTCGATTGAACGCCCGGCGTGAGGGAAAGCTCCGCATACGCATTGCGGTTCACCAGCGGCAGCCCGATGATCTCGGCCGGCTGCACTGTTCTTGCCAAGGTTGCCGAGTTGGTATCGATAAGCGCTGGAGTTTCTGTAACCGTGACGGTTTGGGTTTGTGCGCCGACCGCCAACGTTATGTTCAGAGCTTGCGTCTGATCGACGGTCAGCAGAAGATTCTGCTGCAAAAACTTCTTGAATCCGGGCTGATCCACTTCAACGCTGTAAGTGCCAACCGGAAGATACTGGATGTAGTAGCTTCCTTCACTGTCCGTGGTAACCGACCGGGAGAGCCCGGTAGCGCCATTGGTCGCTCTTACGGTAGCGCCAGAGACCACAGCGCCTTGTTCGTCCTTCACTGTTCCCCTGATAGCTCCGGTAATTTGCTGGGCGCCTGCATCGATCGCAAAGCTCATCAGGAACAGCCCGACGGCAAGCAACGCGACAAGCGTACGGTGGACAACTGTATTACTGCCTCCTTGGAATATGGACCGCATATCAATCGTTTTCACTGGAATCTCCCTTTTGACTTCTCAAACTGCAACCCATCTGTCTGCGCTACAAGTGCAGAGCAGATGAAAGTGTCACTGGACCATCTAGCAGTAAGTACAAGCCCACAAAAATGACTGTCAACGAATAGCTGCGAAGCTATCCCGCTAGGTGGTACGGCCAATCAATTTCGGGAAAGGCGGTTCGCAGGGCGGTACTCTCGCTGGAGAATCCCGCAAATTTCTGCTTCAATGCGAGGCAGTTTTCATGCGCGCAGACGTCGACACGCGAAGCTCTTCCAACGCAATGGCAAGGTCGCGATCACCGCGCCGGATTCGGTTGGCGATTGCTGTAAATCCCAACGCAATCCTTTCCTTGCTATGCGAGCTCAAAGGAATGACACTTACTTTTGGCCACTGCATTCGAGGAGACAAGAACATGCGTCGACTTACATGGATTGCTGTAGCATTCATCGGCATCCTGGCACTTACCGCGTCCGCCTTCGCCGCTTCTTCAAAAGAGGAAAACAATCTGCTCGCCGTGCGCGAGGCAGTGTGGCGCAACTGGTTTGCGGCGAACATTCCGGCACTGGAAAAACTCGTCCCGAAAAACACGATCGCCATTAGTACGGGCGAAGAGAAGTGGCAGAACCAGGCCGAGATATTCGAAGAAGCGAAGCAGTTTCAAGCTTCGGGGGGAAAGTTGATTCGGCTGGAGTTCCCGCACACTGAGATACAACGCTTTGGCAACGTCGCCGTTCTATACAGCAGTTACTCGTATGAAATCGAGTCGAACGGCAAACCCTCAACCGCCTCAGGACGCGCCACCGAAGTCTTTGTATTTGCAGACGGTCGATGGACAAACCCGGGCTGGCACACTGATAGCGAAAAGTGAGCAACTCCAACGCAGAACTATAGCTTCGTGATCTCTTCCACAGCAACCCGCGCCGCTTCTTCGCACGCAGCGCGATCCACATCGTGGTGAGTCACAAAGCGAACAGAATTGATCCCAACAGTTCCGCTCAGAATCCCGCGCTGCTTGAGGTGCAGCACCAGCTCCTCGGCCTTCCCCTCTTCCTTCAAGCCAAATATGACGATGTTCGTCTGCACCGTCGCAAGATCAAGTTCAATCTGAGGCAGCCCTGCCAATTGCTCCGCAAGATATCTCGCGTTGGCATGATCCTCCGCCAGCCGCTTCGGCATCTCTTCGAGGGCGATCAGCCCCGCAGCCGCAAGAACACCCGCCTGACGCATCCCTCCACCCAACGCTTTGCGCACCATGCGTCCGCGTTCGATCAGCTTGCGACTGCCAACAAGCATCGATCCAACAGGCGCGCACAGCCCTTTCGACAGACAAAACATCACGGTATTAAAACCGCTGGTAAGCACTGCAACTGGAACATTCAACGCAACTGACGCGTTGAAAACGCGCGCGCCATCCAGGTGCAGCGGAATCCCCATCTCATGCGCGCCATTCCATATCTCACCAAAGACGGCGAGCGACGTAGCTGTACCGCCGGCCATGTTGTGGGTGTTCTCCAACGAAATCAGCCCCGTTGGAGCATTATGCACGCTGGCCCGTTTAATCGCCGGCTCGATGTGCTTCCACGTAACAATGCCGCGCTCAGCGGTAACGGTACGAAGCTGGCATCCGGAAAATGATGCGGCCATCGCCATTTCCCAATCGACGATATGGGATCGCGACTCGCAGATGATCTCCTGCCCCGGCTGCGTGTGCAGCCGAATCGCAATCTGGTTGCCCATCGTACCCGTCGGAATAAAAAGCGCAGCCTCGCGGCCAAATATCTGCGCCGCGCTGGCCTCCAGCAGATTCAACGTCGGGTCTTCGCCGTAGACATCGTCGCCTACCTCAGCGGCAGCCATCGCGGCTCGCATAGCCTTCGTGGGCCGGGTGACGGTGTCGCTTCGCAGATCAATAAAGCCTACGGGCTCCTGCGAAAAAACCTCTTCATTGTGCTGGGCTTTCGTGGACATTCTTCTTTTTTACACCGAGGCAGGTTCAGGAATTTCGATTACATCCAAAAATCGCGCGAAGACCTCGTTCGAAAGCATTCGCCCACGTAGAGTCAGCGCAATTTGATCAGCATGAACCGAAAGCAGCCCGTCTGCGGACAGCTCTTCAACAATCGGCAAGTATGGTTCCAGCGCTTCATTGCCGAATTCAGCCTCGATCAGGCGCACATTTACACCTGCATTTAAGCGGAGGCCAAGAAACCAGGCTTCTTCCATTTCTTCCCGTTGCGTAAGCAAGTGCAAATCATCCCAGCCGGGTGACGCAAGATAGTCTTGCAAATCATCGGTAGCCGCGAAGCGAATCGGGCCGCTGTCTGTGCGCAACATCGAATGAGCATCGACACCCAGTCCGAGATAAGGCCGCCGCAGCCAATACTTCATGTTGTGGACTGACTCAGCTCCCGCACGAGCAAAATTTGAAATCTCGTACTGCGCCAGCCCATTCTCAGCAAGGGCATCCACAGCCTTGGCGTACATATCGGCAACCGCATCGTCCGATGGAATTGCCGGAGCATAGTAGCGCGCCCCACCGCCCAGCACTTCGCGCCCGAGCCGCGAATCATCATCCACTTCCAGCATGTAGATGCTGGCGTGATCGACGCCAGCATCCATCAAAACAGCCAGTGACTCATTCCACGAAGCAGCCGTCTGATGGGGCAAGCCCGCAATCAGGTCGGCGTTGACGCGTCGAATGCCCGTCTGCTGCACCCGCCGAATGTCCTCAAGCGCGACCGACCGCGTATGCAGACGGCCAGTGGCCTTCGCCTCCTGATCAACAAACGACTGCACGCCAAAGCTGATGCGGTTCACGCCGCACTTCAGCATGGCGTCGAGGGCATCATCGGCCAACTGCCCTGGCGCGCACTCGACCGTAATCTCGGCATCGCCAGTCAACATAAAATGGTCGCGGATCTCGCGAAAAAGCGCTTTCAGCAAATCAGGCGGCAGTAAACTCGGAGTCCCCCCGCCTAGATAAACCGTGTCCGCCGTGTGCGGCATGCCTGGAAACCGTTCCACGGCTCTTCTCAGGTCTTCGCGAACGCGCTCCACATACTGTGCCATATAACTCGACGGAAACACCCCAGACGCGAAGTTGCAGTATGTGCACTTCGATCGGCAGAAAGGCACGGAAATGTAGATGCCAAGGGTATCCATTCGAGCGTCTTATCCTCTATTTTCTCATTGTGGGCGATTCTCCCATCACGATCCTGCAAACCGAGAGGCTCATCCTGCGTCGCTGGCTGGACTCCGACCGTCAGCCCTTCGCAGAAATCAACGCCAACCCGCAAGTCATGGAGTTCTTCCCCAATACGCTGACGAGGGAGCAAAGCGACCGCGTCGTCGACAGAATCGAGGCGGCCTTCACACAGCGCGGTTTCGGACTATGCGCAGTCGAACTTCGCTCCGACCGCAGCTTCCTCGGCTTCATTGGCCTTTCTGTGCCGAATTTCCAGGCGCACTTTACGCCCTGCGTCGAAATCGGCTGGCGGCTGGCCTCACATGCCTGGGACAAAGGCTTCGCCACTGAAGGCGCGAGAGCAATGGCTGCCTACGCATTCGAGACCCTAAAGCTCAACTCGCTCGTCTCCTTCACCGCTGAGCAGAACCTGCGATCCCGC
>DATGAD010000413.1:0-6387 GCA_035313725.1 Alloacidobacterium sp. | reverse complement strand
ACTCCGTCCGATGGGACAGCAACTCGCCACCATGCGCAGCCCGGCCGCCTATGCTGGAGTGTCGGCCTACGCGCATTCCCACACCGGCGAAGCATCCGCAGCAGCCTACATTGCGCTCGGACACGCCTATCTTCTCGACCGTAAATTCCCAGAGGCTGTGAACGCCTTCCATCAGGCAAACGTGCAGGGCAATGCGCTCGACGACTACGCCGACTACCTAGCTGCCCAGGCCGATCTGCAGTCGAACAACCTGCCCCAGGCTGAAGCCATCCTCAGCACCTTCGCGCAGAAGCATCCGGACAGCATCTTCGTCCCTAGCGTACCCGTGTTGCAGGCAAACCTCTTCTTGCAGGAAGGCGACCCGCAGGCCGCGCTTCGCATTCTCGACGAGCATAAGGGCGAGGCCATCGCCAACCACGCCGACTATCAATTGGCGCTCGCCAAGACCTACCAGATGGCGGGCCGCATTCCCGAAGCGACGCAACTCTTCCGTCACGTCTTTCTCGGATTTCCTCTGAGCAATGAAGCAGGCGTGGCCAAGACACAACTCGCAGCGCTCGGCGCAACATCCTCGCTCACGGTTGAGGAGCGCAGCCACCACGCAGACGCTCTCTACAAAGCAGGCCGCTTCTCTGACGCGGACGACGAATACCGCGCCCTCGCCAGCGATCCCGCTGTCACTGACGGCCTCAAGGATACTCTGCTCGTTGCCGCCGCCAATTGCGACTGGAAGCTCAAGCGCCTCAGCAAGGAAACACTCGCTCGCATCCCCGACAGCAACGACGAAACCGGCGCGCGCCGCATGTATCTGCTGATGGAACTTGCCCGCGACAAGGATGACGGCGAAACGCAACGTACCATCGTCGAGCAAATGGAGACGCGCTTCCCGTCGAGCCCATGGCTGAGCGAAGCGCTCTATTCCAGCGGCAACATGTATCTGCTGCGCAAGGATTTCCCCACCGCCATCACCTATTACGGTGAGCTGGCGAAGCGCTTCCCGGAATCGACTTACGCGCCCAGCGCGCACTGGCGGGCCGCGTGGCTCAACTACCGCATTGGCCAATACTCTGAGGCCGCACGCCTCATGGACGAGCAGATCGCCGTCTACCACGGCGGCAAGGAAATCCCCTCAGCACTCTACTGGCGCGGACGTCTCTATCAGAATCAGGAAAGCCGCCCCGACATGGCGGCCACATACTACAAAACAGTTGCGCGCATCTATCGCCACTACTACTACGCCTCCATTGCGCAGCAGCGCATCAGCGAACTCGGCAGCGTTACTCCGGCAAACATAGCCTCGCTCGAGGAAATGAAGCCGGAGCCGATTCCGACACTCACAGATGACATCCCCGAAGACGACCCGCACGTCGTGCGCGCACACGTACTCGCCAACGCGGGATTGAACGAATACATCGCCGCCGAGATTCAAGCGGCAGACGGCAGCGACGAATGGGGCGCACTGTGCGAAGCAAAAATCTACGCCTCCTACGGCGAGAACTGGCGCGCCATGCGCTCGATGAAGCGCGCCATTCCGTTCTATACTTCCGCGCCCATCGATTCGATTCCGATGGAATACTGGCGCATCCTCTTTCCGGAAGCCTACTGGGCAACCATCAAATCCGAAGCTGAAAAGAACAGCCTCGATCCATACATGGTCGCGGCTCTGATTCGTCAGGAGACAGAGTTCAACCCCGGAGCCATCTCCAATAAGAGCGCCTACGGCCTGATGCAGCTGCTGCCATCCGTCGGTAAAAGCATGGCGAAAGAAGAGGGCATTCACCACTTCACAACCAACGACCTGCTCGATCCGAGCACCAATATCCGCCTCGGCACGCGCTACCTGCGGCAGACACTGGAAAAATTCAACAGCCAGCCCGAGTACACTTTCGCTGCCTACAACGCAGGAGACGGCCGCGTGACCGACTGGCAATCGATCGGCAACTACAAGGGCATGGACGAGTTCGTAGAATCGATCCCATTCACCGAGACGCGCGAGTACGTGCAGGCCATCATCCGCAACGAACAGATTTACCGCGAACTCGACCACGCATCCACACTGGAGCGCGCCTCAGCCGCTCACTAGAGAGTAGAGTTGTCATCCTGAGCGCTGCGAAGGATCTGCTTCTCTCCAGCCCTGCCACATGGAACCAAATGGACAGCAATCAATAAGCAGAGGGTGAGCCGCACTATGCGAAAGCCTTTCATTCTGGTATTTGTTCTGGCCATCATTTTGATCGCCTGCATAGGTGGTTTCTTGCCCCACTCCACAAACGCAACAGCACAGTCAATGTCCGATCCCTCACCCGCACTCATCAACACCTGCCTCATCACCAACGATGTGAGCAAGCTTTCAGCCTTCTACACAAAGGTCCTTAAAACCGAGCCGGAAAAGACCGGCAGCGACTACGTCGAATTTCGCACCGGCGCGGGAGTCCTCGCCATCTTCTCCGCGGATGCACAGGAAAAATACATTCCCGGATCAGCAAAGCCCGGCGAGAACCACAGTGCGATCCTTGAGTTCAAAGTAAGCGACGTCGATCAGGAATACACTCGCTTGCACGCGTTCGTGCAGACATGGGTCAAAGGGCCGACAACCCAGCCCTGGGGCACGCGCTCGATTTACTTCCGCGATCCCGACGGCAACCTCGTCGACTTCTTCACAACGCTGAACTCGGCATAAGATACGTGCTCAACGCGGATTGAAGCCTCTTCCAAGGCTCGACCGCTGCGTCCGCTCCAACTCCAGCAAATACCCGTAAAGAGCAATTGGCGGACTCGGCGCATCCTCAAGCGCGCCCTCCAGCCTCACGCGCGCAGCGTCTCCGCTCGCCCGGTTCATCCTTACTCGCTGCACCAGATTCTGAATGTTCCATAGCCAGTAAATGCGCACGTCGTCGCTCGGCGGCTCTTCGCTCAGAAACGCGATATATTCGTTCAGCATCTCGCCGTAGGCTGGCGAATCATCGGGCGTCGCCGTTAACATTTGCGAATAGAGCACTGCCTTTTCGATGTAGAAGTCTTCCTCCGAAGGCTCGCTTCCCGCATCGATCCATTCCCGCAGCGAAGTCAGTGCGCTCGATGCGCTCTCCTGCCACTGCGGCGAGCCCCTATCGCCCGAGCGCAGCGCGCGCACGTTTGCCAGCAGTTGCTTCGATGTAGGCGACTGCCAGTAAGCCTGCGTACTGGTGTCGTTCGTCGCCACAACCGATCCCGGTTTCAAGTCAGCATCGCCAATCGGCGCGATGCCATATCGCATCAGTACCACATTCAGCGAAGCATACGTTCCACTATTCGAAGATGTCGTCGAGCCGTTGACGCTCCCGGATGCATCGCCGCACACGGCTCCCGTCTCATTCGCGATCACATACGCTCTCGTGGCTTCCAGCAGCGCGTGGCTTGCGCGTCCCTGTGCCGATGCCAGCCGCGTCATGTTGCGCGTCAGGTTCCCCTGTGTGGCGGCATACGAGCGATAGTCGCCGCGAATCCCATTCAGCGACCGCGCAAACGCGCCTTCCGCCCGCGCCAGCATTTCCGGATCGAACTGCAGGGTGCGCAGCAAATCCGCCGCCGGACCTACCTCGCTCGCTTGGTTCACATCGCGAAAGACCGATTCGAGAAATTCATCCGGCAAACCTTTAGCCTGCTCTTCCGGCGTAAAGCCCTTCTTGTAAACGTCGCCCGCTCGCTGGTAATACGCCGAGGGATCATAGAGCATCGAATCCGCACAGCTGCGGTTCGCAATCGCCAACGGACGCAGCTGCTCAAACAGATCGCGCGCCCGTTCGGGATCGAGCTTCAGCATCGCCGTCACCGCCCGCGTCCGCAGCGAGAGCGCATCCAGCCCCTGTGTCAGCGCCTGCGACAGGTAACCGGCACGCGTATTGCTAACGCCGCCCGCGGCTGTCAGCCGTATCGCATAAGGACTCTGCCCGGCCAGCATGTAAGCCTGTTCGATGAGCCGTCTCTGTTGCTCTGGCTGGCTCACAGCCTTTGCCTCGACCAGCCGCAGCAACGCATACGCCGCCAGCTCCGGTGGAACAGATGTACTCAGGTCCTGAATTTGTTGCGAGAGAATGGCGAGCGGTGAAGGTTCGTCAGTAGTTTTCGCGGCGGGCACTTGTTGGCGGGACTGAGCCAGCACAACACCGGGCATCTGCCCCGGAAGGCAAGCCAGAAGCACCACAACAAGCAGGCGGACAAAGATGGGCCCAGCCCCCATACTCGCATTATAGGTCGAAGACGAAATTAGACCTGGGTGGCCCAGGTTCGCGAAGCTAACCTGGGGAAGTTCTCAGTTCGTCCGCAAAGCAATCATCGGATCAATCCACGAAGCCCGGGTGCCCCATCCTGTCGCGCAGTTTGCGACAGGGTGGGAGATCACAACCGTTAGTTCGTCCGCAGAGCAATCATCGGATCAATCCGCGAAGCCCGTCGCGCCGGAATGTACCCAGCCAGCAAAGCGACGACGACGAGCAATAGAACCATCCCGAGAAACGTGACCGGATCACCCGGAGCCGTTCCATACAAAAGGGAAGCGATCAGCTTCGCCACACCCACCGACGCAACGACGCCCGCAACAATGCCGATCAACGCGAGACGCAGCGTCCTCCGAATTACCGCAGCCTGCACGCGCGACCGAGACGCGCCCAGAGCCATGCGGATGCCAATCTCCTGCGTCTGTCGCGTGACCGAGTACGAGATCACACCGTAGATTCCAAGTGAAGCCAGCAGCAGCCCCAGCCCGGCAAAGATCGAAACCAGCACCATGAAGAACCGCCGGGGCGAAGTCGCATGATCCACAAGATCCTGAATCGGTCTGAACTCCGTCGCAGGCTGTCCCGGATTCATCTGCCGCAGCGTGCCCATCACGCTCGAAGCCAGCACGTCCGGTGGCAGCTTGGTGCGCACTACCAACTCCGCGCCTTCGGGTCCCGCCTGCGTTACCGGTACAAGCACTTCCGGGCTTGAAGCCTCTTCAACACCGCTCTCTCGCACATCCGAGATGACGCCGACTACCCGTGTGTCGCCGTTGCCGATACCCTGTGCCAGCCGCCCCAGCGCATCCTGACCCGGCCACTCGCGCCGCGCCGCAGCCTCATTGATGATGATTACGGGCTCGCTCTTCGAAGTGTCGCTCCAATTGAAGTCGCGGCCCGAAAGCAGCCGCATACCCATCGCTTTGATATATCCCGGCGTGACGACATAGACGAACGCGTCGTCATTCTTCGTCTTGTCGTATGTGCCTTTGGCGAAGAAATCCCAGCTGCGATTGCGATCAAGCGGCAGCATGTCCGAGATGCCGGCTGACTCAATCCCCGGAATCGCGCTGATGCGCTGTAACATGTTCTGAAGAACCGGCCCACGCCGCTCTCTACCACCATCGTCGTAGTCCACCTTGATTGCAGCCGCATGGCTTGGTTCGAATCCGAGATCGACGCGCATCACATTCAGAAAGCTGCGCAGCAGCAGCCCCGCGCCGACAAGCAGCACACATGCCAGCCCGATCTCGGAGACAACCAGCAACGCCCGCACCCGCTCATGCTTCCTGCCATCGCTTGCCCCGTGTCCACTGTCCTTGAGAGCATCCTGCAGATTGCCGCCGGATACCCTGAACGCCGGAGCGATTCCAAAGAGCAGCCCTGCGAACACTGCAACAAGCAGCGTCCAGCCAAGTACGCTCGCATCCACACGCACGCTGCTCAGCAGTGGCAGCGCAAGCGATCCCTGATGCGCGAGATAGGCCACCACCGCATATGCAAATGCCAATCCAAGCAAAGCGCCTGCGCCGGAGAGCACAAGGCTCTCCGTTAGCAACTGACGAACCAGCCGTCCGCGGCCCGCGCCCAGCGCACTGCGCATGGCGAACTCTTTGTTGCGCGTGGCAGTACGTGCCAGCAGCAGATTCGACAGGTTCACGCAGACGATCAGCAGAATCATTCCAACCGCGCACCACAGAACGATTAGCGACCGCCGCAGCTTGCCGCTGATGTAATCTTTCAGCCCCAGTGTTGAGGTCATCACATCCGTGCTCCACGAATCATTGCCCTGAACCGCAACTCTTATCTGCGGATAAAGGACGTTCGCCTCTGCCTGCGCTTGACCGATCGTCACGCCCGGCTTCAAACGCCCCACCACACTGAGCATGTGTCCCCACGAGCGGATTGAGTCCATCTTCAGAGGTACAAAGAGATCCATCTTCGTGCCCGGTGCAAAGACCGCGCCGAAATCGAATGACTCCGGAAGTACGCCGATCACCGTCACGCGCTCATCGCCTAGCGTGATCGCCTGCCCCACAATTGCCGGATCACCGTGAAACTGCCGCTGCCAGAAGGGATAGCTCAAAAGCGCAACCGGCCTGCCGCCCTTCACGCTTTCCTCCGGAGTGAA
>DATGAD010000412.1:0-4632 GCA_035313725.1 Alloacidobacterium sp. | reverse complement strand
GCACTTTTGGCCTGAGTACAGAAAACTCAATTGGCGTTTCAGCTGGATGGCTCCCGCAGCCGGACTGGTTATTTTTCTGGTGTGGATTGTGCCGGTATGGTGGATGGGCGCGCGCGCGGCCAGTCCCCTTGGATCAGCATTGATGGCTCTTTCGCTACCAACGCGTGTTTTGTGGATTGTGTTCCGGGTTGCTGCCGCCGTCATCACTGTGCCGATTGCGGAGGAACTGGCGTTTCGCGGATATCTTGCGCGTCGTCTGATCAGGCGAGATTTTGACGCTGTTTCTTTTGATCAGTTGACGGTGCTTTCGATTGGAATTTCAGCTGTGGTCTTTGGCTTGATGCATGGCCAACACCGGCTGGTCGGCACTCTGGCTGGAGTTGTTTACGCATTGTTGCTCAAGCGGAAGGGCAGGATTGGCGATGCCGTCGCCGCGCATGCCGTCAGCAATCTCTTGCTGGCGGCATGGGTTCTGGTGCGTGGCGATTGGGCTCTTTGGTGAGTTGTTTCTTAGTCGATCTGCGCGCGCTGCAGTTTGTCAGAGTAATCCACGTAAACGGATTTCCAGGTGGTGTAGAAATCCAGCGCACCGGTGCCGCCTTCGCGATGACCGTTGCCAGTCTGCTTCACGCCGCCGAAAGGCAGGTGAACCTCGGCGCCGATCGTGGGCGCGTTGATGTAGGTGATGCCTGCTTCTAGGTCACGCATGGCGCGGAAGGCGTGGTTCACGTCGCGCGAGTAGAGCGCGGTCGAGAGGCCGTACTGGATGCCGTTGGCAATGTCGAGGGCTTCGTCGAAGCTGCCGCATTCAATCAGGCTGACCACCGGACCGAAGACTTCTTCCTGCGCGATGCGCATGTTTGGTTTTACGCCGGCGAAGACGGTTGGAGCGAAGAATGTCCCGTTCGCGTATGCGCCTTCGGTAAGGCGCGTGCCACCACAGAGTAGCTTTGCGCCTTCTTCCTGCGCGATCTTGCAATACTTGGTGGATGTTTCGATCTGCTGTTCGTTGATCTGTGGGCCCATCTCGATCGACTCGTCGAGACCGTTGCCGACGTTGAGGGCTTTGGCTCGGGCTACGAGCTTGTCAGTGAATTCAGCGGCGATTTCCTTGTGCAGGATAATGCGGCTTGTCGCCGTGCAGCGCTGACCAGCGGTGCCGAAAGCTCCCCAGAGCGCGCCGTCGAGTGCGAGGTCGAGGTTGGCGTCATCGAGGACGATCATCGCGTTCTTGCCCCCCATCTCTAGCGAGCAGGGCTTGAAGTTGGCGGCTGCTGTCTGGCCGACGATGCGGCCGACTTCGCTTGAGCCTGTAAACGAGACGGCGCGCACGCCGGGGTGCGAGACGATGGGCGCTCCCGCGTCGGGGCCGTATCCGGTGATGATGTTGACGACGCCTTTGGGCAGACCCGCGTCGATTAATGTCTGCACCAGATTGAATGTAGACAGCGGCGTGTCTTCAGCCGGCTTGATGACGCAGGTGTTGCCGCAGACGAGCGCCGGGAAAAGCTTCCACGAGGGGATGGCCATGGGGAAATTCCACGGCGCGATCATGCCGCAGACGCCGACGGGCATGCGCACGGACATGGCGAACTTATTCTGCAGCTCGGAGGGCGTAGTCTGGCCGAAGAGGCGGCGCCCTTCGCCGGCCATGTAGTAGGCGGTGTCGATGGCTTCCTGCACGTCGCCGCGCGTCTCGGCGATGACCTTGCCCATTTCGCGGGTCATCTCCTGCGCGTACTGCTCTTTGCGCTGCTCGAGCAACTGGCCGGTGCGGTAAAGGATTTCGGCGCGCTTGGGAGCCGGGACGAGACGCCACGTCTTGTAAGCTGCCTCGGCGGCGGCCACGGCTGCGTCAACGTCGTCGGCGCCAGAGGACTGGAATTCGCCGATGACATCGTTCCCGTCGGCAGGATTGATGTTGAGGAAGGTCTTGCCGGTCTTTGCGGCAACCCATTCGCCGCCGATGAGGTTTTTGTAGAGCTTATGTGACATGGAATCTGCTTTCGTGAATGCGGAGTAAGCCAAACCTAGCAGGATACAGGATGGCGCGAGAGGCTGCATGCAAGGCGCCTGCGTTACTGAAGATTGTGCGTCACGCACGAATTCCTAGAAAAACCCAAGAATTCCACGTGCGACTTCGGTGCAGCAATTGCCTCATGGCCGTACAATAGGTTGAAGTCCCTTTTATAAAGTCTTTCTTCATGTCATCGAACGGTTTTTCATCGCGCTCTTCGCGGTCGCACGGTCTGCGGTCGCTGTTTAGTATGTTTTCCAGTGATCTGGCCATTGACCTGGGCACTGCCAACACGCTCGTCTATGCCCGGGGCAAGGGCATCGTTGTGAACGAGCCCTCGATTGTCGCCATTAATAAAAATACGGGCGAGGTCGAAGCCGTTGGCAAGGAGGCCAAGGAGATGCTGGGCCGCACGCCCGGCAACATCGTCGCCATCAAGCCGATGAAGGATGGCGTCATCGCCGATTTCAAGATCACGGAAAAGATGCTCAACTACTTCATTCAGAAGGCGCATAACCGCAAGATGCTGGTGCATCCGCGCATTGTGATTGGCGTACCCTCTGAGATTACGCAGGTGGAAAAGCGCGCGGTCGAGGATTCGGCGTATCGGGCGAAGGCGAGCGAGGTTTTCCTTGTCGAGCAGGCGATGGTGGCGGCAATTGGCGCCGGTCTGCCGATTACCGAGCCTTCCGGCAACATGGTCGTCGATATCGGCGGCGGAACTACTGATATTGCAGTGATTTCCCTGGCCGGCATCGTCTATTCGCGGTCGGTACGCATGGCCGGTAACCAGATGGATGAGGCAGTGATGAACTACCTCAAGCGCAAATACAATCTTTTGATCGGCGAACGCACGGCTGAGCAGATCAAGGTGGAGATTGGCTCCGCGTATCCGCTGGAAAAGCCGCTGACGATGGAGATCAAGGGGCGAAACCTGATCGAGGGCGTGCCCAAGACCATCACCATCGACGATAGCGAGATTCGCGAGTCGTTGGGCGAGTGCATCTCGACCATCATGAATGCGATCCGCGTAGCACTTGAGCGGACGCCGCCTGAGCTTTCCGCGGACATCAGCGACCGCGGCATTGTGCTGACCGGCGGCGGGGCGCTCATCAAGAATTTAGACAAGCGTATTCGCGAAGAAACCGGACTGCCGGTTTCGATCGCCGACGATCCGTTAGCCAGCGTGGTTCTGGGCACGGGAAAAATGCTCAGCGACTTCCGTTTGCTGCGTAAGATCAAGATTGATTAATAGTGCGTATTCAGGTCGCAGATCGCGCTTAAGCACCGGGCATCATCACCATGGAATCCTTCTTCAGCCGTTATAAGAACGCCCTGGTCCTGATCGCGGTGCTTTTGGCGCAGGTGATCGGGGTCGCCGTTCAGGTCCGCCGGCCGCTGCCGAAAGAGCATGCGCAGCCGGATGCGGGTGGTGTACGCCTGATCCGGTACTGGGCGATTAGCCTGGTGTCGCCGCCGGAACGCTTCGTGCACTGGCTGGGCGCGGACATTATTGGCGTCTGGGATAACTACCTTGACCTGATGCACGTCCGGCAAGAGAACAAGGACCTGCAGGCCGAGTTGCAACGCCTTCGCATTGAGGAAGGCGGCATCGTCGAAGACGCGCGCCAGGGGCAGCGGCTGCAGCAACTGCTGGCTTTCAAAGAAAAATACGTTTATCAGACGACGCCGGCCCAGGTCATTGGAACGTCAGGCACCGAGCAGTCGCGCATTCTTTCCATCAACAAGGGATCGAAAGATGGCGTGGGCGTCGATATGCCTGTGATTACGCCCGAAGGTATTGTCGGACGGATTCGCGAAGTCTTTCCTCACACCAGCCAAGTGCTTGTGATCACGGACCCAACGAGCGGGGCAGGGGTCATTCTTGCCGACACGCGCATTCGGGGCATCCTGCGCGGAAATGCTTCGGGGCAGCCGCAGGTGGAACGGGTGATGCCTGACGAGCGCATCAAGGCCGGCGAAAAGGTGATTACAAGCGGCGGCGACCAGATTTTTCCGCGCGGGCTGGCGGTGGGAGTAGTGGATCGTGTCGTCAACGATCCGGATCGCGATCCGCTGGTGGATGTCTTGATTCGTCCGGCGGCGAATCTTTCGCAGCTGGAAGAGGTTCTGGTCGTCACGAACATGGGTGACGAGGTGACGCCCAAGCAAAAGCTGGACATGATTCAGAGCGAGGCGGCGGCGGATACCGAGCAACTGAGAGCCTCTGAGGTTCTGGCCGAGCGATTGCCAAGCCGTGTCGATCCCGACGCACCGAAGACCGACGATGAAAACAGCGACGACTCGGCCGACGCCGAGGGTGAGGGCATAGCTCGGCCGATGCGTCCTCCATCGGCGCTGCATCCAGACAGGTTTACCCCGAACACGACTCCCGCAGCGGATAGTCTGACGCCGGGCGCGCGGCTTGCGCCGCAGTCTGAAGGCAAAGGCAGCACCACCGCCAGCGTGCCGAAGCCGCACGCGACTGTGCCTTCGAGCAGCAATGCTGATGACAGTGACGCTACGGAGACGGCAGTCGCCGTGCCAAAGAAGAAAACGCCGGAAGTGGTTCCAGAAGATGGGAGCCGTCCGCCGGCGACGATGACTGCTCGGCC
>DATGAD010000411.1:0-12056 GCA_035313725.1 Alloacidobacterium sp. | reverse complement strand
CGCAGACACGCAATCTTAGACCCGACACCGTGCGTAATCTTGTTCTGGCCCACACCCAGTCCCGCCAGTTTGGCGTGCTCGGAGAACCGCGCGTCAACGTGCTTGAGTTGAATCTGGCGCTTGATCAAGTACAGAAATAATCAGGACGAAACGAGGCGCCTTCTAGAAGGTTGCTGAAAAGTGCCGCGACGGGATAAAACCGTCCCTCGGCGGCTAAAGCCGCACTCAATCTGCGGCACCTACGGCACGGCTAAAGCCGTGCCCCTTCAAAACCACTCCTCTTTCAGCATCCTTCTAGGAATGGATCTGCTCCAGTACCTCACCTAGAAACGTCGCAGCTATTCGAAGCTCCTTGTCCTGAGTCAAACAATCCGGGCACAGACGCAGCCATGGGCCGCGTGCGTCTGTGATCACACCTCGCTGAGCTAACGTCGCTGAAATGGACTTGGCGTCGTCCAATCGTATGGCAAGGAATGCGCCGTGGCCGCTGTCGCCGCCTACGGCCTCGACGCCGATCTCGCGCAGATAACTCTTCAGGCGTGTCAACTGCTCAAGGCTGTGTGCGCGCAGGCGTTCCACGCCCAGTGCAAGTGTCAACTTCTGGCCGCTTCGTCCCTGATAGTAAGTCAGAATTGGCGGCGTCGATTCAAGGAATGCGTCGCCGCCAGCGCGTAGCAAGGGGGTATCGGGCCGCTCGTATCCGAATGTGTTCTCACGGGCGAACCATCCGGTATCGAGAGGTTGCAGCCCGCTGTCCAGGACTTCTGGAGAAAGATAGAGAAAGCACGCTCCCGGTCCGCCGCGCAGATATTTGTAGCTGCCTCCGATGAGAAAGTCGGCTTGCATCGCAGCCGCATCAACCGGAATGACGCCTATGGCGTGGTAGGCATCGACCAGCAATCTGGCGCCAATCGCATGGCACTTGTCGGCCAGTAACCTGAGATCGTGGACAATCTGACTGTCCATAAACATGACCTGCGAAATTACCACCAGGTCGATTCCGGGACGTAACTCTTCGATCATTCTCGACGCGGTAAAACGACCTTCGGAGTCAGGTCCAATCCATTGCATCTCGATACGGCCAAGCGCGGCATATTGCTTCAGGATCAGATCAATGGAATCGAATTCGCCGCGCGTGCTCAACACGCGTAGCTTGTTCGGAGAGGCGTTCAAGACGGCGCGCAATCCCTGCCCTGCTGAGGTCTTTGGCACGACACAATTGGCACGAGGCGCGCCAATCAGCGTTGCGATTCTTTCACGAAAGGCCTCCTGCTCGGCAAGCCACTCATCCCAGGCATCGCCGAGCTTGGTTTCCCATAGCGCTGTGCCCTCGCGAATGTCCTCTGTCATCTGATCGAGGGGCCGGCCAAGCGAATGGTTTGCCAGATAGATGTGATCGTTCGCGAGTGTGCGGGTGAAAAGCGGCGATATGTGGCGTCGGATAGATTCTTCAGTCAGTGGGCCCGACGGCAGCTTAGCCACCGCCTCCTGAATTGGACAACTCATCGCTGCTTCAGCCCCGTACGCAGGGCAAATAATTCAGGGAAGAATGTCAGATTGAGCGCCTGCCTGAGAAAGGCCACTCCCGAAGAGCCGCCCGTTCCTTCGCGGAAGCCGATGATGCGCTCCACTGTCTTCATGTGGCGAAAGCGCCAGAGCTGAAAGTATTCCTCTACATCGACCAGCTTTTCGCACATTTCGTATGCGTCCCAGTGTTCTCGTGGCCACTCATAAATCTGCCGCAAAACGCCAACGAGCTCCTCGTTTTTCTCGTAAGGTCTGGACCAGTCGCGTTCTACGCATTCGTCGGGGATAGCAAGTCCACGTCGTTTCAAATGTCGAAGGAACTCATCGTAGAGGCTCGGCGCCTCAAGGACGGCGAGCAGGTCTTCGTGAATTGCGGGAGAGTCCACGAAGACCTTCAGCGTGTCTCTGTTTTTGCTGCCAAGAAGGAATTCCAGCTTCCGGTACTGGAACGACTGGAATCCCGAGGCATGCCCCAGCATGCTGCGAAACTCCATATATTCGGATGGTGTCAGCGTTTCCAGGACCGCCCATTGATCGAAGAGTTGCATCTGGATGAGCTTGGCGCGAGAGAGAATCTTGAAGCATGGGTCGAGGTGGTCGTGCTTTACGTGCCAGATCGCGGCGGATAACTCATGAATCAATTGCTTGAGCCAAAGCTCAGCAACCTGGTGCTGAATGATGAAGAGCATCTCGTCATGATGCTCGGGTTTGGAAAGCGGACGCTGCTGGGCCAGCAGGCCATCCAGGCAAAGATAGCCCGCGTAGCTCATCCGGTCGTGGAAGTCAGTAAAGATGCCCGATTCCAGCGGTCTCAGGTTTTTCTCAGTAGAAGACATCACCCAAAATTATAGGATTCTCACGCTGGTCGCGCTCGCAGGCAAAAAGAAAGCCTGGCAGCACCAAGTCCGCCAGGCCAGGGAGGCGTACACCATTGAGAAAACGCAACAGAATGCTCGTTGTGCGCAAGGTTTGTCAATATGTCTGTTACGAATTCGTCCTCTTAGGGGCTTTTTCGCTCAAAAGAGGCAGAAAACCGCCAAATACAACCTCCGATGGTTTTAGATCAGGAAATTTGGAGCGGCTTTGTATAATCGGCGCTTGAAGCAGTTTCACATGGCCGGCCGACGCTCACCTTCTCTGCCCTCGGCTGTCTCAGACCGGATTACCAGACATGCACCCAGTTCCGCCGACACAATATGAAATCTTCGATGGCCCGCACCGGTCTACCGGAGTCATCGATCACTCGCCTTTTACAGTAGGGCGGCTGCCAGATCGAGATCTGATTCTTGAAGACGTTCACGTCTCCCGCAGGCACGCTGAAATTACCTACGAGAGCGCGGCATTTCATGTCACCGATATGGAGAGCCGTCACGGCACGTTCGTCAATGGGATTCGCGTGCAACGGCAGCGTCTCCTGCCTCAGGATCTTGTCCACTTTGGATCCCTTGATGGCCCGAAAATGCGATTTGGCATACCGGATGACAAATCAACATCAACGATTCGGGAGCTTCTTGTGCAGCTTCCCGCCGCATCGAGCAGCACCAGCGGCCTGGAACAACTCCGCTGGTTCATCGAAGCGGCCCGCCGACTGAATGCGGTCGGCGCCGTCGATCAAATCCTCACCTGCCTCGTCGAAACAACGCTCGATCTCACCAAAGTTGAGCGCGGCTACTTTTTTCTTCCCGATGAAAAAGGAACACTGAAGCTCGCCGCAGGCCGCAGCAATAAAGGCGAAGTTCTTACTGACGACTCAACGCTTTCTCGAAGCACCATTCAACAAGCCATGTCGTCTGCAAGCGAGTTCATCGTCACGGATACATTCAAGGCGGAAGCCGGCGTTCGCACGGAAAGCATCGTCATGCAGAACATCCGCTCGATCATCTGCATCCCGCTGCGAAGCCGGCGTGCAAAATCCTCAAACGGGATAGCCGCCGCAAAGCATGAGCTTCTCGGTGTGCTGTATCTGGACAGCCGCGTGCATGCCGGCAATCTGACTCAAGTGGATAGCGAATTGCTGCGCACGATTGCTTCAGAAGCGGCCGCATTGATCGACAACGCCCAGCTTGCGATCGCCGAGGAACAAGCCCGCCGCTACCGTGAAGAGCTCGATATTGCAGCAAACATCCAGCAAGGCCTTATGGCAGTGCAAATACCGGAGCTTCCCTACGCCAAAGTTTCGGCTCGCTCCGTTCCCTGCAAGGAGATCGGCGGCGATTTCTATGACGTAATCGTCGACGATGAACATATTTATCTGGTTATCGTCGATGTCTCGGGAAAGGGCGTCTCTGCGGCACTCCTTGCCTCAACCCTCCAGGGGATGATTTATGCACAGCTGAAGGCTCGCCACTCGCTCAATACAGTGGCCGCGCTACTTAACCAGTACATCTGCGCGAAGAATGTGGGCAAGTACGCGACGCTGTGCATTCTGAAACTCAGTAAGACGGGGAGGCTTGACTACATCAATTGCGGCCATCCCAATCCACTGGTCTGTAACGGCCAAAGTGTGGAGCAGATCCAAGGATCAAATCTTCCTGTGGGCATGATTGGCTGGGCTGAATTCAGCGCGTATACGACGACGTTAGAGCCTGGAACGCGCGTCTTCCTGGTAACAGACGGGGTGACAGAAGCAGAAAATGCGGCAGGCGACTTCTTTGGCGATGCCCGCCTGCAACATGCATTCGGCTCAAGTTGCAATCTGGACGGCGTTGTACAGGCGCTTCAAGCCTTCTGTGGAGCTACGCCAGCCAATGACGACTGCACGATGCTGGAGTTGCGCTTCCTCTGAATGATATTTTGTGCTCATGCACAAACTCGCCTGCCTTCTTATCGTCAGCTCCATTTGCATGGCCGCATCCGGGATCGCTCAGACGCAACCTGCGCTCTCGGCCAAGGATGATCCAGCAGCGCAGGC
Organism: Alloacidobacterium sp.; assembly: GCA_035313725.1. GTDB lineage: Bacteria > Acidobacteriota > Terriglobia > Terriglobales > Acidobacteriaceae > Alloacidobacterium. The sequence continues at coordinate 7,618 of DATGAD010000411.1, read as the reverse complement.
AGTTCTCAGCCTGGAACGCTGGCGCGAGAGCCGGATTTCCACGTTCATGAATGATTTTGGAGAACTCAACCGCTATCGCGAGGCCAACGCGCAACTCAAAACCTCCGGGCCGGACGAAAATCGCGCCATCTTTTTTGGCGACTCCATTACAGATGCATGGAAGCTCGATACATATTTTCCGGGTAAGGGCTATATCAATCGCGGCATTGGCGGCCAGACGACACCACAGATGTTGATTCGCTTTCGCCAGGACGTCATCGATCTTGCGCCGAAGGTAGTCGTTATTCTTGCAGGAACTAACGATATCGCTGGAAATACCGGCCCGATGACAGTCGAACAGACCGAAGCAAATTATGCTTCGCTGGCGGAATTAGCACGCGAGCATTCCATCCGCGTAGTGTTTTCGTCGGTCACGCCAGTCCACAACTACATCAAGGAGCGGCAGGGATTCTTTTTGCAGCGCCCGCGGGAAGAGATTCTGCAACTCAATCAATGGCTGCGCAAGTATTGCGAGCAGAACAAGCTTGTCTATCTCGACTACTTTGGCGCCATGGTGGACAGCCACGGCATGATGAAGGAAAATCTGGCCGACGATGGATTGCATCCAAATGGTGCCGGTTATCGCATTATGGCTCCCCTTGCCGATGCGGCTATCAAACAGGCGTTAGCCCAATAGTGCTATGGAATTGAGAGCGGCGACAGAGGCAGACCTTTCTTTCATTGTCGAGATTGAGCACTCGCCGGAATTCCGTGAGCACATTGGAAAATGGACAGTTGAAGAACACCTAGCGGCGCTTTGCGACCCCGACACCTGCTATCTGATTGCGGCTGACTCTTCCGGGAGTCAGATTGGATACATCATCCTGCGCGGCCTCAAGTCAGAGCATCGAAGTATTGAATTAAAGCGAGTTGTGATGCAATCGCCTGGTCAGGGCCACGGCAAGGAAGTCTTACGACTCTTGCTGAAGAAAGTATTTGAAGAATTTGGCGCACATCGGTTATGGCTCGATGTCTTCGAATCGAACCATCGAGCGCAGCATGTATACCGCAGTGTGGGCTTTCAACAAGAGGGCATCCTTCGCGAGGCTTTCTTTCGCGAAGGCCGATATCACTCTCTTTTCCTGATGTCTCTGCTCGACCACGAATATAGAGCAATCTACGATCGCTGAACCAGGGCTCTCCTGTCACAGTGTCGAGGTCAATTTTTGCTACCCTAAAAGTATGATGAGCTTCGTTCCCAGATTCGCGCCCGGACAAACATTGCTGCTCGATGCTGACGACACGCTTTGGGAAAACAACATCTACTTTGAGCGAGCCATTGCTGCGTTCATCTCCTATTTGAATCATCACGCTTATACGCACGAAGAAGTGCGGTCTGTTCTGAATGAAGTGGAGCGCGAAACCGTGCGCGAGCGCGGATATGGGCTGGCAAGCTTTCGGCACTCACTTGTTCAATGCTTCGAAAGGCTCAGCACTGAGCCCGTTACGGCGGAGAAGCACGAGCGCATCGTGAGCTTTTCGCGTTCCATCAGCGAGCATGAAATCGAGTTGCTGCCGGGCGTTGCAGAAGTGCTGCCGGTACTGGCGTCCAGACACCGCCTTATTCTGATGACAAAGGGCAATGAAGAGGAGCAGGCCGATAAGCTTGCTCGTTCCGGCCTGGCGAAACATTTCACCTCTGTTGAAGTGCCGCGTGAGAAAAACCCTGATGCTTATCATGCCGTATGTCATAAATATGAGCTGATTCCGCACACGACGTGGATGGTCGGCAACAGTCCCAAGTCTGACATCAATCCGGCACTCGCAGCCGGACTGCACGCGGTCTTTATCCATCACCCCCATACCTGGGTGCTTGAACATGAAGTTGTTGATGCGGCCCGCGACGGGCAGCATCTGCTGGAGTTAAGTGGATTCAGCGACCTTGAAATGCGCTTCTGACAGCCTTTCTCATGTGCGTTTGCTTTGCTATACTTTTGAGAGGACATAGTTTCATCGAGTGCGGAAGTGGTGAAATTGGCAGACACACCATCTTGAGGGGGTGGCGCCGAGAGGCATGGGGGTTCAAGTCCCCCCTTCCGCACCAAGAACGTCCAACTTATTTCTGAAGTTCCAGAAGAAAGCAGCGCATGGTTTATCTCTTTATTGCTCTCCACGTTATCGTCTGTGTCTTCCTCGTCATCGTCGTCCTGTTGCAACAGGGGAAGAGCGCTGATCTTGCCGGCGCATTCGGCGGTCAGGGTTCGCAGACGGCTTTCGGTCCGCGCGGCGCGGCCAACCTGCTGACAAAGCTCACAACGTGGTGTGCCATCATCTTCATGTTGACCTCCATCGGCCTTACCATCCTGATGCAGAAGCGCACCGGCGGACATTCCGTCCTTGAAGGCACAAAGACCACGCAGTCCACTCCCGCAAAGAAGTAATCAGCTTTCTTTACGAAGTTCAAAGGCAGGCATCGAGCCTGCCTTTACTATTTTCTCCGCCCCCTCTGTTACTATCACGCTCACAGACCAACTAAGGATTCTCAGGTGAGCTCAAAGAACCCGCTCTATCTTCTTGCCTCTTTTACATTTGCCTGCATTACAGCCTATGCGCAGACTCCTGCGCCAAAAGAGATCGCAGTACATGCTGGCCGGTTGATCGACGTCCGCAACGGCGAGGTGACGAAAGACGCCTACATTGTGATTCAGGGGGACCGCATCAAGGCGATCAGCACCAACGCGCCCAAAGACGATGTCGTCATCGACATGAGCAAATACACGCTAGTTCCGGGGCTGATCGATTGTCACGCACATATCCTTTCCGATCCGACGACACAGACGCCAGGCAAATACCTGATGACATCTGCGCCGCAGGCGACGGTGCAGGGGGTTGCCAACCTGCAGATATGGCTGGCCCATGGTTTCACTGCCCTGCGCGATGCCGGTGAAGAGTATCCCTCGTATCCGCAGTTCGCCCTGCGCGACGGTGTTGCGAAAGGCCTGATCACAGGGCCGCGCATCGTGGCGGCGGGCAGCTTTGTCTCGGTCACAGGCGGACATGGCGACGGCGACCTTCTCTCTCCCGACAAGCCCGGCATGCAGCAACCCAACACCGTAGATACCGTCGATGACGTGAATCGCATCGTGCGTCGCGACATCAAGTATGGCGCGGATTGGATCAAGCTGATGGCTACGGGCGGCGTGATGGATCCGATCAGCGACTACCGCGTGCAGGAGTTGAGCGACGAGCAGATGGCCCGGGCGGTTGAGGTTGCTCATCGGGCCGGACGCAAAGTCATGGCACACGCTGAAGGCACGATCGGCATCAAAGCTGCTGTTCGCGCCGGCGTGGACTCAATAGAGCATGGAACGATGCTGGACGATGAAGGGGCGCAGATGATGGCGCAGCGTGGGACATGGCTCGTGCCCACGCTCTATTGCTTCCAGCACGATCTTGAGACTGGCCTCTCCAAAGGGCGCGATCCGCGGAGCATGCAGAAAGGCATCGACATCGTCAAAGAGCAGGGACCAGCTTTCCAAAGGGCTCTCAAGTACCACCTCAAAATCGCTTACGGCGTGGATGATGCTGATGTCGATGAGTCGGTATCCAAGGAGTTTGGAGCGCTTGTGCGCGGCGGCATGACGCCTCTGCAGGCGCTACAGGCGGCTACTATCAATGGCGCTTCGCTGCTCTCGCTCGATAAGGATATGGGAAGCATTGAGCCGGGAAAGTATGCCGATCTGGTTGCCGTGTCCGGCGATCCGCTTACAGATATCACTGTCATGGAGCATGTTGCGTGGGTGATGAAGGGCGGAGCCGTCGTAAAGCCTCTTACGCGGTAGTCATGTAATGGGCGCTTTGCTGCGGGTATGATGATCTCGCCTTCTGTTCAGGTATGGAGGATTGTATGGCTTTCTCACGTCGTGAGTTCATCGGAGCATCGGCGGCAAGTTTGCTTGCTGCGTCGTCTTTGGACTTTGTGTCCACTTCACCGCTTCGCGCGCAGACCACGCGGACGCCAGATGAAGCGCTTAAAGAGTTAATGGATGGAAATGAGCGATTCGCTGCTGGACGCATGGTCAGCATCGAACACGATCTCCAGCTTCTTAAGGAGCGCACCGTAGACAAACAGGAACCCCACTCTGCCGTGCTTGCCTGCGCAGATTCTCGTGTTCCTGTTGAGCTCATCTTCGACGAGACGATTGGGCAGATCTTCGTTACGCGCGTCGCTGGCAACATCCTTACGCCGGAGATCATAGGCAGCCTGGAATATGGTGCGGCCGTCCTCGGGGTCAAAGTCATTCTTGTTCTTGGACATGCGAACTGCGGTGCAGTGAAGGCGGCAATTCAGGGGAAAGATGTTCCGGGGCAGATCAGCAGTCTTTTCCCGCACATTCAGCCAGCCATCGATCAGGCGGGACCCGACCTTGCGGCGGTTACGAAGGCCAATACGGAGATACAGGCGAAACTGTTGCGCGAATCTTCTCCGATAATTGCACCTCTGGTGAAGGACGGCAAGCTAAAGGTGGTCGCTGGCGTGTACACGCTTGCGACCGGGAAAGTGACGCTGTCGTAAGGCTGTCCTATAGTTTTTCCGGCGCTGGTCCGTACTGCTTCAGAAGTTCGTCGGTATTCTCCGCCTTTTTCGAACGCCATGTATCTTCAGCCCATCGCTTTATTTCCGGCGAGTCATCGCTTTGCATTTCCTGATACACGGCGCTCAATACGCGGTCGGTTGGTTCCTCGACCCAGGTGTTACCTTGTCCTTGTACCCGCGAGGCGCCGCGTTCCCAGCCGCGCGGCGTCAAATGCCATTCTGTCCACTCTTTACGGATTGCCATAGCGGAATCATTGTTACGCATTTTGCGCGTTTTGGGCAGCTTCCCGAGAAACAATCGTAGACAATCAAAAATATGATCCTCGAGACTTTTCCTGTTGGCATGCTGCAATGCAACTGCACCATTCTTGGCGATGAGACGACTAGCGAAGCCATGGTGATCGATCCGGGCGACAACATTCCGCAGATTGTGGCGCGTCTGGAAAAGCATGGGCTCAAGCTGAAGCAGATTGTGGTTACGCACGCTCATATCGATCACGTTGGCGGTGCTTTAAAGCTCAAGAAGCAGACGGGAGCGCCGATTCTGTTGAATCAGAACGATCTGCCTCTGCTCGACATGATGGATGTGCAGGCGGGGTGGCTGGGTGTCGCTACGCCCGAGGTTGCCCCGCCGGATGTCAGCGCTGAGGACCATCTGGTGGTTGGGCTGGAGAAGTTTCCGGCGCAGGTACTGCATACTCCCGGGCATACGCCGGGGAGCATTTGCCTGCATTTCGCTCCGCTGAATCTGCTGGTTGCGGGTGACACGCTCTTTGCGGGGTCGATCGGGCGGACGGATCTTCCGGGTGGAGATACCAGGAAGATTCTGCGGTCGATCCATGATCGGCTGATGCCGCTTCCGGATGAGACGCGGGTGATTCCGGGGCACGGGCCGCTGACTACGATTGGAGAGGAGCGGGTTTCGAATCCGTTTCTTCAGGGGTGACCTCTCCACCTCCTTGTTTTCTCCCCGTTCCTTTATTTTTCAATACTTTGGCGGGGGATGGCCTTAATCTCAGCTCCCAAAAAATACCGCAGGAGAAACGTGGAATCGCTTGCTTAGTCTAGCGATGTGCTCACGGTTCATCTGCCGCTTTCCCGAGAGAACCAGTGACACTGTGCTCTCGACGCCAAATTCTGGAATCAAGTCCTTCTGGCTCAGGCCATGACGCTCCATTAAAAACCGCAGCACTGTTATTGGGTGTGCTGCAGGTAGTGGAAAACGATCTGCTTCATAACGTTCGATCAGAAGTGTAAGGAGTTCGATTGCTTCATCTTCATCGGGTGTTGTTTCAGCCTTCGCGGTGAGAGCAAATAGGGCAGCTATATAGCGATCCAGTTCCTCATCGGAGTGGATGATATGCGGTGCGCCAAGATGAATCATCTGTGCGGGATTTGCCAGGAAAGTGCTCATCGAGTTCCATACTCCTTATCCCAGTTCGTTGGGTCGTCGTATTCTTTGTGCGTCAAGAAAGAGCGGATATAAACGTGACCCATAGTTAGTTTTCCATTCCGTTCCTTCGCATAGTGGATCACGGTCACTAAACGGTATCGGTTATGCCGGATATTGAATATGACATAGCCATCCACAGCATCTGCATCAGGGAATACCTGCCGCACTCCTGAAAAACTAGTCCAACGCACACCCTTCACTATTACGAGCCATGCACTGATTTCTTTGGCTCATCCCGATATTTGCTGGCTGCTTCGCTCAGGTGTCCAACGGTGACGACGTGAATCAAGATTATTGTCTTTTCAATTTGAAAACTTGTCAATTTGAAAAGCTTTGGACTTGGCCCGCAATGTAAAGAGCCCCGGGGGGGCTGAAAGCCCTTTTTATCGTCTATTGACGCGGGGCAAAGGCCCCGCTCTTTTACCCTTTCAAGCCCCGTTAAGGTTGCATTTGTGGTCGATCGATTTTCCCTTTTTCACAGTGTGCGCCTGCAGGCTTGTGGTATTGTTTCGGCCATGTTTGCTGTTGCCGAGATGGAGCGTTCCAAGAAACAGCCGAGCCTGAGCCCCGCGCAGTCCTCTCTGGATGGGTCGCGGTCGCACCGCCCGCTCTCTGACAGTCAGCATGGAGCCAAACTGGCTGGGCAACGGAGCGGCTGCTCCTGCGGCGGTTCGTGTTCGAAGTGCCAGGCGGAGCATGCCAACGAGGAGCAGACACTGGTTCATAACTCCGGCGCGGGGCACAATTTTGGTTCGATGAGCGTCGAAAGAAAAGACGGAGTGGTGCACGGCCCCGCGGGCGGAGCGAACAGCTTCACGGATTGTCCGACGCAGTGGAAGCCGGCGGCGACTGCCGCACAGAGACTCGGCGCCAACTGGCTCGATAACGTTGTGAATGGCCTCGGCAATCTTCCGAGACCCATTCCGGCGCCGGTTTCAAACCTCCTGACGCACCACTTTCACACCACCTTCGACAAGGACCTTGCGAAGATTCTGGATAAGTACGGGAAGCTCAACAAGGCGATCAATCAGTCGATTGATTTTCAATGCGAGACGAAGTGCGATAAGGATGTGCTGGCTTACGTGTATTCGATCTGGAGCGACCTGCACCTCTGTCCCTACTGGTTCAGCTCGAATGCGGAGTTGCAGGCGAGCACCGTCATCCACGAGCTTGCCCATGACGTGGTCGGCTGCGATGACAATGCTTATGAATGGGAGACGACAAAGTACAATCGCATGTCCGTGAGTGACGCGATGGACAATGCCGATTCCTATGCCCACTTCGCACGGGACGCCTCGAGGGCACCGGCGCCATAATGCCGGATTCTCAGCGGTGATATATCGGCCTATCTTCGCTCGACCTATCGGGGTGAAGTTTCGATCGAGATGTTCTCGCAGACGAGAACCAGTTCCTCGATCGCGACATCGGTACCTTTGCCGCTAAGGCTTGGACCTGTGTATTTCGTCGGGATGGCATGGCTCAGTGTGTAGACGTCGGTGGGCTGGTTCGCTTCGTTTCGCAAGGTGATTGTGACTTGCTTCTTTGCACTGGCCGGGGAGGATCTCGCGCTGTTAATCCACTTCCACAGG
>DATGAD010000410.1:0-3960 GCA_035313725.1 Alloacidobacterium sp. | reverse complement strand
CGATTTCCCGTTTTTCTCGAAGGAGCCAGGGAAGGTGGCAGTGCATCTGTTGAATCTGAAAACGCAAAGCGTCGAGACAGTTCCTGGATCCGAGGGTTTCTTTTCTCCGAGTTGGTCGCCCGATGGACGGTATGTCGGCGCCATGGCTTCGGATGGGCAGAGGATCATGCTGTTTGACTTCAAAAGCCGGGCATGGACGGAACTCGCCAAAGGTTCGGGTCTCTTGAAGTGGTCGCGGGACGGGCAGTATCTGTATTACCTGCGCTATGGGCCAGAGTCTGCTGTCATGCGGATTAGAATAAACGACCACCAGGTGGAAGAGGTGGCGAGCTTGAAGGGAATCCGTCAGGCAGGGCGGCTGGCGGGGCTGGAGTTTGGCATGACTCCAGATGGTGCTCCGATGGTGCTGAAGGACGTAGGAACACAAGAGATTTATTCGCTCGATTGGTACGAGCCATAATTACGGCCCGGAAGAGGGCTCAGGGCCGCAGGCCTTAATGGAGGGCTAAGTGAAACTACGTGAGTTAACTTGCCGAGCGACAGCAGCAAGTAAATCCGCTGAATCCCAAGCCGATATCTCATTTCTCTTCTAAGAATGAATCTTTCCGATCGATCCCGGTAAGTCTTAGGGCTGTATCTGGAGCGCCCCGCAAGACGTAGCTCGCGGATCGAAGGAGTATGGGGGCGCTTCGGATAGAGCGACTTGAAGGAAGCCGCCCCCCCGCGGGAGCCTATGGGATTTGTATGTGGCTGAGCATGTGCCGATAGTTTGGACCGTTGCTTTTGGCGGCTGCGCGCGGCAGTTTTAACGAGAACTGGTCGAGATAAGCATCGCGTTGGGGTGCTGGGCAGAGGTGGAAGAGAGGACGGGCAGAGCAGCCCGAGTGGAGTGAGACACAGAGTTTCTGTACGTGCCGAGGCAGGAGGATGATTCGATGATGGAGTTGTGGATTCATGCGGCGTACTCGTGGAGAGGCGGGGAGCGAAGCAGCAGTTGAGCCGCGGAGAGCCGCTCGACGACATGCATGGTTCCTCCGCAGACCGGACAGTTCCAGAGTGAGTGAGGATGGTCTACTGCAGAGGATGTTGTCGAAGTTGAGATCTGCGCTGAAGTCTTGAGCAGGCCGAAGCAGAGTGGCAGGAGCGTGGCGCGTTGCCGGTTGGCGAGGAAGCCGAAGTTACGGATGCGGACGAAGCCGCGAGGGAGCAGGTGAAGCAGGAAGCGGCGCAGGAACTGGTCGACGGAGATCTTTATGATGCGCTTGCGGTTGCCATGGGCCGAGTCTCGCCAGCGGAAGGACACCTGCCCCTCAGCGAGTGCGAGAAGTCTGCTGTTGGAGATGCCGACGCGATGGGTGTATGCACCGAGGTAGCGGAGCACATGCTCCGGTCCGCCGAAGGGTGGCTTGGAGTAGACGACCCAGTCGGGACGATAGAGACATCGAAGCCACACAGCGAAGCTGCGCGGCTCGGCTAACGAAGCGAGATGACCGTGGAACTCGAGCTTGCCTTCGCGGAACGCTGCCTTCAGCCCTGCGAGGAACTTGCCGCGGAAGATGCGGCTGAGCACCTTGATCGGGAGGAAGAAGGAGCGGCGCGACGCGATCCAGCGCAGGTGATCTTGAGCGAGGCCACCTGCAGCAATGACGCAGTGAACATGAGGATGATGTTGCAGTCTCTGGTTCCAGGTATGGAGCACGCTGAAGAAGCCGATCTCCGCACCGAGGTGCCGCGGGTCGCGAGCGACCTGCTGGAGAGCTTCGGCAGTGGCGCGAAACAGCAGGCTGTACAGGATGCGCTTGTTCTGTAGTGCAAGAGGAGCTAGTTCACGCGGGATCGTAAAGACGGCGTGGATGTAGCGAGTGGGCAGCAGTTCTCGTTCGCGCTGCTGGAGCCAGCGCAGGCGGGCGTTGCCCTGGCATCGTGGGCAATGCCGGTTGCGGCACGAGTTATAGGAGATGGCGGTGTGCCCACAATCAACGCACTGATCGCGATGACCGCCAAGTGCGGCGGTGCGGCAGCGTGTGATCGCATCGAGCACCTTCAGGTGCTGACCGTTGATCCAGCGATGACTGCGTTCTGCGAAGCCGCGGCCAGCGTAGCGAATGATGTCGGCCATCTCCAGCGAGGAGCGGCCTAATCGTTGCGTGGCGCGGTTCTCCGGGACTCAAGCGTCAGTTGATCGAGAGGACTGGCAGTTGCGCTGAGGTGCTTGTTCGACAGGTGCAGATAGATCGTGGTCTCTTCGAGATCCCGATGCCCAAGCAGAATCTGGATGGTGCGCAGGTCAGCGCCTGCTTCCAGAAGGTGCGTTGCAAAGCAATGCCGCAGGGTATGCGGGTGGAGGTTCCTGTCTTCGAGCCCTGCGCGGATCGCAGCCTGCTGACAGGCCATCCAGAGCACCTTGGTGGTGACCGGCCGACTCGACGTGTGCCACTTGTTGCCCGGAAACAGCCAGCCCGTGGGCTTCTTCTTCAGTCCTCGCCAATAGGTGCGCAGCTCATCGAGCAGGGCCGGGCTCAGCATGACATCACGGTCCTTGCGTCCCTTGCCGCCACGGATGTGAACCACCATGCGTTCGCTGTCGATATCGGTGATCTTCAGTCGAGCCACTTCGGCCCGGCGTGCGCCGGTGGCATAGAGGGTCATCAGTAGAACGCGATGGAACGGGGGCTCGGCCGCATCGATAAGCCGCGCGACTTCCTGCTGACTGAGGATCTGCGGTAGCCGCAGCACCTTCTTCGGATAGGGCGTCTCCGCGACGCTCCAGCCTCGCTGCAGCACCTGGATGTAGAGGAAGCGCAGCGCCGCCAGCCTCTGCGTTACGGTGTTCGGCGACAGCTTCCAGGTGCGGAACATCGCGGCCTGATACTGCCGGATGTGCTCGGTACCAAGCCGATCGGGTGGACAGCGGAAGTAGCGAGCAAAATGCTCAACCGTGCGAAGGTAAGCACGAATGGTGGACGGGGCGTAGTTGCGGCGCTCTAGTTCCTCAAGCATGATCTGGCGTAAACGGGTCACAGAGAATCCTCCTTCTCTGCGACAAACGCTAGATCAACACCTCCGCCGCCAGCACAGCGCACGCGCATGCGTCCGCCGCAAAGCGGCTTCGTTCAAGTCGGCTTGTGGGAAGTGATCCGGTGATACACCTGTCTGATGAAGGGGCCCATCGGAGAGCTAGGCCATCTCAATTCTGGGGTCAAACATGCTCATCCACCTCGGCTCTGATTGGGTCTCGGTTTGACTGTCCTCGCACGTAAAATGGCCGCAGCACCGGGAGGCGACGCGTGAAGTATCGGGTGGGAGCTGTGATGGTGGCGATGTTGCTGATGGGCGCCGCGTCCATCTCGCAGGCGCAGGCGAACGGGATTGACGCGATTCAGGCGTATGCGGGGACGTGGAAGACAGAGATGGAGCATTTCGATACGGCGTACAGCAAGGCGGGGAAGGAGTCGTCGACGCTGCGCAACGATTGCTGGAAGAGCGGCGGATTCTATGTCTGCGATCAGTTTGTGAATGGCGAGTCGAAGGCGCTGATTGTCTTTACGTATGACGACAAGAGCAAGAGCTACACGACGTATCCGATAACGCCCGGCGGGGGCACGGTGGGCAAGGGCAAGCTGGTCATCGAAGGGAATGTGTGGACTTATCCGTGGGAGAGCACGGATGCAGGAAAGACGACTTACTTTCGGGTGGTGAACACGTTCAGTGCGCCGGGAAAGATTGAGTTCCAGCAGGAGTTCTCGACGGACAACCAGAAGTGGACGCTGATGGCGAAGGGGTCTGAGGTAAAGGAGTAGGGCCAGTTTTTACAACTGCTACAGAGTTATTGGGCAGGACCTTATTGGGCAGGACCGGAGGTAACATCGACGAATTCAACATTGTCGAAGTAGAACCTAGGCATGCTTTCAGTTGCGTTCCGCATGTCAAGGACCAGATCAGCAGCGTTACATCCATCCG
>DATGAD010000409.1:0-7639 GCA_035313725.1 Alloacidobacterium sp. | reverse complement strand
CTGAGCTGCCAGCCGCCGACGGCGAGGTCGGCCCATCGGCTCATGTTGCCGCCGAACTGACGCCCGCGGCCAACCGGGAGAGCATAGACCGCGGTCGTGCTCCAGCGATTGCGACGCGTGCCGTAGACATTGCCATAATCGACGAAGTGGCTGCGGCCGTAGGACGTGCGCGCACCGCCGTTTTCACCGGCGAAGCCGCTATTGTTGTTCGGACCCTGGTTATCGGCAAGGCTCTTGGCATAGGTGTAAGCCGAATCGAAGGTCAGGCCATGGACGTCGCGGTGCGTGACCTCAAGCTGCATGGAGTTGTAGCTGCCATTCGCGCCAGTGGCACGATCGTTAATGGTGCCCCAGTTGGGGAAAGGACGCGCGCTCAGCGGCTGGTTATAAGCGGACGTCGTGTTGGAGTACGGCAGGTCATTCTCGTTCGGCGCCCACACGAGCTGGCGCGTGTTCATGCCGATATAGGAAATGCGCGCGCCGTATCCCTGTCCGAATTCATGATCGACAGAGAGCGACCACTGCTCGGCGTATGGATCTTTCCAGTTCACGTCGTTGGCTGTTCCGAAGTATGCCGTTCCGAAGGCTCCCGCGGCGGAGCTTGATCCGGAGCCAGCGTAGATCGAAGGCCACGAATAGGCCGGGCCTGTTGCCGTTTCGGCGTTTTGATAGATGTTTGTCGATGCCTGCAGTGTTCCCGTCAACGAGTAGAAGATGGAGCCGAGGGTGGTGATGTTATACATGGCGAAGCCGCCGCGGACCGCTGTACGGTCGTTGTCGAAGGGACGGTAGGCAAAACCGAAGCGCGGCATTACGCGCTTGGTGGATGCGTGACGCAGACTGGAGGGCAATCCGGCCAAGCTGTTCGGCAACACCGGCGTGCAGGGCGCACCGTTTGCTGCTGGAGTTCCGGTGCTCTGACCTACTGGGCAGGCGTTGAAGCTGGCCAGGAAGCCAGCGCTGAGCGTGTTCTCTGCGCCATCGGGAAAGACGGCTTCGCCCGAGAGCGGCACAAACGGATCGAAGTTGCCGATGTTGCCGGAGGGATCGTGATAGCCGGGGTGATATTCATAACGCAGGCCGTAGGTCAACGTAAGGCGGGGCGTCACCTTCCAGTCGTCCTGCCCGTAGAAGTTGTAGTAGATGGAGAGGCCGTCGTTGTCGGCGGTCACCACGTCGTAGGCCGTTCCCTGCGGCGTGCCGATCAGGAAGTCCGCGAATTCCTGCCCTGGCGTTACTCCCAACCCCGTAAAGTTGTGGCCGGTATTGAAGGCGAAGGTGCCGTAGTTGTCCGCGCCGAAGAACCCGAGCGGGGTAAGCGCCTCAATGTGGCGGATGTCGAGACCATACTTCATGCTGTGATGGCCTTTGACCCATGAGACGGAATCGACATATTGATAGGTGCGGGACTTGGTTGTCGAGGCGAGCCGGTCTCCATTGAGGGTGGTGAGCTGGTTGAAGTCGAGTTCCGAAATTCCGTTGAAGAAGAGGTTCTGCAGCCCCTGCAAACCGCTGGAGTTGGCAAATCCGGGCCCGTCGAAGGGATTGGTGCTGCCGCTCGTGTCCCAGGTGAAGCCGAATCTGAATTCGTTGATGAGGTTTGGCGTGAAGTTGTAATTGGCAGCTACGATGAGCACGCGATCCTGGCCGATGTTTGAGCCTTCGGGGATGAGCAACGGCTCGGGTTGGGCGTAGTCGATGTTCTTCCAGGTGAAGCGTCCGAAGACCGAAGCCTTTTGCCCGAAATACTGGTCGCCGCGAATATCGAACTGATTCGAGTTATAGCTGGAACCCTGATTTACAAGGTAGTTTGGCCTGCTCGGATCGTAAATGCTCGGATCGCCGACGTTGGGGTCGGGGAAGAACTGCAGGAATTTCTGCGAGACGGCATTGATGGGCACCTGGTTGTTGACATACGGCGTGCCTGTGAACGGATTGAGCAGCGGATAAGGCAGAAAACTGAAATCGCCCTTCTTCATCAACGTGCTGGGAACATAAGCCTGATAGGGCGTCGCGCTGGGGAGGCGGAAGCCTTCATAGGTGCCGAAGAAAAAGCTCTTGTCATGTCCGTCGTAGAGATGCGGAATGAAGACCGGGCCGCCGATGGTGCCACCGAAGTCATTACCGACGATGTGCGGCTTCGTGGTCGCTCCAAACGGTGTGGCGTTGAAAGCTGAATTCTGGTGATACCAGAAAGCCGCTCCGTGCAGATGGTTGGTGCCGCTCTTCGAGATGAAGGTGACTTCTCCGGGCTGGCCGAACTCAGCATTGTTCAGCACGCCGTCCACGCGCAACTCAGAGATAGACTCGCCGGACGGAAGCGCATTTTGTAGCGGCTTGTTGCTCGTGGTGTTCTGCGCTGTGACGCCGTCGATTGTGACGTCAGCCTGCGAAGGCAGACCTCCCTGCACGGAGAAAGAAACGCCGGTGCCATTGCTGGCGCCCGTATCCGACTGCACTCCTGGCAGCGTCTGAATCAGGTTCAGCGGGCTCGTACCGTTTGCGCTGGCTCGATAGTTTGCGGGCAAATTCTGCACGTCGACAGCGCTATACGTTGCCGTGATCGAAGGCGTTTCCGTAGCGATTGCGCCGATGTTCTGCGCGTTCACGGAAACCTGCTGACTCACCGTTCCCACATTGAGCGAAGCGTCGGCGCGAAGCTGGCCGCGGGCGACGAGTACCAGATTATCGATTTCAGTAGTACCGAATCCTGAAGCCGTGACATCGACTTTATAGCGGCCTTCGGTCAGATTCAGCACCTGATAGTTACCCGAGCTGTCCGTGGTGTCAGTGCGGGCTACGCCGGTATCGATATTTGTCACCGTGACGGTTGCATTTGGCACGATCGCGCCGCTTGCATCCCTGACCGTACCGAGAATGGCTCCCTGCGTGGATTGCGCCTGCAGGTTGAGGGAGAACGTCAGCAACGCGACGAAGAACGCCGCAAGAGTATACCGACCGAATCTGCACGTGGAGGGATCTGGAAGGATGCGTTTCATAGAAGCACAGGTCTCCTGAAGTCAACTCGATTTCGTTCTAATCAAATGACTGCGTTTGCACCGCAGGATGAGAGCAACCGTCGTGGCGGTTGAGGGGAGTGACCTGCGGCTAGCGTAAATCAGTTCGTGACCCGGGGTAGGCGTCTATTGTGCACAGAGATGCCTCCTCGGGTCGAGAGATTTTTTATTCGCGTTGGGAATTTTGCATTGCTTAAACAATGTCACACGTATGTGACGTGAACATTACAAAAGGTTTCCGTGCGGAGGCATGGGGATTTTTGACGTTACGTTTGTACGGTTTTGGATGACGCTGAAGATTAGTCGGGAATTTTCAGCGGCACTTCAAAAAGACCAGTTCCTCAACGTGCCGGATGGAGTGACGCCTGTTTTTGCTGTACCCGGTCAATCGCGTCGAGCACGATGCCCGGCGTCAGCACTTCGGGTAGAACCTGCGGTGGATCCTGTGCCGAGCCCGGATAGATAGCGTAGGTAGGGACACCGCTGCGTCCGAGACTGTTGAGCGCCTGTGTAATCGTTTCGTCGGCGTTGGTCCAGTCCGCGCGGACGAGAGCGAAGCCGCCATCGCGCAGCTTCTGCTGCACGTCGGACCGGCTGAGGATGACACGCTCATTCACCTGGCAGCTGAGGCACCAGTCCGCAGTGAAATCGACAAAGACAGGACGGCCTTGCGCGCGGTATTTTTCAACTGTAGCCGCAGTAAATGGTTCCCACGCTGCATCATGGGCCTTATTTGCAGCGGCTGTAGTTGCGCCGCCCTTGCGTGACGCGAGAACGGGAAGCGCGGCGGCCAACAACAGAACAACTGTAGCAGTCACAGTTGCAATTGTTTTAGCTGGCCAGCGGCCAAGAATCCATCCCGCGATAGCCAGCAAGAGGAATGCGGACAATAAATAGAAGAGCGCATTCGTCCCGGCAGACTGGGCAAAGAGCCACACCAGCCAGATGACGGTGGCAAAGATCGGAATCGATGTTGCCTGCTTGAGGATTTCCATCCATGCTCCGGGACGCGGCAGAAGCTTTGTCCATGCGGGATTGAAAGTCAGCAGCAGATATGGCGCGGCCAGGCCTAAAGCCAGCGCGGTGAAGACGAGAAAGCTGACCAGCGCCGAATGCGCGAGCGCATAGCCCAGCGCTGCTCCCATAAACGGCGCGGTGCACGGAGTGGCGACGACCATTGCCAGCACTCCGGTAAAGAAGCTGCCTGCGTACCCGTGCTGCTCGGCAAGGCTCGATCCCTTGCTGGTAAGTGAGAGTCCAATTTCGAACTGGCCTGCAAGCGAGAGCCCGAGGAAAAAGAGCAACAGCGCGATGATGCCAACGAAGCTGGGCGACTGGAACTGGAAGCCCCATCCGAGCTGGTGCCCGCCCGCGCGCAAAACCAGCAGCAGTGCGACGACGATCCAGAAGGAAACGAGAATGCCGAGCGTGTATACCCATCCGTGCGCGCGCAGCTTGTGCCGCTCCTGTTGCGAGGACTGCACCAGCGAGAGCCCTTTGATAAAGAGCACAGGAAAAACGCACGGCATGAGGTTAAGAATGACTCCGCCGATGAAGGCGAGGCCAACTACTTTGGCGAGGCCGCTGAAATCTCCACTGGAAGACGACGCGGCAGTGGCAAGTGTTCCTTGCACTGCGTTGATCTCGAAGGCATTGCCATCCGCGAGAACGATGAGGCCGTGCAACTGGCTCGGATTCTGCTGCAGATTCTCGTCTTTCTTCAGGCCGATCTCAAAGCCGTCGCTCAGCGGAGTGACCGGCTGCGGAGCCGCATTGGCAAGCCAGTTTTGATCGAATGGGAAAAACTGTGCGGCGTTTTCGCGCCTGCCTGTTAGCACCGTCAGTTTGAAACCGGTAGCAGTCGGCGTGAATTTTGCCTGCATGCTCGCAGGCAGCTGCTGCGGCAACGTGCGATGCAGTCGAGCGATGAGCTGCTGATCTGCGCTGACAAACGTAGGCGATGACGGAGGCGTAGCCGATGCTTTGCGTTCCACATCGAGGACCGCCTTGCCCGGAATGCAGACCTCGCGGCAGACGAGCCAGTCGACCTTGGCGCTCAGGGTCGTCGACTCAGCCGTCGGCTTGAACGCAGTGCTGACGTGCATCGGGATCGGGAACAGAACTTCGTCCTCGTATCCGAAGTCCATCAACGGACCGAGGGGCAGGCGTTTCGGCGCGGGATACTGCATTGCCTCTGCCGTGATGCCATCCGGAAGCGACCACTTGATGCGCGGCGGTTCGCCCGAATCGCCGGCGTTCACCCAGTAGACATGCCAGCCCGGTTCAAGCTTGAAGTAGAGGCCCGCGGTGAAGTTCTGGCCCGGATAGATTTCCGCAGGCGGCACGACCAGCTGTACGGTCAGGTGCTGCACGGTAGCTGCGGGCGCAGACCATGCTGCAGGAGTCCAGGCTGAAAAAAAGATCAGCAGGCACAGAATCGGAATCAAAGTGCGGACGCGCATTCTCGGTATCTCTATTGTAGGACGGCGGCGGGAGGTCGCTGGTTACACACCTTGCGGCCCAGTCAAATGGCCTCGGTCTGCCGTATCGTCGCCACGCTCTAAAGAATTTCTTTATACGGCCAAGAAGCTATCGCGTATTCATATTGCAAAGGCGGCAGCGACACGCGACACTGAAAGCTCTCCCCTTCTTCTGAAACATTTCTAGTTGCATATTCGTTGTTCGCGGAGGGTTTCTTTTCTATGGCATGGACGCGGCGCACCTTCCTCATCCGGGTAGCAGCGACGGGCGGCTACAGGGCAATGTACACGGCGATGCAGGCGCTGGGCCTGCTGGCAATCAAAGCGGAGGCCTCGCCGCTGCCTGAGCTGCCTGCGAACTTTGGCGCGGGCAAGAAGATTGTGATCCTTGGCGGCGGCATTGCCGGCCTCGTCTCGGCTTACGAACTGCGCAAGGCAGGCTTCACCTGCACTGTTCTTGAAGCACGCGAACGGCCCGGCGGCCGCAACTGGAGCGTTCGCAACGGCAGCAAAGTTGAGTTTACCGACGGGACCGTGCAGACGTGCGACTGGGAAGAGGGCCACTACCTGAACGTAGGCCCGGCGCGTTTGCCTTCCATTCATCGCATCATCATCGGATATTGCGAAGAACTGGGAGTGCCGCTCGAAGTTGAGATCAACACTTCGCGGAGCACGCTGATGCAGGCCGATACGCTCAACGGCGGCAAGCCGGTCGAGCAGCGGCAGGTGGTCAACGACACGCGTGGTTATATCTCTGAACTGCTGGCCAAGTGCATCGATCAGCATGGGCTCGACAAAGTCCTGGACAAAGAAGATACGCAGCGCATGCTCGACTTCCTGTCGACCTATGGCGATCTGTCGAGCGACTACAGTTACAAAGGTTCGCAGCGGAGCGGATTCATTACCCCTCCGGGAGCTGGACCGGATGAAGAAAAGCATCGTCCGCCGCTTAGCCTGCATGAGCTGCTGGTCTCGGACTTCTCGACAGGCGAGTTGTACGAAGAACAAATCGACTGGCAAGCGACGATGTTTCAGCCGGTCGGTGGCATGGATCGCATTCCGTATGCCTTTGCGAAATCACTCGGAGACATCGTGCACTATCGATGTCTCGTGAAGAAGGTCAGCAAGACCGCGAAGGGCGTGCATGTGGAGTACACGGAGCGAGGCTCAGCACAGACCATCGATGCCGATTACTGCATCTGCACGCTGCCGCTGAGCATTTTGAAAACGCTCGATATCGACTGCTCGCCCGAGAAGAAGCAGGCTTTCAGCGGAATGAAGATGGCGTCTCTCTACAAAATTGGGTGGGAGGCTCCGCGATTCTGGGAGAAGCAGTACAACATTTACGGCGGCCTCTCCTTCCCCAAGCAGATCGTCGATCTCGTCTGGTATCCAAGCAACGGCCTGTTCACGAAGACCGGGATCATCTTGTCCGGCTTCAACTTCGAACAGAAAGATTTTGCAGACGGCTCACCCACTCCATTTGGCGCCCTTACGACGCAAGGCAAACTCGACGCCTCTCGCGCAGCCGTCGAGATTCTGCATTCCGGGTACGGCAAGTCGCTGACCAAGCCAATCTATGTTTCCTGGCAGAAGATTCCATATAGCCTTGGCTGCTTTGCGATGAATATGATGCCCGACACAAAGCCCGCCTACGAGGAGCTGAATAAGCCCGATGGCAGAATTTACTTCGCCGGGGATTATCTGAGCCACCTCGTAGCCTGGCAGGAGGGCGCGGCGCTTTCAGCGCATCGCGCCATTCACGGAATCGCTGACCAGATCCGCAGCAGCTAATTTTCCACAACCCTCTCAGAGCTGTCATCCTGAGCAAAGCGAAGGATCTGCTTTTTGCTGCAATTACCGCAGAATCCTGCTTGAAGATTTAACTAAGCTTGCAGAGATGGAAACGGGAATCTGGAAGCTGCGGCTATCGAAGCGAACAGCAGATCCTTCGCTTCACTCAGGATGACAGCTCCGAAAGTGGTTGTGGGCGCGAGTGTTCTAGTGTAGTGCGTCGTAAATAGTAACGATTATGTGCGATGTGCGTCCTACAATGGGAGGGCGACACGATGCGCATTGCACGCCCGGTCAAACTGAATGCGGAACAGAGAAGAGCTGTGGAGCGGCTGGCGCGAGGGCGTT
>DATGAD010000408.1:0-15747 GCA_035313725.1 Alloacidobacterium sp. | reverse complement strand
TTGCCATACGTAACGACCTTCAGCAGACGCACGTCGTGCCCCCTCAAGACCGTAGTGAAAGGCAGAACGGACGGTCCGAGATTCTGGTGGCTCCATAGATCGCGTACCTGCAGAGCTCCGTTGACACCGAGCAGGTTCCATGGGAGTTGGATGATCGCCGGCGTCGCGTTCAGGTTAAAAAGTGCAACGTAGTACGTGTTGTTGCCCTGGCTTGAAACCCATACCGGCTGTTCACCTCCAAGCACTTGTTTTGCGGGCTTGCCCGACTGATCGACAGCGATCATCTCGTCATTGCTGATAAGCTGCTTGGCGAAGCTGTCGAGCTTCGTCAGGTCGCCGCCGAGATACATGGGCGCATTCACCATTGCCCAGAGCGAGATGGCGGTTCTTTTCTCATCATTCGTCAATCCATCGAGCGAACCATCGCCAATATCGAGCGAATCAAGGTCATTCCAACCCTGCATCGGACCGGCGGCATTCTGCCAGCCCGGCAGATCGCGAAAGCGCTGATAAATACGCTGCCAGTCGGTAAGCGTGCCGCAGCGTCCTTCGCATTCAATGTCATCCTCGATACGGCGCGCATTCTGATAAGGCTGGAAGTCTCCGAGATAATCCTGATCGATGGCCCAGGAGATAGTCAGCCAAATGGGGCGCCCGCTCGCGGCAATCGCTTTGGACCACGCGGCAACATCTGGCCGGTTATCGATCGAAAGGCTGTCGCTGTAGGAGCCGGGTGCAACGCCATCGAGCTTGATGAAGTCCACGCCCCAGGAGGCAAAGAGCGCGACCACGGAATTGATGTACTCCTGGGCGCCGGGCTTCGTGAAGTCGATCTTGTCGTGATAAGGATTCGGCGGAGCGCCTGCAAAAGCATTCCCCTGCGCCAGCGGGATGGTGACGATGTCCTGCGTGTGGTACTGCGTACCAAGAATCGGATAGTTGCCGTCGACCGCCGGCTGCTCGATACCGGGAATCCAGTAGATGCCGGCCTTCTGTCCGTTGGCGTGGATATGGTCGATCAGCGCCTTGATATCGGGAAAGGTATTCGTATTCGGAATGGGACGTCCGTTACCGTCAAAGCTTCCCATCCAGCCCGAATCGATATTGATATACGTGAAGCCGTGATCCTGCATGCCAGAAGACTTCATGGCATCGGATTGAGCCTGGATGTTTGCCTGTGTCAGGAAGCTTCCGTTGATGGTCTGCTCGCTGAACGTGCTCCACCCAAGGTAGGGTTTCTGGCCCACATTATTCGCTTGCGCATGTGCTGCCGCAGGGCCGATCACGAAGGCTATGAGCGCCGCAGTCCGTAGCAGAGAGAAAAGGGTGATTGGGTGCCTCTGTCTTAGAATCGATCCTGCGTAAATTCCCGTCTTAAGTTTCATTCTTTGCCGCTCTGAATCGTCGTTTTTGTAACTCTGTTGGCTCTTCTTGCGCATAGCAGCGTGCGCTTTGCAACGGCAACGCGCATGCGATCTAAGCGCCGGTTTTTGGCAGGAAGAGGGGAAGGTCGGGCAGGACTGAAGAATTAAGGAGCGCCGGTTCTCAGAAGTCTTCGCTTAAGAGTTTTACGACGCGGTTCATATATTACCGTGTACGAACACGATTTGTCAAGATTGCTTAAATATTAATTCTGATTAAAACGCAGATCACTGATCTCGTTTACGTTAACTTAGTGAGAGTCACTCGTCCCCAAAGCAATCTGCTCAAGCGTGCGGCCCTTGGTTTCTGGGACGTATGCTGCGACCAGAATCCAGCCGCTCAGGCAGATCAAGCCATAAATAAGAAAAATACCGGTAGTGCCGAGATGTTCATTCAGTATGGGAAAGCTATAGGTGAGCAGAAAGGAAGCAACCCACAATGCGCTGACAGCCGCTGAAACGCCCTGCGAGCGCACTCGATTTGGGAAAATCTCTGCAATCAGTACCCACGTAACAGGGGCCAGGGTGAGGGCGTAGCAGGCGATGGCACTCAGCGTAAGCACCAGCACGGCGCTGCCGCGCCACCCGGCATGATAGGCGAAAGAGCATAGCAGGTGTGAAAGGCCAATGCCCACACAACCGAAAAGCATGAGCCCGCGTCGTCCTACGCTATCGACAAGCATCATCGCTGCCACCGTGAAAATCAGGTTGATGGCGCCAGTAATGACGATATTGAGAAAAATGTCGTTCGCGCCGTAACCCGCGCGGCGATAGACCTCGGCCGCATAGTTGAAGAGCGTATTGATGCCGGTCCACTGCTGCAGCACAGCGAGTGCGATGCCAACCAGCACAATACGGCGGATCGAGGGACGCAGTAGCTCGCTCCATGAGGAGCGCTCCATTGCAGCCTCTGCGGCAATCGCCTGCTTAATACCGGTGACTTCTTGATCGGCATAAGCATCGCCACCGATCCGGCGCAGCACATTCTCGGCCTCTGAGATGCGGCCCCGAGTTAGCAGCCAGCGAGGGCTCTCCGGAATGAAGAGCGAAGTAAAAATGAAGATGACGGCTGGCAGGGCTACGGCGGTAAACATCCAGCGCCAGCCGTATTGCACATTCCAGCTATGCCAGATCAAGTCGGGTGTAAGGGTGGAGGGAACAGGTCGCGCAATGCGCCAGTTTGCGATCTGTGCCAGTAGAATCCCCACGACGATCGCGAACTGGTTGAGGCTTACGAGGCGGCCTCGCATCGCCGCGGGACTGATTTCCGCAATATAGAGCGGGGACACATTGGAGGCGAGACCAATGGCAATGCCGCCCGCGATTCGGCAGAAGATGAAAACGGAAAACGACCACGCCCAGCCGGTGAAGATAGAGGAGACTGTGAACAGGACAGCGGCAATAAGCAGAACGGGGCGACGCCCATAGCGATCAGCGAAATATCCAGCGGCGAGCGAGCCGATCAGGCAACCGACAAGCGCGCAACTATTGGCCCAACCCACAAGCGCCGCGGAGGTGAGGCGAAAATAGACCTCGTAGAACTGGCGCGCACCGCCAATCACCACCCAGTCGTAGCCAAAAAGCAATCCGCCCAGAGCCGCGACAATCGCGATTCCCCATACATAGGCAGTGGTCTTGGCTGTAATCGAGGTCGGCGGTGTGTCGCCTGCTACGTGGATTCCCTGCATGCTTATTCCGCAAACGCCTTCAGCATATCGATTGCGCCTGTATGGCTAGGGTCTTTCTGCTGAAGCTGATGTAGAAGCGCGATGCCTTCTGCCTTTTTACCAAGGCCAAGCAATGCCTGCGCGCGCAGAAAGAGCGCGGTAATCGCTTGCCGCTCGTTCAGGTCTTCTTCAAACAGCAGCATGGCAGGCAGCGACGTTGCGAAGTAGTCGATCTTTGGTGTCTGCTTTTCAAGCGCGGCAGCGTGGTCGAGAATTGCTCGAAACAGAGCGTCTGCTTCATTCTCGCGGCCCAACTTGCGCAGAGCCATCGCACTCCAGTATGTCGTCTCGGAGAGCGTCTGCACCTGCATCTGCTGAAAGTCACCTTTCTGGGCGGCGGCCTTTTGCCAGTGCGACGAAGATTTCTCGCTGTCACCGTTTGCAGAGTACGCAATGCCCAGCCAGTAGTCGATCATACTTAGGTTCATGAGCAGATGCCTGGCTTCACTGAGGCTGTGAGGGGGATTGGAAGCCGCATGCAGATAGTCGATGGCTGCGTGCGCGTCATCCAGTGTGAGCGCGCGTTGCGCAAGCAGCACATTGGCACGCACATACTGCGACAGCACCATACCTTCGCCGCCTTCCCACGGTTGAAAATGACGAGCGAGCAGCAGGCGCAGCGCATCCTCCGGGTATCCTGCACTGTTGTAAAGCGAAATCAGTTCTACTGAAAGATCGTCGCGTTTCTCGACGAGGGCGGTATGCGATTCAAGCGTCGTCAACCGGCGACCTGGGTCCTCGCCCGTCCGCTTCAGCAACTGGTCCTGTTCGTAAAGAATGCGCGCATCCTGAGGCGCCAGAGAGCGTGCTTTTTCAAACGCCTTCAGTGCGCGATCCGTGTCACGCAGCACGTTGTAATAGCCAAAGCCGAGATTTCGCCATGCAGTCGGGAAATCGGGATCGAGTTGCGTAGCCCGCTCCCACATCGAGATTGCTTCCTCGTGGCGGCGGCGGTCGTACAGAAAATTTCCAAGATAGTACGGCGCGCGCGCGTCAGCGGGATTCGCACGGATGACATTTTCAAGCAGAACGATTTCCTCAAGTCGGCTGGGGAAAACATAGTCGGGATTCGCGAGAGACGCCTCGCGATAAGCTACGCTGCTCTCTTGTTCGAAGCCAAGTTCGCCCAAAACGACGGCGCGCGCGTAGCGGAGTAGTGCTGCGGTGCCATCATGAGCCTCAGCCTGTGAAGGAGCAAGCACCTGCAAAGATTCTTTGAGCAGTCCCATACGCACCAGATCAAAGGCAAGATCGAGCCGTTGCTGCCCGTCCACAGGTGGCGTATCCATCGCCAGCCAGCAGCCGAAGATATCTAGTGGATCGAGCGCGCGCGTTTCATCGAGCAGAGCCTCAGCCTCGTCCGTGCGCTCCAGTTTTCGCAGAACGACCGTCTTGAGGTTCCGTGCGTTCAGGTTATCGGCATCCGCGAGCAGCGAGCGGTTGATGTGGTCAAGCGCTGTGGTCCACATGCTGCGGCGGCAGTCGATCTCTGCGAGCCGATGGTAACCGGGTCCTCGCCAGGCAGCATTCCATGTGCTCTTGTAGAACGCAGCGTAGGCTTCATCAACGCGTCGCTGGTAGAGTAGCGTTAATCCAAGGTTGTAAAACGGTTCGCCATCGTATGGATTTGGATTCCGCACCGTGAGCCGCGCGATGCTGGCGCGTAGATATCTTTCCGCCTCGATGAACTCGCCACGGCGCAAGTGCCATCGCCCCATGGCATGGTTACAACGGCTGTCGCCTGGATCGCGACGCAGGGCTTCAAGCCAGTATCCTTCCGGCGAGCGCGTGGGATGACGATACTGTTCCAGGTGCAGCCCATTCAGATACAGTTCATCGCTGCTGGCGACGTCTGGGGGCAGAGGGGGTTCTGTGGCTATAGTTGGCGGAGTCCCAGAGACAATCTCAGCCGTAGCATATCGCAGCACGGTTTGATCGTTGTGACGCACGTTCACGACGAGGTCGCCGGTAGCTCCACCTGTGGAGAAATCCTGATGTAGCGGCCTCTCGGGTTCCAGGTCGCCATGCCAGCGGCCAATCTCTTTGCCGCCCAGACTGATCGTCACCACACTACGGGGCATAGCCCCGGTCGCCTGCAGGTGCACGCGGACACTGGCTTCTGTCGACTCGACACGCAGCGCCGCTTCGATGTTAGCGAGATCGAGCACGCCAGTCTCGCTTATCGGATACCAGAACTGACTGAATGTCTTCGTTTCACCCGGCGCAAGAAAGGAAAAATCCGGCTGATTGTCGGTGTAGACGCCAGACATCAATTCGACATAAGGCCCATCTTTATCTGTCAGATTGCGGTCCCAGGCATAGCCAAAATCGTGATTGCCCCAGGTCCATTGTTTCTTACCAGGTGCAATGTGGTGGTTTGAGATAGCAACTGTGCCCGCGTCCTTTTTATGATCGTAGCCGCCAAAAAAATCGCCGCTTGAGTTGACGATCATATAGCTCGTCGGCACCGGAATATTCGCATACCAGCCCAGATCGTTTGGCGAATACGAGCCGTCGGGAACAAAGTGTTGAGGCTTTTCAGATTCCGGGACGCCATGCCGGGCGCGTTCTTCGTAATCGATGCCATAGTAAACGCCGTGGCTAAGCGGATATCCCGTGACTGCACGCTTCGCATGATCGGCGGCAAACCGCACATCGTGCGGAAAGAAAGACTGATACTGTTCGTGGACGCGAGTCGCCACATTCGCCCACCACAGGAAAGTCTGCGTGTCCAGCGTCCGATTGTAGAGACGGACGCGCACTTCAAGATATGCTTTGCCCGGATGCAGGCAGAGGCCGTGCATTCCTTTCATCCGGGCCATCGGGTCGTGGTCGCTGCACCATACGATGATGGTGCCGTCAGGTTCGCGCTCGATGGCAACCTCGACCGGCATAAACGTCGCCGGACGGTGGTGCTGAGGCCAGTTGAATTCGACGCCACCTGAGATCCAGGGCCCGGCAAGCCCGACAAGAGCCGGCTTGATTACGTTCTGCCGGTAGAAGAAGTCATAGCCGTTTCGCTTGTCCAAACCGACGTGAACACGACCGCCGATCTCCGGCATTACCATGATGCGCAGGAACTCGTTCTCAAGATGCACAGCCTTCCAGGCTTGCTCACGAGGTTCGGTTTCGATGCAGTCGATTACGGGCAGCGGATAGACACGACCGCTGCTGCCCTGATAGACGCGCTTTTCAAGGAAGAGCGGATTGCGGTCCGGGCGGGCGGGCGTATACGTTCGCATTGTGACGCACTCTTCCCATACCTTTACCGGCCCCGATTCAGATGTCGGAGCCAGGGGCAACTCCAACTGGGCAATACCTTTCTTTTCCTCCTTCATTACGCTTCCCATACTTCGAGTTCATCCTCTTTACGTCGAAGAATCACCTGGACCATCTAACAATAGCGGCTCTTCAAGGAATCATTTACGTGTACGTTACCGTATGGCAAATGTAGGTTCCAATATCAGGGATGTCAAGCACTTGTTCAGATGGCAACTATTTCGCTCAAATGGTCTGCTGCATTCAATGGCACTCCTCGGCCCTGGGGAGTTTTTTGGGAGTAATCCTGTAATTGGCAGGTGTCCACGGCCACCGAGCAGGTTGGGAACTCTCTGAGCTTCCGCGAGGTTCGCGCTCCAGAGTGCTGGCTAGCGAGATCCTGCCCGTTTCAAAAGGGTCCCGAATTCCGCTTTTGCTCGCGTAGGAGCTGGGATGTCGGTGACTGCCATTTCAGGGGGTGAAACCGCTCCTTGACACCTTTAACTCTTACTATTACTATCGCTTTCCATCGATTCCTTTCGTATAACCCTGACTCCAATCGCTCCACCAGTCTTCATTTGAAAGGTCGAACCGCTATGGCTCGATTTATCAGGCTAGGTTTCCTCTTCGGCGCGCTTCTGGGAACAGCTACCACGTGGGCCGCCATTACCGGCTCGATCTCTGGAGTTGTCACCGATCCGACCGGCGCTGTCATGCCGGGACTCACCATCATCGCAACGAATGAGTCGATAAATGTGGCCATGACAGCCGTCACCGACTCCAAGGGGTTTTACAGCTTTCCGACCCTCAATGTTGGAGTCTATGACGTCAGCATTAAACAGGCCGGATTTCGTGACTACTTGCAGACTGGGGTGAAGATCGATGCAAACTCCGCGATTCGCATTGATCTTCAGATGGAGATCGGAGCTGTGACCAACACTGTAAGCGTCAAGAGTGACGCATTGCAGGTGGAAACACAGAGCACGCAGATGGGCGTAGTCATCGACGGCCAAAAGATTACTTCTGTGCCGTTGAACGGACGTTCCTACATCGACTTGTTGAAGTTGCAACCAGGCGTGTCGCCTTATTCCCATAGCACAGACAGCGGCACATCGGGAGTCGGAGCGACGCAGGTCTCGGGTGACCTGGACAACGGCCAACAATCCGTCAACGGGGGCCGCACCGGGTCCAACGCGTTCATGGTGAATGGGGCAAATGCGGAAGAAGGCGTGCACAACGGTGCCGCCATGATCCCCAATCTCGACTCCATCGCGCAGTTCCGGATCATCACCAACAACTTCGATGCGGAGTATGGAAACTACAGCGGTGGCCAGATCAATGTGGTCACAAAGTCGGGAACCAATCAGTATCACGGCACGGCCTTCGACTTCCTCCGCAACACAGATCTGGATGCCAGAAATTACTACGCTCCGACGCGCGGTGTTTTCATCCAGAATCAATTCGGGGGAACGGTCGGGGGGCCGATCCGCAAGAGCAAGATTTTCTGGTTTGGCGATTACCAGGGAACACGGCAGATTCTGGGACAGACCCAGAGCTATCCCGTGCCTTCAGATGCCAACCGCACGGGTGATCTGACGGACCAGGCGGACGCGCTCACTGGCACAGTGGTCGGTGCCGGCTGGGCTAACACTCTCTCCCAGACACTGGGATATCCCGTAACGCAGGGGGAAAATTATTACACTCCGGGCTGCGCGGACCCCGGAACCTGCGTCTTTCCCAATGCTGTCATTCCCCAGAGCGCGTGGTCGCCGGTTGCGGTGAACTCGCTGAAGTTCCTCCCTACGGCCAATGGAGTTGTCAACAATACCCCCAACTTCTCCACCTCCGCCTACAACGGGACGTTGAGCGACGATAAAGGGAGCGGCCGGATAGACATTCCTACACGAATCGGCGCTGTGTTCGGCTATTACTTCATTGACCGCTTCCACACCGAGAATCCGTATAGCCAGGTGAACGTCCCGGGCTTTTCCGCAACCAATCAGGGTCAAACCCAAATGGTCAATATAGGGTTGACGACCACGTTTAACGCGTCGACCGTTAACGATCTTCGTCTCGTATATCTCCGCGACGTAAACCTGACCGGCCAACCCACCTCCGGCCAGGGTTTGGGTGTCACTCTTGCCTCGCAGGGTTTTGTTACTCCGTGGAGTCCCGCGGGCGGTATCTCTCCTATCAACCCTGCGTACGAGGGTGTTTCAAACCTTATGTTCAACAACTTCAGCCTTGGTGTCCCGCCTGACGCATTGAGGCAATACAACAACACCTTTCAGATCATCGATAACGTCACCAAGATCGTTGGAACACACACGGTGCAGTTTGGCACCAACCTCCACTACAACCAGATCAACGAGCGTAACTATGACTGCTACAACGGGTGTTTTGGTTTTAATGGTTCAGAGACTGGCTTGGACTTCGCCGATTTTCTGATCGGGGCGCCGGCCAGCTTCGTGCAGGCCAGCCAGCAGCTTCTCGATTCGCGGAGCAAGTACTACGGATTTTATGGTCAGGATAGCTGGCGTGCGAGCCGCAATTTCACCCTCAACTACGGCCTGCGCTGGGAAGTCGCTACTCCCTGGTACGATACCCAGAACAAGCTGGAAACGGTCGTTGCCGGGGAGCAGTCGCTATCATTTCCCGGTGCTCCCCAAGGCCTGGTTGTTCCCGGGGATCCAGGCATTCCTCGCACACTCGGGCCCACCAAGTACACCAACTTTGGTCCTAGAATTGGTTTTGCCTATGCGCCAGAGGCGAGCGACGGTTTACTTGGCAAAGTGCTGGGCGGTGCTGGAAAAACGAGCATACGTGCGGGTTACGGCATCTTCTATAGCTCTATCGAAGATGCCACTGGCTTTGTCGAGGTAGGAGACGCTCCTTACGGCAACTACTACTCTGTGTCTTCGACTGAGCTGGCCACCCCGTTTGTCGATCGGCCGTCGGGAATTTCGGCGGGACAGAAGTTCCCCTTCGTCTTTCCCCCAACCAATGTATCTCCTAAGAATCCCGATACAACGTTCAACTGGGCAGCAGCCACACCCATCGGCGGATCCGACTATTATTACTACAAAAACAAGGTGCCCTACGTTCAGGAATGGGAACTCTCTCTCCAGCGTCAATTGGGAACCTCAACCGTGCTCAGCGTCAGCTACGTCGGCACGGTGGGAAGACAGCTGCTGACGTTTGAGGAATCGAATCCGGGGGACCAGGCGCTCTGCCTCCAATTGAGTAACCCTGCCAATGTGGCGCCGGGTACGACAACTTGCGGCCCGTACGGCGAAGACACGGTTTACACCACGGCGAGCGGCCAGACAGTGGCGGGAACGAGGCCCACCTTCGGGATTAACTTCAACAGCAATCCCTACATGAAGACGGCGGTCAGTTCCAGCTTCAACTCGGTGCAGGTGAGTCTGGAGCACAACGAAAAATACGTCAACTTCCTCATTGGGTATACGTTTGAGAAGTCGCTGGATAACGGTTCGGACTCCTTTGATGCGACCAATCCGTTGAATCCGGCCCAAACCTACGCATTATCGAGCTTTAACGTTCCTCATAACCTGGTCGCCAGCTACACCGTACAGTTGCCCTTCGATCACTTTATCGGCGGGGGGGATATTGCGAAGCGGTTCACCGCGGGCTGGGAGCTTTCCGGCGTAACTACGTTTGCCAAGGGAGAGCCGGTCACTCTCAATGAGAATGACGATAATTCACTGCTTGGTGCCTTTAATGCAAACGTAGATGTGCCAAGCTACGCGAACAACGGCAGCTCTCTTTATATAAATCGGAACCCGCGAAAGGGGCTGCCATATTTCAACCCGGACTACTTCGTCCCGGAAACAATCGGGCAGGTAGGCAACGCCATGCGGCGATCCTTCTCCGGTCCCGGCATCAACAATTTTGATATGGCTCTGCTAAAGAGTACTGACATTACCGAGAACACTAAGCTGCAGTTTCGGGCAGAAGCATTCAATGTCTTCAACCATGCGCAGTTTACGAATCCGAATGGGCTCGTCAACAACACCGGCCAGGGTGGTTTCGGTTATGTAACTGGTGCCAGCGATCCTCGTATCATGCAGGTTGCCTTGAAGTTCCTGTTCTAGGAAAAATTTGTGTATCGATCACAACAACCAGCGGGCCCTAGGGGCAGCTGCAGCAGGAAAGGAACATTATGCTGCCCGAGCGTGAGCTCAAAAATAGCCTGAATGATCGGCGATCTTTCCTGAAATTGCTGGCCGCTGCTCCTCTCTTCGCCACCATCGCCTCGCGAAGTTTTGCGAGCACCGTGGCGGCTACTACAGGAAGATCTTCCCCCGCCGATGTTTATACCCGCCTTGGGGTCCGGCCATTGATCAATGCGCGGGGAACGTGGACGTATCTGAGCGGTTCACTGGAACTGCCGGGAGTGCGGGAAGCGGTCGAGGCCGCCTCGCGACAATTTGTTGACTTGTTTGAACTGCAGCGCGCAGCAGGCAAAAGGCTTGCGGAGCTTTCCGGTGCCGAATCCGGAATGGTCACGTCTGGCTCGGCTGGCGCAATGGCTCTGGCGACCGCGGGCTGCATCGCCGGGCCCGATCCAAAAAATGTGTGGCAGCTGCCCGACACAACCGGTTTGAAACATGAAGTTGTGATGCTGGGAGGGCGGACCGCATTCGACAGTGCGATACGCCTGGCCGGAGGAAAGTTGGTGCTTGCTCATGGACTGGACAGCCTGCAGTCGGCCATTACTCCGCAAACGGCCATGGTCTATACAACGTGGCGGGATGACCGCTTACCGAATACGCTGAAGATCACGCGCGCAGCCGGCGTCCCCCTGCTGCTGGACGACGCGGCAGGCATTCCCCCGTTTGAGAATTTCAGTCGCTACGCAAAGATCGGCGTCGATCTTTATTGTTTTAGCGGCGGAAAGGGTTTGGGTGGTCCGCAATGTTCTGGGGTGCTGCTAGGCCGGAAGGATCTGATCGATGCGGCAATGGCAAATAACAATCCATGGGAGGGCGCAGTATGTCGGCCCATGAAGGTCGGCAAAGAAGAGATTATAGGAATTCTTGCAGCAGTCGACTATTGGTCCCAGGCGGATCTCGCGGCCCTAACTAAAGAGTGGCAGAGCCGGGTCGAACGCATCCAGAAGTTGGTTCAAACCGTACCAGGAGTCACTACATCCATCACGATCCCTCAAGACGAGAACAGCTATCCGACCCTGACGGTAAAGTGGGACGAACAGCGGTTCGGTTTGACGGTGGACCAATGCGCTCAACAGCTACGGGAGGGCGAACCCCGTATTGAGGTGCTCACGAACAATAATCCAAGTGGAGTGCCCGCAGTCCGCGAAGGCGATGACCCCAAGGCAAAAGAGGAGGCGCCTCCGAATGAGTTGCAGATTGTCTCAATGACCCTGCAGCAGGGGGAAGATCTGACGGTTGGGAATCGCCTACGTCAGATTCTTGACAAAGCCCGCAAACAATCGGCGTAAGTGCCTTCTTCAGCCTGTAAAAACGTAATCCAAAACATGGTTTACCGGATTCGAACGCTGAAAGAGGTCTTTGGCGAATGATGAGTTGGTGGCACACGATCTCCATCCCATGTCTGCTGCTTGGATTGGTATTGATCACGAACCTGCGCGCACAACAACCGGCAAGCACTCCTACTGCGGCGGATGCTCAAGGGTCGATGCTCTTCGCCTCCAACTGCGGGAGCTGTCACGGGTCCGATGGCCGCGGGGGCGAACACGCGCCGGACATCGCAACTGATCCTGACATGCAGCGACTCGCCGACTCAGACCTGATTGCGATCGCGAAAAATGGAGTCTCCGGCACTGGTATGCCTCCCTTTGACTGGCTCGGCCAAGAGAAATTGACCGCTATTGTCAAATATTTGCGAACTCTGCAAGGGCGGCGAATCGACATCAAGCTTCCCGGAAACCCGAAGGGCGGAGAAGCTCTTTTCTTCGGCGGAGCGCGATGCTCAGAATGCCATATGGTCAATGGGAAAGGCGGCTTTATTGGCAGTGATCTTTCGCTTTACGGAGCGGACGAAAGCGCCAGCCAGATCCGGGGCGTGATTTTGGATCCTGAAAGGAATTTGCCTCCTCAGAAGAAGGCTACAACCGTCGTGACGCACACAGGACAGAAGTTCACTGGAATGCTCAAGGTGGACGATAATTTTTCCGTTTCGATCCAGACAATGGATGGAGACTTTCATTTTTTTCAGAAGTCACAGCTCACCCACATAGATCTTGGGTCTCACTCGCTGATGCCGGTCAACTATGGATCGATGTTGAATGACGAACAGATAAATGACCTGGTCAGTTATCTCCTTCATGTGGGAAGTGAAAATTCCAAGCTCTCCCCAACACAATCTGCAAAATCTGACGATGATGACGAATAATCGCTTATCTTTTCGCTCCAGGGACTCGTGGTTCAACATCGTCACCCCCAAGGTTGCGATAGCCGCTTTGACCTTGCTGCTGATTGCCGGATCGCCCCACCACCTGGGTTATGGAGAAGCGAACAAGGTTGCGTTCGAACTTCAGGCCCTTACACCCGAGTTTTGGACTCTCTTTGATCGAAAAGCACAGCTGACCAAGCTGGCTTCGGGCTTCGGTTTTACCGAGGGCCCTGTTTGGGATAGCTCCGGTTATCTCTGGGTGAGCGACGAAACCCTCAACAAAATTTTCAAGGTAAACACTTCCACTGGTCAAAAACAGGAAATCATTTCTCTGGGCGACCCCGATGGCAATACCTATGATCCACAACATCGTCTTCTAGACTGTGCCAGCGTTCTGCGGGCAATCATCCGTCTATCTCCCGATGGCAAAAGTTACAAAATAGTCGTGGATCATTACCAAGGCAAGCGTTTGAACAGTCCCAACGACGTGGTGCTCGGTCCGGATGGCGCTATTTATTTTACTGATCCAACTTCTGACTTGCCTCGAGGACAAAAGCAGGAACTCCCCTTTAAAGGCGTCTATCGCATTGCTCTGGACGGTCAACTTCAACTGCTGACAAAGGACGTAGAAGATCCGAATGGGCTCGCGTTTTCTCCAGACGGCACCAAGTTTTATGTTGATGATTCTACCCAGCGAAATATCCACGTATATGACTTTCACCCGGACGGTAGATTGAGCAATGGACGGATCTTCGGTACTGAGCCAGGTGGTCCAAAGGACGGTGTACCGGACGGCATGAAGGTTGATCGAAATGGCAATCTATATGTGGTAGGTCCAAGGGGCATATGGGTATGGTCCCCGCATGGCGTTCATCTGGGAACCATCGTAGTTCCCGAGCAGCCGGCAAATCTCGCTTGGGGAGACCCCGACTACTCAACCTTGTACATAACAGCAACGACATCCGTGTACAAAATAGGAACCCGAGCGCACGGATTCGTCCCCTACCTGCAAGCGCACTAATCTCCCGGAGGAGATATGATCGATCGGTTCAAGCGCAGCCTTCCATCCTTTGCCTGCCTTTTTTTCTGCGCCTTCGGGCTCAACCTCGTTGCCCAGGACTCCGGATTCAAAGTCATTCAACCGCAAGGCTATGCAGCTGTCGATTCGTTCTACAGTCCTGGCATTCTGACCGGGGGCACGCTCTACATATCCGGTCAAGGAAGCCGTAAGCCCGACGGCACACGCCCACTCGGGTTCGCCGAACAAGTCGCGCAAGCCCTAAGCAACGTCCAGGCTGTGCTGAAGGGCGCAGGCATAAATTTTGGGAATGTTGTTTGGATGAACATCTATCTCACGGATGAGCAGGACGTGGCAGGCATGAATGAGGTTTATTGGCAGACAATCGGCCAAAGTCCTCCAGCGCGGACTGTTCTCACAGTTGCTGCTCTTCCGGATGGGGAAAAGGTGGAAATCAACTGCATTGCCGTGGCAGACACGATTCACAGGGAAGCGATTTGGCCAGCAGGCTGGGCGCGAGGCCCGCACGTGGATCCGCCTGCAATCCGGGCAGGTGAAATCATCTACCTGTCGGCGCAGGGAGGTCGGGATCCGATCACGGGGAGACAGGCGTCTGACTTTCCCGGAGAAGTAAGGCAAGCTCTCGATAGTGTAAGTACCGTGCTCAAGGCTGCCCGGCTAAGCATGAAGAATGTTCTATGGGTGAATCCCTACATGAGCGTCGGTGGGCAATACGACGTTATGGGCAAGATTTACGCGAGTTATTTTGAATTCGGCAATACACCGGGCCGCGGGACCATCCAAGTCGTCGGGCTCCCTAAAGGGGATCACATCGTATTTAGTTGCATCGCCGGAGCAGACCTCAGCAAACGCAAAGCGATCCGGCCGAGAAATATGCCCCCCAGCCCCACCGCCAGCCCCGGCATTCTCTATGGCGACACTCTGTATCTCTCTGCTAAAGATGGCTTCATTCCGGATCAAGGAATAGTCACGCCCGACCTTGAGCTGCAGCTGCGGCAGTCTATGCGCAATCTTTTGGATGGATTGCAGGAAGCTGACATGGATTTCTCCGATGTTGTTTTCAGTACCGTCTATTTGCGCCAGATACAGGATGCTGATCGAGTGAACGCGATATACGGCAAGTTTTTTGAGGGCCGTTATCCTGCCAGATCGGTGCTGCAGCAGAACTTCGAAGTGCACGATGAGGCTGCCGAGCAAATCTCCTTCATCGCGGTAAAACACTTACCTACCGGCCATGCGGCCAAAGGCATTCGCACAAGACCGGGCAACTAGAGCCAAGGATGGAGGCGAAGAGAGTGGCGACCGACTCTCATCACGATCCATTCACAAGAAAATATTTTGTTGAACGAGGGTGCACGTAGATGAAATTAACTGCCGTCAGCTGCTTCTTTGCCTTTGCTCTAGTGGTCTCCTCGGCGAGTGCGCATCAGTCCACACCCACTCCATCGTCTTCATGTCAAATTCATGCAGTAGTCTTCGACGGTTGGCAAGCCCAGGAGATAGCGAACGAATGGGTGAAGTTGACCTTTGTTCCTCAGTTAGGCGGCCGGCTGATGCAGGTCAGTTTCAACGGCCACCCTTATTTATTCGTCAACCAGGTTTACAAAGGCAAGTACATTTCCCCGGCCGAGGCTGCGGGCCGTTGGATCAACTATGGTGGCGACAAGATTTGGCCCTTACCCGAAGGCAATGATGACGAGCAGCACTGGACAGGTGCTTCCACTCCTCTTGACGACGGTGCATATGCCTTCTCGATTCTGTCGCAAAACAATCGCTGCACGGTACGGTTGGAGGGCCCGCCGGACCCGCCTACGGGCCTTCAATACACGCGCGAGATAAGCATCGGCAGCGACTCCCCTGAAATCTTCTTTCATGCGATTACCAGGAATATCACGGGCCACTC
>DATGAD010000407.1:0-18258 GCA_035313725.1 Alloacidobacterium sp. | reverse complement strand
ATTCGGATGCTGTTTTTGTGCTTGGGGAAGACCTAACGAACGTAGCCCCAATCATGGCGCTGAAACTGCGCCAGTCAGTGCGTCAGGCTCCGATGAAACTCGCAACAAACCTGCATATCCCCGAGTGGCTTGACCAGTCTGTGCGTGAAATCGTGCAGGACACAAAAGGGCCTCTTTTCATCGCCTCGCCTTACGGCACAAAGCTTGATGACATCGCGACCGCTACCTATCGCGCAACTCCAGGCGATCTCGCACGTTTCGGATTCGCCGTCGCTCATGCAATCGACGCCAGCGCGCCCGAGGTAACGGGATTATCTGAAGAGCTGGAGAAAATGGCAGCGCAGATCGCGTCCGCTCTGCTTGGCAGTCAACGTCCACTGATCGTTTCCGGCGCTAGCTGCCGCAGCCAGCGCGTGATAGAAGCGGCGGCGCAGGTCGCATGGGCTTTGTGCAAGGCGGGTCATCCCGCGGCGCTCAGCTTTACGACACCGGAATGCAACAGCTTCGGCCTCGCCATGATGGAAGCCCGCCCGCTGTCCGCAGTTTCTCAGGCGGTCGAAAGCGAACCGGCGACGACTTTGATTGTCCTTGAGAACGATTTATTCCGCCGCACCTCTGCAAGCGAAGTGACGTCCCTACTGCAAAAGGCACGCCACTTGGTGGTGCTCGATCACATCGAGACCGCAACCACAGAAGCAGCCGAAGTTGTGTTGCCGGCAGGCACCTTCGCGGAATCCGATGGGACACTCGTGAACAGCGAAGGCCGAGCACAACGATTCTTCCAGGTCTTCAATCCAAGTTCCGATGTAGAAGAAAGCTGGAGATGGCTGCGCGAAGGCTCCATGGCAGCCGGCATTGAAACGGAAGTGAAATGGCAGAGCTTCGATGATCTGACCACGGTGATGGCAGCCGAGATGCCAGTCTTCGCTTCGATTCCGCTCGTAGCGCCCGCACGCAAAGCTGTCGGCAAAATTGCGCGCGAGCCAAATCGCTATAGCGGACGCACATCGATGCTAGCCAACATCAGCGTGCATGAGCCCAAGCCGCCCGACGATCCCGATTCCGCGCTGGCATTTTCCATGGAGTCCGGTCCGGGAGCTACCCCTAACGCACTGCTTCCCTTTTTCTGGGCGCCCGGCTGGAACTCGATTCAGTCCGTCAACAAATTTCAGAGCGAAATTGGCGGTCACCTTCGTGGGGGCGATCCTGGAGTCCGATTGATCGAGCCATCTCCACAACCGGCGTGGCGGTATTTCTCTGCGATCCCACCAGTCCAAAACGCAGGTCCGGACGAATGGCTCCTCATTCCGATCTTTCACATCTTCGGCTCCGAGGAATTGAGCAGCCATGCACATGGCATCTCGCAGCTGATTCCACGCCCATACATCGCGTTGCACCCTGTCGATGCTTCTCGTCTCGGAGTAAATGCAGGGGAAGAAATCAAAGTCGCTGCCGGAGACTCCAGCTTCGAACTTGAGGTCTCATTTCGAAACGATTTGCCTCGCGGCGTGGCAGGCCTGCCGGCCGGGTTGGTGCCAATAGAAGCAATGACGTCACCGGTCTTCGCCAGGCTCACACCCGCAAAAGTCGAATCGTCCGCCGGGGGCACAGCATGATGCAATACATCTTTCCCCTGATCGTCATCGCCGTCGTGCTGGGAGTCGTGCTCAACCTCGCCGCAGGGCTCATCTGGGTTGAGCGCCGCTTGCTTGCGCTTTGGCAGGATCGCTACGGCCCGAATCGCGTCGGCCCGTTCGGACTCGGACAGATCGTAGCCGACTCACTCAAGTTGTTCACAAAAGAGGACTGGGTCCCCCCCTTCGCTGACAAGCCGGTCTTCATCCTCGCGCCCGCCATTGTTGTCGCGACGGCGCTGCTCTCATTCGCGGTCATTCCGTTTGCTCCCGGTTTTGTCATCGCCGATCTCAACATCGGCATACTCTTCCTCCTTGCGATGTCCTCGCTCGGTGTCTACAGCGTTGTGCTGGCAGGCTGGGCGTCGAACAACAAATATTCGCTTCTCGGCGGCATTCGCGCCTCTGCGCAAATGCTCAGCTACGAAGTTTTCATGGGGCTCTCGTTGCTCGGAGTCGTGGTAATCGCCGGCTCGTTCCGCATCACAGACATCGTCGAAGCACAACGTGGCATGTGGTTCGTCATCCCGCAATTCCTCGGCTTCGTTCTCTTCCTGATTGCAGGCGTAGCCGAGACTCGCCGTTTGCCCTTCGACCTCGCGGAGGCCGAGAACGAATTAATCGCCGGCTTCCACTCTGAATACTCGGGCATGAAGTTCGGCATGTTCTTCGTTGGTGAATACATCGGCGTGACGCTGATTTCGGCAACTATCTCGCTGTTGTTTTTTGGCGGCTGGCTGGGACCATTCCTCCCGGCGCCGCTGTGGTTCGCGGCGAAGACGATGTTCTTTATCTGCATGTTTATTCTGTTTCGCGCGGCGCTGCCCAGGCCGCGCTTTGACCAATTAATGTCCTGGGGCTGGAAGGTGATGCTGCCCCTCGCGCTGCTGAATTTACTAGTGACCGGAGCCGTAGTGCTGGCCCGACAATAAAAGGAGGCTGTTGATGTTCAGTCTCGTTCGCTCGTTGTGGGAAGTCTTCCTGCACGCCTTCGCGCGGCGTGTCACCATCCAGTATCCCGACGAAAAACCATATCTCGCTCCGCGTTATCGGGGCCGCATCGTTCTCAGCCGCGATCCCGACGGCGGCGAGCGCTGCGTCGCGTGCAACCTCTGCGCCGTAGCCTGCCCGGTCGACTGTATCTCTTTGCAGGCGACCGAGGATGAGAATGGCCGGCGGTATCCGGAGTTCTTCCGCATCAATTTCTCCCGCTGCATTTTCTGCGGCTTCTGCGAAGAAGCTTGCCCGACCTACGCAATCCAGCTAACACCGGATTTCGAAATGGGCGAATACAAACGAAAGAATCTCGTATACGAAAAAGCGGACCTCATGATCGATGGCCCGGGAAAATATCCCGGTTACAACTTCTGGCGCGTCGCTGGCGTAGCCATCGGCGGCAAGGACAAAGGACAAGCCGAGCACGAAACGGCGCCCGTAGACATTCACAGCCTGATGCCCTGAGAGGACGACATGGTGACCCTTTTCTATCTCGCAGGCATTCTCACTATCATCGCAACGCTGCTTGCTGTCACGCGGCATCACGCGGTACATGCGCTGCTCTATCTGATCGTCTCCCTGCTTGCAGTCGCCGTTGATTTCTACACACTTGGCGCTCCATTTGTAGCTGCGCTTGAAATCATGATTTACGCGGGCGCCATCATGGTGCTCTTCGTCTTCGTCGTCATGATGCTCAACATCGCCGAGCACGCCATGGAGGTAGAGCGCCTCTCGCTCAAGCCAGTCAACTGGATTGGCCCTTCGCTTCTTGCCTTTGTTCTTCTGGGTGAAATGGTCTACTGCACGCTCACATCGAGCAACGCATCACGCGCTGCCACAGTCGGCTCCAAACAGGTCGGCACCGCGCTATTCGGAACTTACTGGATTGGAGTGGAACTCGCATCTCTGCTGTTGATGGCGGGCCTGGTGGGCGCCTATCACCTGGGACGCCAGGCACTCGCAAAGGAGGAGATAAAACATGCCGCAGATACCAATACAGCACGCCATGATACTGGCGGCGATCTTGTTCACGCTGGGGCTGGCAGGACTGATCACGCGGCGTAATCTCATCTTCACGCTCATGAGCATTGAGATCATGCTCAATGCAAGCGGCCTCGCATTCATCGCAGCCGGCTCGCGATGGGGACAGCCCGATGGGCAAATCATGTTTCTCTTTATCCTCTCCATGGCCGCTGCCGAAGTCGCCATCGGATTGGCATTTGTCCTGCTCTTCCACAGGAAACAGTCTGAGCTGGACGTGGACGCCGCCAGCGAATTGAGAGGCTGACATGCTGCACTTTCTCTGGCTCGTTGTGGCGCTCCCGTTCGCAAGTGCCACCCTACTCGCGCTGTTCGGCTCCAGATTGAGCCGCAGCATCGTCGCGTTCCTCGGAGCAGGCTCCATCGGTCTCGCCGCAATTGTAAGCATGCTTATCGGCTTCTCATTCCTCTCATCACCGCCTCCGGGCAACGCATACACGCAACACCTCTGGACATGGATGAGCACCGGCGGCTTTCAGCCTGAGATCGCCTTCTACCTCGATCCCGTCTCACTGTTAATGCTGCTCGTTATCACCTTTGTCAGCTTCCTTATTCACCTCTACTCCGCCGAATACATGCACGATGACGCAGGCTACGCGCGCTTCTTCGCCTACATGAATCTCTTCGTGGCGTCGATGCTCACTCTCATCCTCGCGAACAATCTGCTGTTGCTGTATCTGGGGTGGGAAGGGGTGGGCCTCTGCAGCTTCCTGCTGATCGGCTTCTGGTACCAAGAGCCAGCAAACGTTCGCGCAGCAGGCAAAGCATTCATCGTCACAAGATTTGGCGACACCGCATTCGCCGTAGGCTTGTTCCTCCTGTTCACCCGGCTCGGAACGCTGGACATTCAGGAACTGATGCATCGCGCCTCGGAGCACTGGGCCATAGGCAGCGGTGCTGCCATTGCAGCCGCCGCATTGCTGCTAGGGGGAGCCGTCGGCAAATCCGCGCAGTTGCCGCTGCAGACATGGCTGCCTGATGCAATGGCCGGCCCGACTCCGACCAGCGCGCTGATCCACGCTGCAACCATGGTGACGGCAGGTGTGTATCTCATCGCGCGCACGCATGTGCTTTTCACCTTAGCCCCTCAAGTTCAATTTGCCGTGGCCATCATCGGAGCCGCAACCATGCTGCTCGCCGCGTTCAGCGCACTTGCGCAGCGCGACATGAAGCGTGTGCTCGCCTACTCTACGATCAGCCAGATCGGTTACATGTTCCTCGCGCTTGGACTTGGCGCATGGTCGGCTGCCATGTTCCACTTCATGACACATGCCTTCTTCAAAGCGCTCCTCTTTCTCGCCGCGGGCGTGGTCATTCACGCAGTACATGAGCAGGACCTCTTCAAGATGGGTGGTCTCCGCACCGAATTGCGACTGGCGTTCTGGTCATTCGTCATCGGCGGGTCGGCTCTCGCGGGCTTGCCGCTGATCACTGCCGGCTTCTTCAGCAAAGACCTCATCCTCTGGCAATCGTGGGCAGGCCCCAATGGAAGCGCGTGGTTCTGGCTTGCCGGCATGACCGGCGCCTTGCTCACTTCGCTCTACACCTTCCGGATGATCTCGCTCGCCTTCTATGGGCCGCAACAGGCGCACGTGCACGCGCATAGCGGGATCCCAGTGAGCATCGCACTGATCACGCTATGCGTCTTGTCCATTCTGGGCGGATACGTAGATACTCCACCGGACTACGGCGGCGTCCCCGCACTGTCAAATTTTCTGAACGACGTATTGCCCCCACTCGCGGTAGTTCACCCCGGTCCGATCACAGAAACCATCACGGCGCTCTGCGCCAGCACAGTCTTCGCTCTCGGCCTCGGACTCGCCTATCTCTTCTTCGGACCACAGCGCGCGCGTGCCCCGATGAAGGGCTTCCTTCAGGAGTTATGGTTCGCCGGCTGGGGCTTCGACTGGATTTATGACCGGCTGCTCGTTCGTCCGTTCCTGTGGGTGACACGTCAGATCGGGCGTGATCCGGCTGATATTCCCATTCGCGGCTTGGGAGAGATTGCCATGTTTGGCAATCGGGTTTTGCGTCTCACACAGTCTGGACGCGTGCGCTGGTATGCAGCGGGGCTGGCGATGGGAACTGTCGCGATCCTTGCAATCGCAGTCTTTTTGAGGTGATGGAATGGTTCTGCTCATTCTGATCCTGATTTTGATGGCTGGCGGCATCGCATCATGGATCGTCGCATCGAGCAACGCGACCACAGCCCGCTGGATCGCTCTGCTCAGCATCTGCGCAGACTTCATCGCGACGCTTGCGATATGGATCGCGAATGCCGGCCACGCTACGTCCGCATCCCAGCGTTGGTTTACGGAATGCAACTTCCAGTGGATTCCGCAATTCGGCATCCGCCTTCATCTTGCCATCGACGGACTCAGTCTTGTGATGCTGCTGTTGACTTATTTCCTCGGCATCATGGCTATCCTTTGCTCGTGGACGGAGATCCGAGAGCGCGCAGGCTTCTTTCACTTCAACCTGCTGTGGGTACTGGCCGGCATCACCGGCGTTTTCCTGTCCATGGACCTGTTCCTTTTTTATCTGTTCTGGGAACTGATGCTGGTGCCGATGTATCTGCTCATCGGTATCTGGGGCCATGAGCGACGCATCTACGCGGCAACGAAGTTCTTCCTCTTCACCCAGCTGAGCGGCCTGCTGATGCTCGTCGCAATCATTTCGCTGGCCGTAATTCATCGCGAGACCACCGGGGTTCTGACATTTGATTATGAGCAGTTGCTGGGCACAGCGCTGCAGCCTAATACCGCGCTTCTGCTGATGCTCGGCTTCTTCATCGCCTTCGCAGTCAAGCTGCCGATATTTCCGCTGCATACGTGGCTGCCCGACGCGCACACTGAAGCGCCCACTGCAGGCAGCGTCATCCTCGCCGGACTTCTGTTGAAGACCGGCGCATATGGACTGATTCGCTTCGTATTGCCGCTCTTTCCTGAGGCGTCACACAGATTAGCGCCCCTGATGATGACCATCGGCGTCATCGGCATTCTCTACGGAGCAGTGCTCGCCGTCGGTCAGACCGACCTGAAGCGCCTCGTCGCCTACACCAGCGTGAGCCATATGGGCTTCGTATTGTTGGGAATCTTCGCCGGCAATGAAATCGCATTGGAAGGCGCAGTGGTGCAAATGGTCAGCCACGGAATCAGCACAGGCGCGCTCTTCATCATGGCTGGACTGTTGCAGGAGAGGATGCATACTCGCGAAATCGGCCAGATGGGCGGACTCTGGGAGACCATGCCCTCTCTGAGTGGAGCAGGTCTGGTCTTCGCCATGGCTTCGCTTGGACTTCCGGGACTGGGCGATTTCGTCGGAGAGTTCCTCGTGCTTCTAGGCGCCTACCGCGCTAATGTCAGTCTCACCGTCGTGGCAACGCTCGGCCTCCTCGCAGCGACCCTCTACGGTCTGAGACTTGGCCAGAACGCATTTCAAGGCCCTAACCCACATCATTGGAAGCTGCCCGATATGAGCTTCCGCGAATGGGCGATCCTCGGACCCATGATGATCTGTCTTCTTTGGCTGGGCCTGTATCCACAACCGGTCCTGAATGCCGTGCGACCCAGCCTTGCCGCTTCGGCACAGCAGAGCGCACAGCTACCGGACATCGTCAGGAGATAAAGCATGAACGCCGCTGATTTTGCCGTGTCATCGCCGCTGCTCATCATGTCTGCGACTGCTGTCATTGCGATGCTCGCCATCGCCATCCAGCGTAATCATCTTGTAGTCGCCGCGATGACGCTGATCGGTATTGGAGCATCGCTCCTGAGCCTGACCTTCGCGGCATCCGCTATTCCACGGCAACTCACGAGCCTGCTGATCTTTGATTCTTATTCCGTCATCTACATGGCGCTCATTCTCTGCGCGGCAGCATTTGTAGTCCTGTTCAGCTACGACTATCTCAAGCGCCGCCACGAGCATCGCGAAGAGTTTTATCTCCTGATATTGCTGGCGACCACAGGCGCAATGGTCCTCGTGGTCAGCCGCCACTTCATCTCGCTCTTTCTTGGACTGGAGTTGTTGAGCGTCTCGCTCTACGCATTGATCTCCTATATCCGCTCAAAGACAGTCTCGATCGAAGCCGGAATCAAGTACCTGGTCCTCGCCGCATCGTCATCATCCGTCTTGTTATTTGGTCTTGCGCTGATGTACGCAGAAACCGGATCAATGGACCTGTCTCAATTCGCCACAACTCTGAACCATACAGCGGCATTTCCTGTCATCGCCGGCTTGATGCTCGTACTCACAGGCATCGGTTTCAAGCTGGCGGTTGTTCCCTTCCATCTTTGGACGCCGGATGTATATGAAGGCGCGCCTCTGCCCGTCACAGCGTTCATTGCCACCGTATCGAAAGGCGGAATGTTCGCACTGATCCTGCGCTGGTTTCACCTGCATGACGCAGCGCTATCAGGAACACCCGGCCTGGTCCTCTCGATTATCGCCATAGCATCAATGCTGACCGGCAATCTTCTTGCGCTGTCTCAGTCCAGTGTGAAGCGGATTCTCGCCTATTCATCCATCGCGCACATGGGCTACGCGCTGGTGGCTCTACTCGCAGGCGGAGCGCTCGGCGCTCCCGCGGCCACCTACTACCTCGCGGCTTACTTCGCCACAATCCTCGGTGCCTTCGGCGTGATGACCATTCTTTCTGGTCCGCAGCGCGAAGCCGCCTTTATCGACGATTATCGCGGACTCTTCTGGCGGAGGCCCTTTATCGCGGCAGCGTTCACAGCAATGCTTCTCTCCCTCGCCGGAATTCCGCTCACGGCAGGTTTCCTCGGCAAGTTCTATGTCATTGCGGCGGGTGCTTCGCAGTCCCGATGGATTCTTCTCTTCACGCTCGTGGTGAGCAGCACCATCGGCCTGTTCTATTACCTTCGCATCCTTGCAGCCATGTATGCGAAAACTGAAGACACAGGCCCAGTCACGCCAATGCTGCCATTACCGGCAACACTGGCCCTGGCC
Organism: Alloacidobacterium sp.; assembly: GCA_035313725.1. Classification (GTDB taxonomy): domain Bacteria; phylum Acidobacteriota; class Terriglobia; order Terriglobales; family Acidobacteriaceae; genus Alloacidobacterium. Next base: position 9,616 of record DATGAD010000407.1, on the reverse strand, counting down.
GTTCTGACGGGTCTTGTCTTCTTGCTGGGCCTTTATCCCACGCCACTTTGGAACGCGATCGTCTCCGCCACGCGCAATCTGGGGTAATCGCCAGCCCGCTTTTAGCAGGGATACTTTCCCTCAATGTAGTGCGAGAGATCCTCAATCGTCTGGTCCTGCGCGAAAGCAATCCACTGCACAAGGTCGCCGATGGAAATCAATCCCTCGATCTTTTCATCGCGCACCACCGGAAGATGTCGAATGCGGTGCGTGGTGATCAGTCGCATGGCTTCATCGACGGAACAATCAGGAGCAATGGTAATCAGAGGCTCCGTCAGGATTTCGCTCACCGGAGTATCCTTCGACGACCGTCCCATCAGGACCACCTTCCGCGCGTAGTCGCGCTCGGAAACAATGCCGTGCAGGTGGCCGTCATCCACCACCAGAAGTGCACCCACTTCTTTTTCTGCCATCAGTTCCATGGCGCCATAGACAGTGATATTCGAGGGCACAGACCAAACGGTCCCACCCTTCTTGCGCAAGATAAGCGACACGGGATCGCATACTTTCATGGTTGGCTCCTACATGCACTTGAGGATCGGGTGGCTTCGAGAAGGTAGAGACAGATTAGGCGCTGCCGCACCACTGCAGCGGATAGTCAATGTCTGAGACGCGGCCCTGGCGGAAAGACAAGACATAATCCCTCGCAGATTTCCACGCAAAAAGAGCGGACTGCCACTTGGGCCAGCACTATACGCCCGATCGGCATCACTTTGCAATGCAACTTTTCAAGTCATTTATCACGCGACGTGCCCATGCTGGACGCACCGTGAAATGTTCAGATTTCTCGCCCCGGATCAGGTTCATATTTGCAACGAAAGCGAGACTCCGAACCTGAAAACCCTGCAAATACTGTGATAGCGATTTACTATTAACCGGCAGTGGAATCGCAACCATGACGGAGTCTGCATGCAATTCAAGTGTGCGAGCATCTTCCTCGCCTTATTCGCGGCAACCAGCCTGCCTTCAGCGGCGCAAACCGGCAACACCGTCTGGCGTATTGGCATATTCGACCGCTCCTCCGCGGAATTCGCCGACAGTGCACCGCAACAGCCTGTCACCTTTGTCATAGACAAGGATCATCCGGAAAAGAATTGGCCTGCCTACGCGCCCGCTCTTTTCAGCACAGGCAAACCGAATCCGGCCGCAGCGCCGCGTACGATCCAGTTTTCTCAGCCCTCCAGCCCTTCCCCCGCGTACCACTTGCGCGTTTCTCTGCTCATTGAGCGTTCCAGCGTGCCCGCACTGCGCGTCTCCGTCAACGGACACATCGGCACCTTCTATTTGCATCCTGAATTGGACTACAGCATGGGCGACACCATGGCTGCGTTTTTCCCGGCCTACGCTCACGCAACCGTCGAATTCGATTTTCCGGGAAGCTATCTCCAGACAGGCACGAACAACATTTCACTGCAGGCAGTCGCGACGGCAGATAAGGGTGTCCCCGACGCCGGCTTCAACTACGACGAAATCGAACTCGATCAGATTCCATCACTCTCCGCATCTCCAACCGTCAAGCTCGAACCGACAATCTTTTATCAGCAAAGCGGATCAACCCTCACCGAGCGCGTGGATGTTTTCGTCCGCTACGGCGAACGTCCGCACTCTGGACAGGTCGATCTTGAAGTCGCGGATCATCACTATAACCAGCCTTTACACGCCGATCAGGATTTCGGCGAAGAGCGCATTTCTATCGCAATACCAGAGTTCTTAGGCAGTAGACGCGCGCGCATTGCGGTAAATCTCAACGGACACTCCACGCACTTCACTCAAACTCTTTGGCCGCAGAAGAAGTGGACCCTCTACCTGGTCCCGCACGTCCACCTCGACGTGGGATACACCGACTACCAGGCAAAAGTGGCCGCGATCCAAAGCCGCATCCTCGACGAAGCAATGGATCTCACCGCGAAGCACCCATCCTTCCGCTTCAGCACCGACGGCGAGTGGAACCTCGAACAATATCTCAACACACGAACGCCGCAGGAAAAGCAGCGCGTGATCGCAGCAATCCAGCACGAACAGCTTTACATCCCCGCGCAATACAGCAACGTGCTCACAGGCTTCCCGACTGCTGAAACCCTCATCCGCTCGCTCTATCCTAGCGCCAACTTCAGCCGCACCTACAAGACGCCTCTCAACTTCGCCAACATTACAGATGTTCCCTCTTACACCTGGTCGTACCCATCGGTGCTTGCCGCCGCAGGAATCAAGTACTTTCTTGCCGGAAGCAACAATGACCGCGCCCCCGTCCTGTTACAAGGTCATCTGAACGAAAACTCGCCCATGTATTGGGAAGGCCCCGACGGGCAGAAGGTGCTGTTCTGGTATTCGCGGCACTACATGCAGATGCAGTTTCTTTTCGGCCTGCCTCCGCTCCCGGAAACAGGCGAAGAAATCGTGCCGCTTTTCCTCCAGATGTATCAGCAGGCCAACTACCGCGCGCACGCCGCGATTATCTTCGGCACGCAGGTTGAGAACACCGACCTCTTCCCGCAGCAGGCAGAACTCGCAGACCAGTGGAACGCCCTCTACGCTTTCCCGCACATCGAGTACTCAGGATTCCACGACGCTCTCGCCGAAATCGAAAAACAGTTCGACGGCAACATTCCGACCATCCGCGGAGATGGCGGTCCCTACTGGGAAGACGGCATTGGCTCCGACGCCTTCTATGCGGCACTTGAACGCGAGAACGAAAGCCGCGCGCCATCTGCCGAAAAACTCGCCACCATCAGCGCGCTCGTAAACCCGCGCCTCGCTGTCGATCAGAACGCGCTCAACGAAATGTGGAAGAGCATGGTTCTGATGGACGAGCACACATGGCTCTCCGCGAACAGCGTCTCCGATCCCACCAGTCATGAAGCAATCGAACAGCTTCGCGTAAAAGATTCGCGCGCCACCACCGCCGCCGATCTGCGCGATCACCTGCTCCGCAGCAGCATGGCCAGCCTCGCCGACTCCATCGCCACAGGGGTCGGCAGCATCATCGTCTTCAATCCGCTCAATTGGAAACGCGACGGCATCGTCAGCATCGACCTCGACAAGGGCAACGAGATCGCAGATCGCGCTACCGATCAGCCAGTTCCCTTTTCGGTCGTCCACGAAGGCAATGATTTTCGCCGCGTTGAATTCGTCGCGAAAGACGTGCCGCCCGTCGGATACAAGGTCTACTTCATTCGTCCGTCTGCGAAGGCCGCCAGTTCTCCTGAAATAACAACCAGCACCACGCTCGAAAGCCAGTACTACCGCGTAGAACTCGACCCATCTTCCGGCGCAGTAAAAAGCATCTACGACAAGCAACTCCAGAAAGAACTCGTAGACCAGAACAGCACCTACCGTTTCGGCCAATATCTTTATGTCACCGGAGGCGACAAGGAACCGAACAGCATCCTGCAATACCGCGTCGTCTCACCGAAACCCGAACTGCAAATCCACGCAGCAACACAAGGCCGGATAGTCTCGACTGAACGCACAGCCTACGGCTGGCGCGCGCTTCTCGAAAGTTCCACGGAAAACACTCCGAAGATAACCACCGAAATCCGCCTTTTCGAAAACGAAAAGAAAATCGAATTCATCGAAGACGTCACGAAAAAAGAAATCCTGACGAAAGAAGCCGTCTACTTTGCCTTCCCGTTCGCCATGAGCCATCCTCAATTTCAGTACGAAATCCAGAACGGCGTTGTCGATCCTTCAAAGGACATGTACGCCGGCGCCGGCCACGAGTGGTTCTCCGCACAGCACTGGGTTTCTGTGCAGCAGGACGGCATCTCTGGAACCGTCATGCCTCTCGATACGCCGCTCATCACGCTGGGCGATATCAACCGCGGAGCGTGGCCAACTGAATTCGGCCAGCGCCCCGGAAGCATCTTCGCCTACGCCATGAACAACTACTGGCACACCAACTATCGCGCCGCGCAGGGCGGAGACTTCCGCTTCCGCTACGTCGTCACCAGTGCCGCATCGACTGACGCGGCAACTCTCAGCCGCATAGGGTGGCAGGAAGCAACGCCGCTCGAAGCAGACGAAATCAGTTCGCAGGACAAGGCCCTCAACCTGCCCCGTCCGCTCGACGGCAAACTGTCCAGTTTCCTCACCATCGACGACCCGAATCTGTTACTCGACACCTGGAAGCCGGCAGAAGACGGCGATGGAACCATTCTCCGCCTCATCGACCTTGGCGGAGCGGCGCGCACAGTCAACATCACAACGCCGCTACTCGCGATCAAGAACGTCACGCAGACCGATGCAGTCGAACGCAACCTGAAGGCTCTGCCGCTCAATGGCGAAGGCGGATTCCAGGTCGAGGTTCATCCGCATGAAATTGTCACGGTTCGCGTGTCTGGGAGCGCGCTGCTGCGAGCGCCTGTCGAATAACCAGATGAGCTTGAACAGGCAATAATGGACTGGGAGTCAGGCACCATGGATATCGAGCCATTCCCTCATGTCGAGGAAGCAAAGCCAGAGTTGATCGCCGATTATGCATGCGAGACTGGCGAGAATCCGCTATGGCATCCGATTGAGAAGCGATTGTACTGGTGCGACATCCCCAATGGCAGAATCTTCCGCTACGATCCCGCCTCGGGAGTCCACGAGAAATGCTATGAAGGAAAAACCGTCGGAGGATTCACCATTCAGAGCCACGGCTCTCTCCTTCTGTTCATGGATCGCGGCGCTGTAGCAACATGGCACGACGGAGAGCTGACAGAAGTCCTTCCTGAGATTGAAGCCGAGAGATCATCCCGCTTCAACGACGTCATCGCCGATCCCAGAGGCCGTGTATTCTGCGGCACAATGTCCAGCAGCGTGAGCAAGGGGAGGCTCTATCGCCTGGACACTGACGGATTGCCCCACCTGCTTCTTGAAGGGATCGGCTGCTCGAACGGTATGGCTTTCACTCGCGATCAAAAGGGCTTTTACTACACTGATTCATTTGCCCGGGAAATCTACTTCTTCGATTACAACGTCGAAGACGGTGCGATCAGCAATCAGCGCGTGTTCGCCAGGTTTGCGGAAGCCGACGGGTGTCCCGACGGTCTCACCCTCGATGCCGAGGGGCGGCTTTGGTCAGCCCTTTGGGATGGAGCTTGTATCGTCCGTCTTTCTGCTGACGGCAGGATCGACAGGAGAAACGCGCTACCAACACAAAAGGTCTCAAGCCTCACCTTTGGTGGAACAGATTATTCGGATATCTATATCACCACTGCCATCGGCGACAAGCAACGAGAAGACGGGGCGCTCGCCGGAGCACTATTTCGATTGAAGGCGCTGGTGCGTGGAGTTCCCGAATTCTTCTCGCAGGTAGGGACGTCCGTGACCGGCGTGACGAATGGATAAAGCTCCGCATCTCAGTCTGGGCGTGTTTGGGAACAGCTTACGTCGTGCCTCACTGCGGTCATGAAACGCCGTTTGCCTCATGCTTGGTATACTTCTTCAAGTTGGCCTTTGCGCTGGCAACGAACATAAAACGAATGATTCAAAAAGCGGGAGTAGTTCAGTGGCAGAACGTCAGCTTCCCAAGCTGAATGTCGCCGGTTCGATCCCGGTCTCCCGCTCCAATCAAATCAAGAGCTTGCAACATTCCACCGGGTCCTGAAATCGTTCTGAACACCATTACATGACCAAAGCTGATTCCAGTTGCTGCACAGCTTCCAGCCTCTGCTCTACTGAAACCTGTGTGAAGACGTTCTGACTTACATCCAGGCTGTGTCCTAACTGGTCGGCTACCCATTTGGGATCGACGCCCAACTCCTTCATTATGCTTGCATGCGTGCGATCCTAGCACCGGAACCCAATACCTATAGATATAGTCTCAGTTCGAAATAGATATAGTCTCAGTTCGAAACCATATTTTCGGCTGGGTATGGCAGCACTGGCAGGAAATCCTTCAGCACCCTCCTCAGCACCCTCGGCTTCCCTCACCCGACCTCTGCCGTGCAACGGGCAAAGGTCTGCTGCTCCGAGATTCTCAACGGGTTTGTGAACGGGCCCATTCATATCCGCAGTAGTCTTCGAGCAGCTGGGGATTGTTCCGCCAGGATCGTGCTCGTGATGCAGCTTGTGGATCAGGATCATCCACCCGGGTGAAGAACCTTATGCTGACTTACATCATCGCCGTCTCCGCTCCGCAGGCTACGGAAGACAATCGTGGACAGGATCGTCAATATCCCGAGAGCGACGAGCGCCTTGTGGATTCCCTGGATCATTTCAGCCGGATCGGTGCGAGACGTGGGGATAAAAAACGCTGTAGCTAATCCTGCAGTCGCGACGCCAAAGCTGATGGACATCTGCTGCATCGTGCTCGCGATGGAACTCGCGCTACTGGTGTCTTTGTCCGTAATGTCAGCATAGACCAGGGTGTTCATGCTCGAGTACTGCAGTGAGGTGAATGCTCCATACAGGAAAGCCTGCAGCACGATGGCCCAAATGGGCGTTCGCAATCCTATCGTCGCAAACACCATCAGAAGAACACCGAGGACGACAGTGTTCGAGACGAGAATGCGACGATACCCGACACGCCTCAAAAGCCACGGCATGATCGTCTTCATGCTCATGGCGGCAATCGCTTGCGGCATGACAAGCAGCCCGGATTGAATTGGCGTGAAACCGAGACCGACCTGATAAAGGAGCGGCAGAAGAAACGGTACTCCGCCGATTCCCAGTCGCGTGAAAAAACTGCCGCTCACAGCGGCGCGGAAGGTTCGGATGCCGAACAGCCTGAGCTGCAAGAGAGGGAATGGAATGCTGTGGGCATGAACTCCGTACCCTGCGAGCAAGGCAAAGGACACTGCCAGAAGCATGGACATCTCTCGTGCGCTCAGAGTGTGCTCTCCGAATATCTCCAGCACGTATGACAACAATCCGATCCCGGAGCCGAACAGGATCAGGCCTACGATATCGAGGGGATGGGTCTGCTCTTCGCGATAGTCGGGCAGATGCAGATAAACGAAGATCAAACCTGCCAGGCCGATCGGAATATTGAGGAAGAAGATAAAGCGCCAGTGAAGATACCGGACGATCACGCCACCTGCGATGGGGCCAAGCATGGGAGCGATCAAGGCTGGGATGGAAACAAAGCTCATGGCACGCAGCAGATCTGACTTGGCGAATGTTCGCACCAGAGTGAGCCGGCCTACCGGGACCATCATGGCCCCTCCGCAACCTTGCAGGATGCGACACGCGACCAGCAGATGGATGTTGTTCGATATCCCACAGAGAAGCGAACCCAGAGTGAACAGGCCAATCGCCGAAGCGAATACACGACGGGTTCCGAAGCGGTCCGCCATCCATCCACTGATGGGAATGAAGACTGCGAGACTCAGCGTATAGCTCGCCAGCACCGCCTTCATGCTGAGCGGAGTAATGCCAAGGGCCGAAGAGATGGCGGGAACAGCTGTATTGAGAATCGTCGTATCCAGCGACTCCATGAAGAAAGCGACCGCAACGAGCCACGGAAGGATCCGCCGGGCAGTGTCTGATGGATTATTCGAAGAGGGTGGGTTGATCACTGGCCGGATGGACTCATGGGAAGAGATATCGAGGAATGCTTTCTATTCATATGCTAGCCGATCGGGCGAAGGGCTGATCGCACTCCACGGCCTTTCGATCCAACAGCAGGAACAGCTTTGCTTATAACGCTCAGTGCTAGTGTGCTCAACGTCTAGTTCCGATCGGTTCGTCGGAGCTCCGGAAACAATCCCACCGCTTCATAGTTCCAGCAAAACGGTGACCTCGGCAAGTTAAGCTCTTGAGGACGAATTGCTCAAAGGGGGACTTAACAGGCATAGACGAGTATTTGATTGTCCAGTCGCAGCAAGGGATCCCTCGTCGCCGTAGCTGTCATCGGATCGACTCTACGATCATCGTTCGACTCGCGCTACTTTCGGTCCTGTTCGGCCGGCAGGGACCCGTTGCAGGCTTCAAGGGACTGACCGTTCGCTGAGAGACTGCGAAGGTCTTGCGATCTGTCCGTTCGCATCCTGTTCAGCACTGACGTCTGTCGATACAGACACAGTTATAGAGGTTGAGGGCTGGCGCTTCAGAAGGCGGTCTGCTGAAACATAGCCGGTACTCATCGCGACGATGAGGAGAGCACCGACGATCGCTTGCGGAGCCAGAGATGGAACTCCGGTCAATCGCGAAGCTGCACCGATAGCGAATGCGACAATGAACGCGATCAGGATTCTCATTTTCTCTTCTTCTCCTTTCGAAGTACTTCGTTTCGTTCAGAAAATCTTTTCCACCCTCAGTACGAGCTTGTCTCCCTCAGGCCGATTCTTTACGCCCAGTTCGTGATAGCCGTTTGCATAGAAGAACCATTTACCTGAGTTCCAGACCATTCCCGGACCGATCGCCCCTACTTGCTCCGGAGAGTTCCGAAGCGGGACGCCATTGACACGGCCATCCGTAATCTGCCGGAGGTAGTAGGCGTTTGGGCCGATCCAAAGGTGTTTACCAAAGTTGTACGCAGTAGTAGCGTTGAAGTGAATCGCCTGTCCTGCCTGTGTCGATTGAGCGCCTGTTGTGAATGGCGGGCTATCGTTCGTCGAATTCCATAAATAGTGAACGCGCCAACTGGTCTCGATACGTTTGGCTGGGAATGCGGTAATCGCGTAATACGGATGAACGGTGAATGTATTCGTGCCGATATTTACAGCGGAAGATCGTGTGTAAGCGCCCACGGGTAGATCAAAATCGAAGACGACTCGCTGATCGATCGGGACATGGCCGATCTTTTGCTCACTCCATTGAAGGATGAACGGAGACACCGTGAGTGCTCCCCAGCCACCGGATTGTCCCATACTGCCAGCGTTGACGTGCGCGGCAGCCGCCACTACTTCAGTCCCGTACCAACCGCCCAGAATTCTCTTATGAGTAAGCCACGCGACGTGGGTTAGTTGGCTGATGCTATTCACAGCGCCAGTTCCTGCAATCGGACTTCCGGAGCCGTCTACAACCGTTCCTTCATGTGCTCCGTCTCCAATTTCTTCAATAACCACGCCAGGTCCGCCGATTCCGTCCAGAAAACTAGTGTCACCCAGGTTCACAGCCGGCTCAGCGACGTGCGTCTGCGCGACGAGCGAAGTTGCAGAGATGAGGATCAGGAAAAGGACGCATTGGAATCGCTTGAGCATGATCCTTTCCTATGCATAAACCAGGCGACGCCCCAGAATCTCTTCACGAAACCTATCAAGAGAGCGCAGCATAAAAGTCAGTCCGTTCTCGTCCTGATACACATCCTGCGCGAGCTTCGTGTGAACGCCACCAACGACAACCTCTGGCCCCATCACGAGGTGTGCGTGCATGGAAATCAGCGCCTCTCGCAACTGGTACTGAGCCCGGACGCCGCCGGTGAAGGCCTTGGACGAACTGATGATCGAGACGGGTTTGTTCTTGAAACATGACTCGAAGACCGGACGAGAAGCCCAGTCGAGTGCATTCTTCAGCACGCCAGGCACGCCGTGGTTATATTCAGGTGTTGTGATCAGGACCCCGTCGCTATCCGCGATCATTTTCTTGAACGCGGCAACAGAAGGAATACCGGGCGTCTGGTCGAGATCCTCGTTATAGAGAGGAATGTCTT
>DATGAD010000406.1:0-7460 GCA_035313725.1 Alloacidobacterium sp. | reverse complement strand
ATGTACTGTCGCGAGGCTATGGCCGCCGCTCGGATGCGGTCGAGCGGGTCGATCCCGCAGGCGATGCGGAGCGCTTTGGCGACGAGCCGCTGCTCATTGCCCAATCGGCAGACGTGCCTGTGTACGTGGGGGCGAGCCGCTGTGCGGCGGGTGTTCTAGCAGAAGGAGATGGAGCAGGGGGCGGAGTACACCTGTTGGATGATGGATTCCAGCATCGAAAGCTGACGAGGGCAGTGGACATTGTTGTCATCCATCGGAGCGATTTGGAGGAAACCTTATTGCCAGCCGGACGATTACGGGAGCCGGTCGGTGCGCTGAAACGCGCTGCAGTGCTGGTTTTGCGGGAGGAGGATGCCGATCTCGAAATGGAGTTGAAGCAGCGCGGCATAGAGAAGACGATCTGGTGGATCAAGCGTTCGATTCTCATTCCGGAAAATCTCGGGAAGGTCGTTGCCTTTTGCGGAATTGCCCGACCCGAAGAATTTTTTCGATTGCTGCAGATGCCTGGTGTGGAAGTGATCGCACAGGAAGCGTTCCGCGATCATCATCGCTACGACAAAACAGATATGCAGCAGCTGATCCGTCTGGCTCAAGCGCAAGGTGCGAATGGGTTTCTCACGACGGAGAAAGATTTTGTGCGACTGTCGCCTGCACAGAAAGAACTGCTTGCGTCTGTTGCACCGCTCAAGGTTGTGAAATTGGAGACGGCTTTAAGCGATGAGGCAGCCGTGGTGCGTCATCTTGAGACACTTCTACCGGCCAGCTTTGCCCGCTCGCTGTGAGAAAATTAAAGTTTGCCAACAGAAAGTCAGCAGTTACGGGTGCTCATCTTGCGGCTGGGCGCGATGGGCGATATTCTCCATGCCCTGCCAGCGGTCACAGCGTTGCGCGCAAAGCATCCGGAGTGGATGATTGGCTGGGCGATTGAGCCGCAGTGGCGCGGTCTCTTAGCTGCCGAAGGTGCTGAGACCAGGGGGACGACGATGCCTGTGACAGACCAGCTGCAGATCGTTCCTGCAAAGGAGTGGGCGCGCCGTCCGTTGAGCGCGCGGACGATTGAGCAGTTACGCAGCACGCGCCGCGAACTGCGTGCTGCGCGGTACGATGTCTGTGTCGATCTGCAGGGCGCGGTGCGCTCGGCCGTGTTGGGAAAGTTGGCGCACACCGAGCGTCTTATCGGCGAAGAAAAGCCGCGCGAGTGGGCGGCGCGATTCCTTTTTGACGAGGCTATTCCGACCAAAGGAACGCATGTGATCGAGCAGGCGGTGGAGGTGGCGAATGCTGTTGCTCGCGAAGAACTCCCGATCATGCTGCCGTGGCTGCCGGTCAGCGAAAGAGCAGAGAGGTACTGCGATGCGCAACTTGGAGCGTTGGGCGGCAAGCCGTTCGTGATTCTGAATCCCGGCGCCGGGTGGGGCGCGAAGCGATGGCCCACGGAACGCTATGGCGAGATAGCACGTTTGTTTTCTGAAGGAGGTTTTGGTGTGGTGATCAATTCCGGTCCAGGTGAGGAGATGCTGGCAAACGAGCTGAACGCTGCGAGTGGAGACATCGCTCTGGCGCTTTCGCCCACGCTTGACGAGCTGATCGCGCTGACGCGTCGCACCGCGCTGGTGATTGCAGGCGACACCGGGCCGCTGCATCTGGCGTCAGCACTCGGAAAGCCTGTGGTGGGCATTTTTGGGCCTACTGATCCGGCGCGTAATGGGCCTTTCGGCGGCAAATTTCGCGTGCTGCGGCATCCTGAGAGCAAACGCGATCACAGCCGCCGCGCTGAACCGGAAGCTGGCCTGCTGACGATATCGCCGGGCCAGGTTTGGAGTGCCGCCATGGAGCTTTTAGAAGATGCCGGCTGACTGGAGCAGAATCGCGCGGCGCATTCGTGTCCCTATGGGGTTTGTCTTTGCCGGGGTTTACATCTGGCTGGCGCGCCCTACCTTTGTTTCGATGGCGTGGAGCCTGGTGCTGGTCATCCCCGGCTTGTGGCTGCGCGGATACGCCGCGGGATACGTCAAAAAGAATGCGGAGCTAACCATGACCGGACCGTACGCTTACACGCGCAATCCGCTGTATGTGGGGTCGATGCTGATCGCTTTCGGCTTTGCGGCCGCATCGAAAAGTATTGTGATTGTGCTGCTGCTTGCCGCGCTCTTTGCCCTCATTTATATTCCGGTGATTCGCTCGGAAGAGGTTTTTTTACGGTCGAAGTTTGCGGACTTCGATATTTATGCCGCCAGTGTTCCGCGTTTGATGCCACGAATGCGTCCTGCACGCATTGCGGGCAGTCCCGAAACGGAACGAGGCAGCTTTTCTTTCCCTTTGTATCGCAAGCACCGCGAGTACAATGCACTCATGGGTGCGACGGCCATTTATGCTGTGCTCGCCCTCAGAATTATTTTCAAGCATTAGAAGAGTGAGCACAGAATTTGAACTGGTGTCGTAGATTCTTCCCCATAGTATTGTGTTTTCTGTTGCTTGCTGGCACACGGGCCCAGACTACGCAGAACGCGGTGGTCCAGAGCACGCCGCAACTGCCGCCCCCTCATCCCGGCCTCGGTCTGCCGGCAAAGCAAAGCCTCACCTACAGCGTGGACTGGCGTGTATTTCCGGCAGGCACGGTTACGTTTCGCCAGGAAGCAGACGGCGATACACATCGTATTAACGTCGAAGGTGATTCGATTGGCGCCGTGAATCTAATCTTTCGCGTCAGCGACCGCTTTCAGTCCTCATTCAATCGGCGCACCGGTTGCTCTTACGGCTTTAGCAAGCAGTTGATTGAAGGCCGTCGCCAGGTGAACAGCGATCTGAAGTTTAATTACACGCAGGGCAAGGCGATCCTTGATGAAAAGAACCTTGTTTCAGGAATCAGCAAGCACGAGGAGACCGCGATTCCTTCATGCGTGTCCGACTTGCTTTCTGCGATTTTCTACATCGCATCGCAGCAGTTGCAGGCGGGGCAGAGCTTCCAGGTTCCGGTTTTTGACGCAGGCAAAACCATTCCGGTCACGGTAAAGATCGAGGGCAAGGAATCCGTTAAAACGCCTACCGGAACGTATCAGACAATCCGCGTACAGCCTACCGCGGACGCCGGCGTGGTGAAGAACCGCGGCAACATCTGGATCTGGTACACGGACGACGAGCATCACATGCCGGTGCAGATGCGGGCGCGTCTCTTCTGGGGAACGATCACGTTCCAGCTTACCGGCATCGATCAGAAATAAGTTTTACTGGATTCGGTACCGCTCGCGCATCAACCGCTGCAGGCGCGGTTTGTAGATCAGGTTGTAAGCCAGTTCCTTGTCGGGGAACATGGTGAGCGCGGCGCGGCGGCTGTCGGCTACCATTTCGGCGGCTTCGTCCACTGTCATCGTATCGTCCTGGCTGATGACGGACATCACCATGTTCATCATCATTTGCAGGCGGCGGATTTTGCGCTGCTCTTCGTGCAACTCTTCCGGGGTCTGGCGCGAAGAATCATTTGTTGCAGGGGAGTTGATGTGTGTATGCGGAAGGTCTCGGTTTCCATCAACTTCACTTGGGCCCATTCTTGTCCTCCATAGACGACGTTGGGGCTTGCTTTTTCGTCATCGTACAACGGTCAGGATGCTCTGGAAATGGAAAAGATGCCCGGTGACCGAATTGGGTACGGTTACGGAACCGGAAACTGGTCCCATCCGGCGGCTGTTATGTGCTTCCCATCCAGATAGAACGTGGAAGCTCCAAGCAGATCAGTGCGATAAGTATGAACATGCGCCGACTCAAGCTTTTGCAACGTCTCAAGTTTCGGATGCCCATAGTAATTGTGCTGTCCGACGGAAATGGCCGCATAAGACGGCGATACTGCGGCAAGAAATCCGGGAGTGGTAGATGTTTTGCTTCCGTGATGGCCGACCTTCAGCAGGTCGGAGTGCAGGCCTCCCAGGGCGACCATGCGCGTCTCGCTGGGGGCCTCTGCGTCGCCTTCCAGCAGAGCGGAGGTATCGCCATAGCTCACGCGCAGCACGAGCGAATCGTCGTTGCTGGGGGTGCTTTTGGGGAGATAGCCAACGGCTGGAGAAAGCACTCGCATTTCTGCGCTGCCGAAGCGAAAGAAGTCACCAGCCTCGTGCCGCTGCGTCCGGATGCCCAGTTTTTTCGCTTCGCGCATCAAGCGGTCATAGGCTGGGGAGTCCGGATTGCGGCCAAACCATAGCTCATCCGGGCGAAAATTCGCCAATATCGCGGACATGCCGCCGATGTGGTCAGCGTGGGCGTGGGTGATCGCCACCGCATCCAGCTTGCGGATGCCGCGAGCCCACAGGACTTGCGAGACTACGTCCTCGCCCATGTCGAATTTCGCATCAGGAGCTGCACCTGCGATGCCGCCGGCGTCGACCAGCAGTGTTTTTCCTTCGGGCGTGATCACGAGGAGGGAGTCGCCCTGTCCCACGTCGATGGTTGTGATCTCAAGCGCACCGCGTCGATAGAGCATGCGATGCGGCAGGACCACGACGGCAGCGGCCACTCCGAGCGAAACCAGCGCAACGGCGATGGCGAGCCTTTTCTGCCGGATGATCCATATCGAAAAAGCGGTCATGACGATCCAAACGATGGTGGCCAGAATCGAGGGAGTGGGTATGCGCAGATCACCTGTGATCGAGTCGGCAAACAGGTGCACAGCCCAGAGGACTGCATGAAGCACGGCTGCCGTCGCCGTGGCTGGCACTGATGCGATGGCGGGCACAATCAGGACGGTGAGCAGGGTGAGAATAGCCGATGGCAGCAGGATGCCAAGCAGGGGGACGACGAGGAGGTTCACCGGCAACGCGAAAGCTGTGATGCGGTGAAAGTAGAGCGCCATCGGCAATGACATGACCAGCTCGACGATGACGGAAATGAGGAGCAGCTCGATTGCGCGCAGAGACACGCGCACGATGAACGGAATGCAACTGGACGCGCGACGGCCAACGAAGAGGCGCGCATGTTCGACGATGAGCCTAAGGCTGACACGAAACTGCGCGACACGGGGTGGCAATGCGGGGTCAATCGACAGGAGATGCAGGTTGCGCAATGCGGAGAGGTAAGGTGCGAAGGACTTCTCGGCAATGGGCGCGGCGATGCCTGCGATTGCCAGCACGGAGAGTAGCGTCATCTGGAAGCCGGCTTCGAAGAGCGCCGGGGGATGGATTGCGAGCAGCCCAAGCGCGGCGAAGCCGATTGCGTTCAGCGCGCTGCGCTCTCGCCACAACAGCCGTCCGAAAAGGAACAGCGTGATCATCCAGAAAGAGCGCTGCACCGGCTGGCCGTATCCGGTGAAAAGCGCATAGCAGAAAGCGAGCAGAATGGTAATGCCCGTTGCTGCCACTCGCGGCATGCGGATGGTTTTGGCGACGAAGAAGATCAGCCCGGCGAAGATTGCCAGGTGCATTCCTGAGACTACGAGCAAGTGAAACGAGCCTGTGCGCTCAAAGCCAGTGCGTACGCCGCGTGAGAGATAGCTGCGGTCTCCGGTCAGCATCGCCGTCAGCATGGTCGCGTCTTCGCCGTTCAGCCGGAGGAAAGAAGACAGCTTTGTAGAGTGAGCTTGATTTTCCGTAAATGCAATCAGGCGTGAGCTTGTGTTCTGTTGCAGTGTGCGCAGCCAGCAAGAAAATGAAGCGCGGGACGCTTTGGAAATGACGGTGACTGCAGCCGCTTTGCTGCTGCCGAAGGCGCCGATTCCCTCGGCGAGCATGTACCCACGCTCATCCCAGACGCCGGGATCGAGGTATCGCTCCGGCTGCCGAAGAGTTCCGACGGCGCGCACCTGATCGGCGCAACTCAAGCTGGGGAGCGCGGCATCGAGTAGTGCATAAAGCGTAAGAGAGATGCCGCCTGCAAGCGGCCGTGTTGTGCCATCCGTTGCCGTCACGGAAGTTAGTTTCAGCTGTATCTGCTCACTCTGTTCTTCGCGTGTTTTGTCTGAGAAGGGCAGCGTTGATTCGATATGGTGCACAGGCCCCAACCGAATGACGATCCCTTCGACGGTTCGAGGTGTGCCGTCTGCGAGTTGTACAAGTTGTGTCTGGGGATCGGGTCGCGGCGCAGTTTCTGCGCAGAAGGTGCCAAGAAGAAGAAAGACCGCGCCCAGGGCTACGAGCGAGACTCTATGCGCGTTATGAGCGGCAAGCAGGCTCAAGACGCCGCAGAGCAGGAGCCCGATGAGCAACAGCGCGGGCATCAACCAGACAAAACATGCAACAGAGATACCGCACGAAAAGCATACAGCTGCAAACAGGAGTGGAAGGAAATAGAATCGCAGTGGTTCCGTGACGGGAGAGAACGTCGCGGCTTGTGTCGCTGCCCGAGGCATGGTCGGCCATCATCACCACAACAGGATGCAGGTAGACC
The DNA here is from genome assembly GCA_035313725.1 of Alloacidobacterium sp. Taxonomy (GTDB): domain Bacteria; phylum Acidobacteriota; class Terriglobia; order Terriglobales; family Acidobacteriaceae; genus Alloacidobacterium. Next base: position 1,091 of record DATGAD010000406.1, on the reverse strand, counting down.
TAGCGAAGCGACAGCACCGTGACACTTTCGAGATGAAAGGTCTGCGGAAACAGGTCTACCATGTGCATGGTTCTGAGGTGATAGCCGGATTCTACCAACGCATGCAGGTCGCGAGAGAGCGTTGCCGGGTCGCATGAGACATAAACGATGTTCTCGGGCCTTACTTTGGTAAGCAGGGAGACGACGCTGCTCCTGAGCCCCGTGCGCGGCGGGTCCACGATGATGAGATCGGGAACTGCTCCGCGCTGCTGCCGCAGGAATTCCAGCGTGCCGCTTCGAACAGTTTTGTTGCTATCGCTGGAGAGATTAAGTCGCAAATCGTTCGACGATGAGGGAGCGGCTTCGACCGCGATGACCTTCTCGAATCGGTGGCTGAGCGCCTGCGCAAACAATCCAACTCCCGCGTACAAGTCCCACGCCAGCTTGCCGGAAAGCTCCGCAGTAACAAGCTGAACCAGACGATCGATCAGAAATCGATTCACCTGAAAAAATGAGCCGATGCTCACGCGGTATGCGTGTTCGCCAGCCCGATAGGTAAGCGCCTGCGCTCCCCATTCCGCCAGTTTCTTTTCGTATGATTCTGTGTTCTTCGCCGGAAAAACTGCCGCTCCGGTAAGAGCAGGAAGCTCCTGCCCCAGCGTGTCGCAAAAGCCCTTGAGTGTTGAAGGTAAATCCGTGACTTGTTGTCGCGCCCAAAGTGACAGCAGTAGTTCGCTCTCAATTTCATTCGTGAAGAATTCAATCTCGTCGAATTCCCGAATGTACCTGCTTCCAATCTGTGTTGCTACTTGCAGAGCGCGCTCGAACAGCGGAGCAGCAATCGGGCATCGGCTTACCGGCAGATTCGCATGCGAAGCGCGCTTCTTATAACAAAGGGCGAAAGGCTCGCGCTGTATATGAAAACGAATGCGATTGCGATATGCGAACGGCTCGGCATGGATGGGAACAATCTCCGGAAACGACGTAAGCATCGCTCGCTGCAATGTCTCCCTCAGGATGTTCAACTTCATTTCAATCTGCTGCGCATAGGATGCGTGCTGATATTGGCATCCACCACACAGGCCGAAATACTCGCAGGCCGGGTTGGTTCG
>DATGAD010000405.1:0-34601 GCA_035313725.1 Alloacidobacterium sp. | reverse complement strand
GTGGCGGCCCATGTTTACGACGTGGTGGAGTTAGCCGATGGGACGCGGTTTCTGGATCTATGCAGTCCGGAGACGCCGGACGAGCAGTGCCGGTTTACGGTGATGAGCGCGAATGGGGACCGGAAGACGGTTGGCGATCTGGGCCAGTTTCGGGCGCAGGATATTCGGATTCGGGGCGTGGTGCGGCCTTTCGGTGGGCGCGCGGAGATTCTGCTGAGCGATTCCCGGCAGTTTCATGGAGGGGCGGAGAAGTTCCGGCCGAATCCGGCGCTGCTGCATGGGTTTTCGGCGGAGGACGGGAGGCCAGCGATCAGTGATCCTTCGCTCAAGAGCGGGCGTCATCGGAGCGTGTTTCAGACGGCTCATTGATTGAGCTGTACTTTTCCTGGCTAGCTTGGACCTTGCCCGTTTCCTTGCAGGTGCTGAAGAAACGCGGCCTTGCTTTGCAAGGCAAAAGGCGCACGAACCCTTCGACTACGCTCAGGGCAGGCTAAAAGCGTGTTCGTGCGGGTCCTTCGACTTCGCTGCGCTTCGCTCAGGATGACACCGTTTGGAGTTGGGAGATTGGAATTAGCGGAGGGGGCCGGCGTTTTTGCGGAGTTCTGCCAGCGGGTAGAAGGTGCCTCGCCATACGACTCCGCCGCGGACGAGCGTGACGATCATGGATCGCAGCAGCATATAGACGATGATGCAGGCGGCTACGGGAAGCAGAAACACGTAGCCGGTGGGGATGCCGTTCATGCGGCGTTCGCAGTAGCGATACATTTCGAGGGATGATCCCAAGGCAAGAATGCTGGCGGTAAGCATCCCCCAAGGACCGAAGAGGCCCAGAAATGGCATCAGGCAGAAGGCTGCGATTGCGATACAAGCGGCGAGCAAAAGCAGCGGGTTAAAGCGGAAGACGGCGAAGACGTTTTTCGTGAGGTTGCGGACGATGCCAAGGGTGCCAGCCGCCCAGTGGACACGGATGAGGTCGCGGCCGAAGACGATGCGCTGGCGGAAGCCATGGGACTTCACCCGGTAACCGAGCTTGATGTCTTCGAGGACTTCCATGCGGTGGCCTTCATAGCCTCCGATGCTGCGGTAGACATCGGTGCGGATGAGATTGAAGGCGCCGATGCCTATCGACTCGCGATTCTTAGGGTCTGAAACTTTCCAGGGGCGCTGCGAAAGAAACGCCAGCACCTGAAAGGATGAGACCATCATGCGCTCGCCCGCGCTTTTGAAAACGAGGGTGGGAAAGATGACGAGGTGGTCGGCCTCACGCTCGGCGTAGCTGAGGGCGCGGCTGAGGCAGTCTTCGCGGAAGAGAATATCTCCGTCGGTGAAGAGCAGCCACGGGGCTGTGGCCTGTCGGGCGGCGAGGGCCATGGCGTGCGTTTTGCCCATCCAGCCTGCGGGCAGTTCTTGGATGTGGATGACGCTGATGCTCCTTCCTTTTGCGCGGCCTTCGGCGGCGATTCGATCCATGATTTCGCCGGTTTGATCGGTGGAACGGTCGTTTACGGCGAGGATCTCGATGGAGATGTTCTGTTGCGCGAAGAGGGAGCGCAGGGTTTGCTCGATGGCCTGTTCTTCGTTACGGGCGGGGACGATGACTGTGATCTGCGGCTGTGGTGTTTGCTCGGTTGTGATGCTCTCTTTGAGCAGGTCCGGGAGTTTTGGGAGATTGCGGCGGGCGGATGTGGTGCGCCATGCCCAGAGCAGGGCGATAAGCCAGTTGAGGATGATGGCTGCTGTTCGCATTCGTTTTCAGTATCTATGATTGCGTTCCTATTCGGAGTTCGTAAGTCGACTGTTGTGCTTTCCCACCCTAACTTCGTTAGGATGGGGCACCCGTTTTCGTGCTGCTGCTCGAGAAAAGCAGATCCTTCGCTGCGCTCAGGATGACAACCTTTATTTAGTGAATTGCGGAGAGTTGGTGGCTGTCTTCGCTTTCGGGCAGGATCGGGGCGAAGCGCGAGCCGGTGAAGAGGATGATGCTGGCGATGGCGAGCGAGACCAGAGTGGCGCCGAGTCCGATGCGCAATGATGCGGTTCTATCCGAGATGTGGCCGATGAGGCGCGGCGAGAAGGCGTCGCCGAGGCCGTGGATCATGAAGAGATTGATCGCGAGGGCGGTGGAGCGAATGGGGGCGGCCACGGAGTTCACGATGCAGGCGTTCAGCGGGCCGTTGTTCAGGAAGAGGAAAAATTCGGCCAGGAAGACTGCCGGGAGCAAGAGGGAACGCGGGCCAAAGATCGCGGCCGCAGCGGCGGGGATGGCGACCAGCATGCTCCATGCGGAGATGAGATACAGCGCGCGGTGGTTTTTGCGAAGCCAGAGATGGCCGAGCCATCCACCGGCGACGGTGCCGAGCAGGCCATCGATGGCGGTGATGGCGCCGGTGGTAATGCCGGCGGCGGCGACGGAATATCCGCCAAAGCGCACGAAGAATGTTGGCAGGAAGGTGGAAATGCCGCCGACGGTGAAGGTCCACATGGCCATGCCGAGGGTGGCTGTCCAGAATGCCGGGTTGTGCGCGAAACCGACTATGGTGGTGCGAGTCAATGTGGGCTTGAGTTCATCGGCGGCTCCGCGTTCCGGCTCCTTGACGAAAAACCAGAAGCCGGCGGCGATGAGTACTCCGGGCAGGGCGGCGATGAAAAAGGGCACGCGCCAGCCGTAATGCTGGCCGAGGACTCCGCCCATGAGATAGCCGAGCGCCGCTCCTACGGGGATGGTGATGTAGAAGATGCTGAGGACGCGATTGCGGTCGATTTCAGGGTAGAAGTCGGCGAGGAGGGCGGGCGCGTAGATGCTGAAGGTAGCTTCGCCGATGCCGACGATGGCGTGGCGGAAAAGCAGCGTGTCGTAGCTGTGGACGTTTGCGGTGAAGAGGGTGGCGATGCTCCAGAGGAGCGTGCCGGCGACGATGAGCGGGCGGCGCGGGAAGCGGTCGCCGAGCCATCCGGTGAGCGGTGCCGCGATCATGTAGGTGAAAAAGAAAGCGGTGGTGAGCATGCCCATCTGCGCATCGTTGACGTGGAATTCTTTTTGCACGAGGGGCTGGACGCCCGGGAGAACGTAGCGATCGATGAAGTTGAAGAGGTTGAGGGAGGTGAGCAGGAAGAGAGCGATGCCCGCGGTTTGTGCTGCGGAGGGTTTTGATCGCTGGAGTTCTGTTGTCATGCGGTGAGTCCGCATGATATCAGCTTCGGGTTCCACTCTTACTGGCCGTACTGATTTCCTGAACCTGCATCCTGCTTTCCCACCCTATGCTTCGCATAGGATGGGGCACTCATTTTATTGCTGAAGCCGAGAAACTGCAGATTCCGGGAGTGCGAAGTTATTCGGTTTGTGGGCGGGGCCAGCGGGCTTCGACGGTGGTGGAGATGCCGCCGCGGGGGCGGAAATCGCCTTTGACTACGGCCCAGATGGGGTTGCAGGCTTTTACGACGTCTTCGAGTATCTGGTTGGTGACGTTTTCCTGGAAGATGCCGAGGTTGCGGTAAGCGAAGAGATATTCCTTGTAGGACTTGAGTTCGAGGCACAGGTCGCGGGGCATGTAGCGCAGCGTGATGATGCCGAAGTCGGGAAGGCCGGTCTTGGGGCAGACGGAGGTGAATTCGGGATCGTCGATCAGGATTTCATAGCCGGGAAACTGGTTTTTCCAGGTTTCGATGGATGGGAAAGCGAAGTCGAGTCCGGCTTTTGCGTGCTCGTCTGTGTATCGTTCGGAAAGTACCATGTGTTTTATTGTAGGGCAGCGTGTTCTCGCGCGGGAGGTCAGACGGATTGGTTCTTTCACCACCCGGAGGGTGCCAGGCAAGGACATTGCTCTCCCCCCTGGCTACACAAAGGATCGGGCGCCCGAGATTCGGGCCCTTGCGTTTCGTACCCTTTGGCCCATCACCTCCGCTACCAGGGGTCCAGAACAGCAAAGTGGTCTGTATAGCTGATGAAGATGCTACGGAAAAGAGCCGTCGGAAGCACTCCATCCATTCCAGCGTCTGGAACGTTCTTCCCAGGAGCAACCGGAGCGACGAATGAAATCTGTTGGAAGGAGTGCAGCCCTACATGAATCTCCTGCGGCGGCAGAACGGTATAGGCATGCACCACTCCGTCTGTACCGCGGCTATGCAGGGGCGAACTCGCAAAGACGGTGGGTTGTAGCTTTCCAAGGTCAAACAGCAGTGGTGCGTCGATGCCGGAATCCAGTTGCAGGAGCAACAGTCGTCCTGCACCGGAAACGCGCACCGGAACAATCAGCGGCTGCGTAAACGGCAGGTTCTGCTCAGAATGCGGCGGCGCCGCCAGCGCGATGCGCTCGCCCTTTATCTTTTCCTGCATCTGCTTCATCTCATCGAGACAGACAATTCCGTGCGCGTAGTCGATAAACAGGTCGAAATGTTCCAGAAAGTTTTCGCCGAGAATACCGCGCACGCGAGGGTCTGTCACTTGTATCTGCCCAAGGTTGTGGATGAAAAGCAGTTGGTTCTTTAGCGCATAAGCGCCCGCCTGCACCGACTCCAGCTGTGCGTACGACGCGCGCGTGGAAAAACCCGCCCCCGTCACTCCCGTCACCCCCAGCACCTTCAGGTGCAGTTCCGAAGCCAGCGTGGGATCGACGGTCGTGACTTGTGCCGCCGTGTCCAGCACAAAGTCGTACGGGCCGGAATGATTCAGCGTGACCGGAACAATGGACAGATCGGAGGAATGAGCGTTACATCAGACGGCAAGCGGCTTGTTCTTTGGAGAATAGACCCCCAGATACAAGCCTTCATTTCTGATTTTGACTTGAGTACCCGGAAGTGGAAGACGCCCCGGCGGCTGACACTGGATGCGAACGGCAATATGGCTACCGGCTGGCTCTCTGACAGCAGAACCGTGCTGTTCATTTCCAACAGGAATGGCACTTGGGCGCTGTTTGAACAGGCGATGGATGAAACTACGGCGGAGGTCCTGGTCGAAGGACACAGCATCTTCCTGCCTCGGCTGAGCGCCGATGGTTCGCAGATTTTATACCAATCGCGGGTCGATCCGGCGAACCACTCACTCCCGGCATCCGTGATGCGACTGGCAGTAGCAGGCGGCTCTCCGCAGCTGGTCCTGCAGGACTTTGGTATTACGAATCATCAGTTCGCCCGCCTGCCTTCGACATTGTGCTTGTACAGCAAAGCCCAGGGCGGTGACATGATCTATGTCTCCTTTGACCCTGAACATGGAGTCGGCCGCGAACTCCTGAGAAGTGGCGACAGCTGGGACAACTGGAGCCTGTCTCCGGACGGCAAAACGCTCGCCGTCTTTCCCGGCGATCATCGCATTCGGTTTTTCTCGCTTGAGAACGGAGTTGTCCACGAAGACAAGACGGTCACGCTGAATGACTGGCGGCTCGAGAACGGCGACTGGAGCGCCGACGGCAAGGGCATGCAGATGCAGAGCGTCACTCCGGCCGGAACCCCTGTCATGCTTGAGGTCAATCGAGACGGAAAGACGTCCGTCGCACTCGAAGGCGCAGCCAATACCTCATTCTGGTTTATGATCCAGGCCCCCGACAGCCGCCACGGAATTCTCGGGCTCGAAGTACCCGGCGACAACAACGCCTGGATGATCGATAACTTCTAATACGACATCCCCTTTCTCCTTGACAAACTCCTCGCAAAAACCTACGCTCCCTAATGCTTTAAACATTTGGGCCTAAGGAGTATAACTATGGCCGAGAAAGTAACAATCGAAGGTAAGATAGACGATAAGCCGATACCACATGCATTAGCCTCAAAGGTTGAGGGCGCTCTCAAAAGTGCTTTGGAAAGCGAACTCAAAGTCCCAGGCCTTGTGCCAACCCACCACTTCAGCGTCACTCACTACAGCGTTGTCTACACGCAGGTCTAGCTGAACGGGCCAATCCTACTTTGCATTTCTGAAGTTATTCATCTTACGAGGAGCGGAATTAGTTTGCAGTAGGGGAACTTATTGCCATGCGGGAGCCTTAGCATGAGCAAGCAATCTAAGTGTGTCAACCAGGCGATCCTTAAGGTCGCCTCGCGCTGCAATCTTAACTGTTCCTACTGCTACGTCTACAACATGGCCGACTCTACCTGGAAGATGCGGCCTGCGCTCATGTCCGATCAGGTCTTTGACACAGCGCTTGCCCGCATCTCCCAGCACTGCCAGGCCACAGGTCAGGATAACTTCCGCATCGTCTTCCACGGCGGCGAGCCCTGTCTTCTTGGCGCTCAGACCTTCGATGCCTGGTGCACGCGCGCCAGCGCCGTCCTCTCGGGCATGCAACTCAGTCTCATCATGCAGACCAACGGCACGCTGATCGATGCGCAATGGATCGAGTCATTCCTCAAGCATCGCGTGAGTCTCGGCATCAGCATCGACGGCCCCAAAGAGATCCATGACGCCGCGCGCATCGACCATCGCGAACAAGGTTCGTACGACCGCGTTGTGCATGGCATCAAGCTACTGCAGCAAGCGAAGGTGCCCTACGGCGTGGGCTGTGTCATTCCACTCGGAGCCAATCCGCTTACCGTGCACCATCATTTTCTCGATCTCGGCTGCAACCAGATCACCTACCTCATGCCGCACTTCACGCACGACACCATAGCGCCCATCCATCAGCGCTACGGCCCCACTCCCTGCGCCGACTTCCTCATTCCCATCTTCGACGACTGGTGGTACGAGAGCACGATGGAAATACTCATCGACGATCTGAAAAATGTCGCCCGGGTCATCATGGGCGGCCGAAGCACCAGCGAAGCCATCGGCAACGATCCCCCCTGCTACGTCTTCATCGAACCAGACGGCGAAATGGAGGGCCTCGACAATCTCCGCGCCTGCAGCGACGGACTCTCGCGCATCAAGCTGAACATTCGCGACTCGGATTTTTCTAACCTCCTGCACACGGAGACCATGCACTCCCAGGCTATCTTCGCCGGCATGCCACTCTCGCAAACTTGCCTCAATTGCCCTGAAGCAGAAACCTGCAGTGGCGGATACCTCCCGCACCGCTATTCCAGTGCTCGCGGCTTCGACAATCCAAGCGTGTGGTGCGCCGACCTGCTCAAGCTCTTTGCCCACGTTCGCAAAAGGATGGACGTGAGCATTGAAGAAACAAACGAGCGCAGAAGGATTTTCGAAGAGCAACAAGCCACCGACCCCGAAATGGCAGCCGCCCACATCTTCTAAGGCCCGAAAAATGCCCGTCGAAACGCGAAAACAAAGGCTCCGAAGAATCCTGCGTGAAACCCTCGACGCCGAACTGCCCAGCGACGTTAACGGTCGCCGTCCGCGTCTGCAAGGCCCCTGGGCCACGTTCTTCGAAGAAGGCAACGCGTGGGACGAGGGCGCATACCTCAACCGCGACCTCTATCGCGATCTCACCGGCCAATTCGACAACAACACCATCCGTGAAATCCTGCTCGCCGCCGCCAACATCAAAATCTCCCGCACCACCTTAAGCAGAGAAAAGATCGCGACTCTCCAGGCAGCCGCCGTCCGCCACGGATTCCAAATCGCCATCAGCAAGCATCCCTGGATCCTCCGCCCCGACCACGGAAAAGGCGGCTGGGCTAATCAAGTGGAGAGAGCAGCCGAACCCGATGAACCGGGCGCAGTCAGCAACGTCTACATCGCTGTCGACGCAACTCTCGCCGAGACAGGCCAGATGCTCGACGAAGCAGGCGAAGACGACCTCTTCGGAGCGCTGCTGGGCATTCCCGCCTGTTGCCGCGAAGCCTTCGACAAGCACAAATCTTCAGCAGCAGAGAGGCAGTACGATTTCATTCCCTACGTGCTCGAAAACACCCCAACCAACACACCCTGCGATTGGCGGCTCAACTACACAGCGCAGTACTTCGGATACTCGCTGCTGAGCTTCTTCCCCTGCTCCTTCCGCTGTCCCGTCGCCGCCGCAGTAGCTGATCGAACCTTCAGCATGTTGGCCCGCTGCGACGCCGACTGGGCGAGAAGGTTCGTCGCCTTGCAGCAGACAAACGTGCTCTACACCGAAACAAGGGGTCTTCACCTTTTCCGCACACCCCTGTTGAATGAGTCAATTGCCTACACTCAGCAAGATCTGATATCAACCGAAGCCACCGACCTCACCGCCATCCTTCAGCAGGGAGACCGTCTGGAAATTACCAGCCGGCATGCCGTGCAGATTTATCGCGGCTCAAGAAAGATAGCCACGATCGAGGGAAGAGACATCTCCATGTGCGCCTTTTACTAGGCTAATCCGCAACAATTCGCCTCAAAACGGCCTTTTCTGGCAGGCGGTCCTGCAAACGCCCCACCCCAAGAAAATAGCCTCTCTGGAAATCCACAGCAATCTTTGTCAAGTCCCTTTTACGAAACATTCTCTCTAACTCTTTCATCGGAAAGCACTTCCGCAGCCATGCATTTGGCGTATATTTCTTTCTGATCGGGTATCCTAGATATAGGGAACTGATTTCAGAGAGGACTCCAAGTCAGAGGCCGATTTGATCGCGATTTCTCCGTAAATTGCTGAAAATAAACGATTCCGTACGGTGTAGTCATCTAAGTCATTGAAAATAAACGATTCCCGTAAAGTTTTGCTTTATAAGTAATTGATAATAAAAGATCTCCGTACAAAAGCAGGGGGAGGATCCCCCCGGAGATCGAAGTCAGAATGAAAGTATTTGTCACAGGTTCCACCGGATTCGTCGGCAGTCACGTAGCCAAAGTCCTTGCCAGCCAGGGAGCAGACCTCCGCCTCCTCGTCCGCAAGTCCAGCAATCTCTCAAATCTCGCCGGAATGGCCGCGCCTTCCGCGCTGACCACCATCACCGGCGACCTGCTCGACCCCGAATCGCTCCGCCTCGGCATCCGCGGCTGCGACTTCGTCTTCCACGTCGCCGCCGACTATCGCCTCTGGGTCCGCGACCCGAAACAGATGTACGCCGTCAACGTCGACGGCACCCGCGAGCTGCTCCGCATCGCCCGCGAAGAGGGCGTCCGCCGCGTCATCTACACCTCCAGCGTGGCCACCATGGGTTTCAAGACCGATGGCACCATCGTCGACGAGAACACGCCCGTCTCCCTCGCCGATATGATCGGTCACTACAAGCGCTCAAAGTTCCTCGCCGAGCAGGAAGCTCTCAAAGCCGCCTATGACGGACAGGAAGTGATGGTCCTCAACCCCACCACCCCCATCGGCCCCGGAGACATCAAGCCCACCCCCACCGGCCGCATCGTAGTCGACTTCCTGAACAAAAAATTCCCCGCCTACGTCGATACCGGCCTCAATCTCGTTGATGTAGAAGAAGTTGCGCATACTCACATTGCCGCCATCGAAAAGGGGACTCCCGGCGAGCGTTACATCCTCGGCGGCGAAAACCTGACCCTGAAGCAGATCCTTGACAAGATGTCCGCCATCACCGGCCTCCCTTCGCCGACAACCAAAGTCCCGCACGCCGTAGCCATGGCCTTCGCCTTCTTCGACGAAACCGTCACGGGCCGCATCCTTGGCAAAGAGCCGCGAGCAACCGTAGAAGCCGTCCGCATGGGCAAGAAAAAGATGTTCGCCTCGCCAGCCAAAGCCGTCCGCGACCTCGGCTTCCGCCAGGTTCCCGTCTATCCCGCCCTGCGCGCCGCGATCGACTGGTTCCGCGCCAACGGATACGCCCCATGAAGCGCATCGGCATCATCGCCGCCCTCCCCGGAGAACTAAAGCCGCTCGTCAAGAGCTGGCAGCGCAATGGCAACACATGGAAAGGCCGGATGGGTGAAACCGAATGCGTCGCCACAGCCAGCGGAATGGGTGCCGAAGCCGCGACCCGAGCCTGCGAGCTAGTCCTCGCCGAGAGCAAGCCAGACATCCTCGTCTCCTACGGCTGGTGCGGAGCGCTCTCCTGCGGCCTCAAGCCTCCCGCAGCCTGCGTCATCGCTGAGGTCATCGACAGCACGACTGGAGAGCGCTACACAACTGCCTCAAAAGAAGGCCAGCGTCTCGTAACCCTCGACCACGTAGCCCGCCCCGACGAAAAACGCTCTCTCGCCGAGAAATATCAGGCTCCGCTGGTCGATATGGAAGCAGCAGCAATAGCCCGAATCGCCGCCGCCCACAATCTGCCGTTCTACTGCCTCAAAGGCGTCTCCGACGGCTACAACGACAACCTCCCCGATTTTAATCGTTTCCTCGGCAACGATGGCCAGTTGCAAATGCCCGCCTTCGTAGCCTATGCTCTGCTCCACCCGAAATACTGGGCTGCGCTTAAACAGCTAGGCACACAGAGCCAGGCCGCGGCCGCGAATCTCGCACGCTTGGTCACTGAATCTCTGGGCAAGACGCTGTAATCTAGTAGTAACAACCATGGCGACAATTACCAGCAATGCGCCTGCCTCAGCGAGCGAGACCATCGCCGCGACGATGCTGGCCGCAGTCTACCGCGCAGTCAACGACATCCGCATCGAGACCGTCCCTGTCCCGGAAATAGGCCCCGGCGAAGTCCTTATCCGCGTCCACTCCTGCGGCATCTGCGGAACCGACCTCAAGAAGATCCATACCGGCTCGCACTCGGCCCCGCGCATCTTCGGCCACGAGACATCAGGCACCATCGTCAAAACCGGCGAGGGCGTGGAGAACTTCGCCATCGGCGACCGTGTCATGGTCTTCCACCACATCCCCTGCGGCAAGTGTTACTACTGCCGCAAGAAGACCTTCGCTCAGTGTGCAACCTACAAGAAGGTCGGCTGCACCGCAGGCTTCGAAGCCTCCGGCGGAGGCTTCGCCGAATACGTCCGCGTCATGGACTGGATTGTCTCGATGGGCGGTCTGGTAAAAATCCCCGACGGCGTCCCCTTCGAGCAAGCCGCCTTCGTCGAGCCGGTCAATACCTGCCTCAAGGCGATCAAGAACCTGAACCTCGCCCCCGACGAAACCGTGCTGGTCATCGGACAGGGCCCTATCGGAATCATGCTGGCCGCCCTCGCCGCCCGCACCGGAGCGAAAGTCCTCACTTCCGACCTCTATCCCGAGCGCCACGCCATCGCCGCAGCCTACGGCCTCAAGCACCCCATCGACGCAGCGAAGGAAAACGTGGTCGAAGTAGCCAAACGCGAATCCGAAGGCCGCGGAGCCGATGCCGTTATCCTCGCAGTTGGCGGTAACGCCCTCATTCGCACCGCCATGGACGCAGCCCGCCCCGGCGGACGCATTTTACTTTTCGCCCAAACCCAGCACGGTGACGCTATGATTGACCCAGCCGCCGTCTGCATGGATGAGAAAACCCTGCTAGGCTCATACAGTGCTTCAGTTGAAATTCAGGATGAAGGCGCAAAGTTAGTCTTCGACGGTTACAGTAACGGATTCGACCTGACCCAACTCATCTCGCACCGGTTCCCGTTGGAGCAGGCGGTTGAAGCAATTGATTTAGCATCCAATCCAACAGCTGTGTCGATGAAAGTCTTTATTCAGCCGAATCTGAGAAAATAGAAAGATATGGCGAACCAAATGACTGCCGCTGTGCTTTACGGGAAAGAAGACCTGCGTATCGAGCAGCTTCCCGTTCCGTCAGCCGGCGCAGGGGAGATAGTCGTCAGCGTTTCCGCAGCGCTGACCTGCGGCACCGACCTCAAAGTCTACCGCCGCGGCTATCACGCCAAAATGCTTAAACCGCCCATCCCCTTCGGTCACGAACTCGCAGGTATCGTAGTCGAAGCCGGGAAAGGCGTAACGGATTTTCGAGTCGGAGACCGTGTAGTCGCATTGAACTCCGCGCCCTGCGATGCCTGCTACTACTGCAGACATAATCAGCAGAACCTCTGCGACGATCTGCTCTTCAACAATGGCGCCTACGCCGAATACATCCGCATTCCCGCGCGCATCGTCGAGAAGAACACCTTGCACGTTCCCGACGGCGTTCGCTTCGAGCATGCCGCGCTCACCGAACCTCTGGCATGCGTTGTCCGCGGCCTCGAAGAAACCAACGCGTTGCCTGGTGACACAGTTGTGGTCATCGGAGCAGGCCCCATCGGCCTGATGTTCATCCACACCGCGCAACTCGTCGGAATGCACGTCATCGCCGTGGTGAAACGCGATGAACAGGTCGAAGCCGCAAAGGTTTTCGGCGCAGAACACGTCGTGCAAACCACCGCAGTAAAAGACGTGGTTGCCGCCGTACGTAAACTTACTCCCCATCACCGCGGTGTGGATGTCGCCATTGAAGCCGTGGCCATTCCGGCAACCTGGCAGCAGGCGGTAGAGATGGTTCGCAAGGGAGGGGTCGTCAACTTCTTCGGAGGATGCGCCGCCGGAACCAAAGTTGAGCTGGACACCAACCGTCTCCACTACAACGACATCACGCTCAAGGCCAGCTTCCATCACACGCCCGCAACCGCCCGCAGGGCTTTTGAGCTGATTACCAGCGGACAATTCAACTGCCGCGAGTACATCACCGGGCGGGCGCCACTGGCCAGTCTCGATAAGGTCTTTCGCAAACTGATGGACCGCTCCAACGACATCAAAACTGCCATCATCCCTTAAACTAAGAACAAGTATGCGAGTAAGATCTTCCTCAGTTTCAGCGTCATTCTGACGACCAACGGGAGGAAGAATCTCAGCGATGAAGGCTGAGGCGTGGTACGTGGATTCAACCTGCTGTTTAACTGGAAATAGCTAGAGCTAATGACTGCAGATACAACACAAAGTGAACTGATAGAAAAAGGCTGGGCCGCGCTCCCGCAGGAATATCGCATCCCCGAGAAAGCCCCCACACTCGAAGAAGCGCGTGCCTACTGCCAGCGCCTTGCCGAAACGCACTACGAAAATTTCCACGTGGCCTCGTGGTTTCTGCCCAAACGTCTGCGCCCGCACTTCCACAGCATCTATGCCTACTGCCGCATTTCCGACGACCTCGGCGACGAAGTAGGAAACCGCGAGCAGGCACTGGCATTACTCAATCTCTGGGGAGAAGAACTTGACGCCTGCTATCGTGGCGAAGCCCGTCATCCGGTATTCGTAGCTCTCGCTGAAACAATTCGGATCTGCGAAATCCCCAAAGACCCGTTCGCTGATCTGCTCGTAGCCTTCCGCCAGGACCAAACCGTCACGCGCTTCGAGACAATGGACGACGTCCTCCACTACTGCCACTACTCAGCAAATCCAGTCGGCCATCTCGTGCTCTACGCCTGCGGCTACCGCGACGCTGAGCGCTTCGCCCTATCCGACCACACCTGCTCCGCACTGCAACTCGCCAATTTCTGGCAGGACGTAACCGTCGACTACGAAAAAGACCGCATCTACTTTCCGTTCGCCGACATGCGTCGCTTCGGCGTCGACGAAGCAACCATCGCAAGCCGCAACTTCACGCCGCAATTCCGCGAGCTGATGCGTTATGAAGTGGAATACGCGCGCCAGATGTTCGCGCAGGGCATGCCGCTGACCCAAATGGTCGACCGCGAACTTGCTGTCGATCTTGACCTCTTCAGCCGAGGCGGCCTCGAAATCCTCAATGCCATCGAGCAGCAGGATTACAACGTCCTCCGCGTGCGCCCCTCCATCTCCAAAGGCAAGAAAGTCGCACTCCTTCTCCGGGCACTCAGCGGCAAGTTCTTCGGGCGGAGCGCTGCGTGACCCCAAGTGTCGAACAGGCGTACGCGGTCTGCCGACAGATCGCACGCCGAGAGGCAAAAAACTTTTACTACGCGTTCGTGGCTCTTCCTGAAGCCAAGCGCAATGCCATCTGCGCCGTCTACGCCTTCATGCGTCATGCCGACGATCTCTCCGACGACGAGACAAAGTTACGCGACGAGCGCCGCGCAGATCTCAACACATGGCTTGAAGCATGGCATCAAGCGGCACAAGGCGAAAGCACTGAAGACCCCGTATTCATTGCATTGCGCGATGCACAGTCACGCTTCCACATAACAACGGACTTATTGGATCAGCTGGTGCAGGGAACTGCGATGGACCTGCATTCGCACGCCAATCATGACGCGCCCGGCAGCAACTCCGTTCATCAATTAAGCTTCGATACGTATGAGACCTTCGACGATCTTTACCGTTATTGCTATTACGTCGCTTCTGTCGTGGGCCTGGTCTGCATCCGCATCTTCGAATACACCGATCCGAGCGCCGAAAAGCTGGCTGAAGAAACCGGCATCGCCTTCCAGCTCACCAACATTCTCCGCGACGTCAAAGAAGACGCCGAACGCGACCGTATCTATCTCCCATTAGAAGACATGGAGCGCTTTGGCGTAACGATCAAGGAAATCCAGCAGCTTAAAAACGGCCGCCATCTGACGCTCAACCAGCGCGAGCTTCTTGAGTTCGAAGCAAATCGTGCCGAACGCTATTACAAATCAGGCGAAGCCCTTCTGCCGCTCATCGCAGCCGACTCTCGCCCGGCTCTCTGGGTCCTGATCACGATTTATCACTCGTTGCTCCGTCGTATTGAGGCTAAGAATTTCGATGTATTTAGTGAGCGAGTCTCCGTCCCGACGATCACAAAGTTAGCCATACTCGCACGTGGACTGTTCCGCACATTGGCCAATCGCCTGCGAGGCAACAACTAGAGATGCCCGAAGCAGCTCGCCGTATCGAGTCCGTTGCAGTCATCGGCGCAGGTGTCGCCGGACTCGCCGCCGCGCAGGCACTCGCCGATTGCGGCTACAAAGTCCGCCTCATCGAGCGCCGCCCCTACGTCGGCGGTCGCGCATCCTCCTATGAGCATCCCGGCACCGGCGAAATCATCGACAACTGCCAGCACCTGCTCTTCGGCTGCTGCACCAATCTCATCGACCTCTACCGGCGCATCGGCGCACTCGACAAGCTCCGTTGGTTCGACGAGATCACCATGATCGAGCCCGGCGGCCGCCGCAGCGTATTGAGTCCAGCGCCGCTGCCGGCACCGCTGCACAACAGTCTTGGTTTTCTAACGGCGCACGCCTTCTCACTCGCCGACAAGATCGCCATAGCACGCGGCCTCAACAACTTCATCACCGGAATCCCCGACGATACAGAAGAGAACTTCGCGCACTGGCTCGCCCGACACAAGCAGACCCCCGGAGCCATCAAGCGTTTCTGGGAGCCGGTTCTCTTCGCAGCCTTAAACGAAGAACTAGACAAGACTTCGGTCCACTACGCCGCAAAAGTTTGCCGCGAATTATTCCTGCGCTCGCCCGAAGCAGGCCGCATGGCTATCCCATCGGTTCCGTTAAGCGATCTCTACGGCCACGCCCTGCAATCGCTCAATGCACGCGGAGCCGAAATCAATCTGCGCACCAGCGTCACGCAAATCAAACGAGACGACCAGAACCAGCAGTGGGCCATCGAAACCGAAACAGAGCGATTCGTCAGCGACGCCATCATCTTCGCCGTTCCATTTGAAGCCATGGCAAAGCTCCTGCCAACGCTACCCGAAGCCCCCGGCAAAGAAGCCCTCACCGAGCAGGTAAGCCAGTTCAGCCACGCGCCCATCGCTGCCATCCATCTCTGGTTCGACCGCGAAATCACCGATCTCGAACACGCCTCCATGCTCGACACCACCATCCAGTGGCTCTTCAACAAATCAAAACTGCAACCGCAGCGCCACGCAGAGCAGGGCTATTACATTGAAGTCGTCATCAGCGTCCTCCGCTCCGTCATCCCCATGCAGCGCCAGGAACTCATTGACCTCGCCCTCAAAGAACTAGCCTTATTCTTTCCCATGGTGCGAGAAGCCAAGCTACTCAAAGGCGCAGTCACGAAAGAAGTCCGCGCGACTTTCTCCATCCGCCCGCAACTCGACAAGATCCGTCCAACATCACAGAGCCCGTGGCCCAACATCTTCCTCGCCGGCGACTGGACTGCAAGCGGCTGGCCCGCCACCATGGAAGGCGCGGCCCGCAGCGGCTACCTCGCCGCCGAGGCCCTGACGCAATCCTCAAACAACACCCAGAAATTCCTCCAGCCCGACCTGCCGCCCACCGGCCTGATGCGCCTCTTCAAATGATTTCGCATTCAGCCTCACCCTTTTAGCTACCTCGAAACATCTAAGCCATAGATACCTGAGGTGAACATGGCTGGGCAGCCGATAGAAAACTACGGCATCATCGGGAACATGCGCTCCATCGCGCTCGTCAGCATGGCAGGCTCCATCGACTTCTTCTGCTTCCCGAACTTCGACTCGCCAACCGTCTTCGCGGCCCTGCTCGACAACGAAAAGGGCGGCTCTTTCTGCATCTGGGCCGAGCTCGAAAATCAGCGCACCAGGCAGCTTTATCTTCCCGACACCAACATCCTGCTCACGCGCTTCCTCTCCGACTCCGGCGTAGCCGAGATCACCGACTTCATGCCCATCCTCGCCGGAAAGAAAGGCGAGATCTACGCCCACCAGATCATCCGCATGGTGCGCGTCATCAAAGGCGAAATCCAGTTCCGCATGCGCTGCGCGCCGCGTTTCAACTACGCGCGCAACGAGCACATCGCGCGCGCGGAGCAGGACAGCATCCACTTCGAACCCGATTGCGCATCGTGCCCGCGAATGACCCTGCACGCCAGCGTTCCCATTGCGCTCGACGGCGCCGATGCCGTCGCCACCTTCACGCTCAAGGCGGGCGAGACTGCCACCTTCACCTTCGGCGAAAGCTCTCGCCGTGCAAAAATTCTCAATCCCGAAGCTATCGAAAATCACTTCGATCAAACCGCACACTACTGGCGCGAATGGATTGCACGCTCCAACTACTCAGGCCGCTGGCGCGAGATGGTCAACCGATCCGCATTGGCCCTGAAGCTCCATTGCAGCCAGAAATACGGCTCGCTCATAGCCGCCGCCACATTCGGACTGCCCGAGCAAATCGGCGGCGAGCGCAACTGGGACTACCGCTACACCTGGCTGCGCGACTCCGCCTTCAGCCTCTACGCCTTCATGCGTCTCGGCTTCACCGAAGAAGCGCGCTCCTTCACCAATTGGCTGCGCGATCGCCTGCATGACGACGCAGAGCATGGCCCACTGCAAGTCATGTATCGCATCGACGGGAATCAGGAACTCGACGAAGTCATCCTCGAAAACTTCAAGGGGTACGATAACTCGCGTCCCGTCCGCATCGGCAACGGTGCTTCCAATCAGCTCCAGCTCGACATCTATGGCGAACTCATGGACGCCATCTATCTCTCGAATAAATACGGAGATGGCATCTCGTACGACGACTGGCAGGGAGTGCACCGCGTCCTCGCATGGCTGAGCAAGAATTGGAAACGCCCCGACGAGGGCATCTGGGAAGTGCGCGGCGGCCGTCGCAATTTCCTGCATTCGCGTCTCATGTGCTGGGTCGCCTTCGATCGCGCCATTCGCCTCGGCCGCAAACGCTCGCTGGCAGGATCCTACGCGGACTGGCTCACCACACGCGACGCCATATCCGACGACATTTTTACCAATTTCTGGGACGAGTCGCAAAAATCATTCGTGCAGTATCAGGGATCCAACTGCCTCGATGCATCTGCTCTGCTGATGCCGCTCATGCGTTTCATCAGCCCCGTCGATCCACGCTGGCTCTCTACTATGGACGCCATCGAAAAGACCCTCACCGAAGACAGCCTCGTCTATCGCTACGATACTAGGGTCAATTCCGTCGATGGCTTGCGTGGCCAGGAAGGCAGCTTCACCGCATGTTCCTTCTGGTTCATCGAGTGCCTCGCCCGTTCGCATCAGCTCGAAAAAGCGCGTCTGCTCTTCGACAAGATGCTCGGCTATGCCAACCATCTGGGCCTTTACTCCGAGCAGTTAGGAAGCAGCGGTCAGCACCTGGGAAACTTCCCGCAGGCCTTCACGCATTTGGCATTGATCAGCGCCGCAACCAGTCTCGACCGCGCTCTAAACGGAAAGAGCAACGCAACCTGGCAGTAACGATGTAGACAGGAGCCTAGCGAGCCAGCAGAACCACGCCAAGGCAAACACACAGCGCCGCCAGCCACCGCCGTTTATCAACGTTCTCTTTCAGAAAGAGCTTGCCCGCAATCGTATTCGTCACGACGGTCAACGATGCGGAGGCAGGCGCCACGAGGCTCAAATCCGCATGGCTTAGAGAAAAGAGCAGCGAAAAGAAGCTCAGTGCCATCGCCGCTACACCAATGAAGAAGCGGGTATTCGTAACAACCGCTCTGATCGCGCCGAGAAGCCCCGACTCAGCCTTGATCTCATCCAGATCGCCAATCTGGCGCATCGCCGATGCAATCAACACATCGCCGATGGTCGCAGCGACCACGATGCTCGCGATCATCGCAGCATTCGCCAGTCCGGAATGATGCAGCCCACTTATCACTGGCATACCTTTTCTATATCCAGGGCGGTAGCCGGTTTCTCATGCTCTGTATATGACGGCCCACGTGTAACGAACCCCACCGCCGCAGTAATCAAGAGAATACCCATCCATCGCGACAGCGAGATCTGCTCATGCCGCCAGAACCGTGCCAGCAGAGCAACAATCACATTTCCGAATGATGTAGCAGGAAGAACAAACGTCAGGTCAGCCCACGACAGCGCCGTCAGATACGAAGCGAAAAATCCAATCAGAAGCACAATGCCCGACGCGACCCACGGCGTGCTCACTGCATGAAAAAGTGTAGTGAGATGAGCCAGCGAAACCGGCCCGACCTTCTTCATCCCGATGTCGAGGAGAGTATCGCCCAGCGGGGCAGAGACAGTGACAAACGCCAGCACCAGATATCGCCGGAATGTCATGGTGCTTCGCATCATAGAAGAGAAATCGGCCAGCGCAAGGCTGGCCGGAATGTTCCTTAATCTCTGAGTACCAGCGACTAGACTTCAGCGCCGACTGGCTTCGCCTCGCTGGCCTTCTCCTGCTTCTTCTGCTTCACAATCTTGTTGCGCTGTGAACGCAGCTTCAGGAACGACTTCGCCTCTTGGTAGAGACGCGGCACATCGCGGTTCACAATCGCCTTGCTCACCACGCGCCACGCAGCCTTCGGACGGAAGTAGTATTCGTCGTAGAAGCGGTGCACCATCTCCAGCACGTATTCGGTCGGCAGCCCCGGATACTCAATGTGCGCCAGCTGATGGCCTTCTTCGTCCACCATGGCGCCGTTGTTGATGATGAAGCCGTTTTCTTTCGCGTAATCGTAAAACTCCGTGCCCGGATACGCGTGCGCAATCGAAACCTGAATCGTCTCGACGTCCAGGGCCTTGGCAAAGTTGATCGTGTTGCGAATCGATTCCTTCGTCTCGCCCGGCAGCCCGAGAATGAAGTCGCCGTGAATCGTCAGTCCCAGGTCGTGGCAGTCGCGCGTAAAGTCGCGTGCGCGCTCAACCGTCGCACCCTTCTTGATGTTCTTCAGGATCTGCGGATCGCCCGACTCATAGCCGACAATCAGCAAGCGGCAACCGGCCTCGCGCATCGCCTTCAGCGTCTCGCGGTCGGTAGTCACGCGCGATGTGCAGGACCACGTCAAACCAAGCGGCTTCAGCTTCGCGCAAAGCTCAACCGTGCGCGCCTTCTGAATGTTGAAGGTGTCATCGTCGAAGAAAAATTCCTTCACATGTGGAAAGAGTTCCTTCGCATGCGCCATCTCCGCCGCAACGTCGTCCGAAGACCGCTTGCGCCATGCGTGACCCGAAAGCGTCTGCGGCCACAGGCAGAAGGTGCACTGCGCCGGGCATCCGCGCGTCGAGTACAGCGAAACATAAGGATGCAGCAGGAATGGCACGTTGTACTTCGTCACGTCCATGTCGCGCGCATAAATATCAGTAACCCAAGGCAGCGCGTCCAGGTTGTCCACCTGCGGGCGGTCGGGGTTGTGCACTACCTTGCCATCCTTGCGGTAGCTGATGCCTAGAATCTCGTCGAGCGGCTTACCGTTCGCGTACTCAACCGTCGAGAAGTCAAACTCGCGGCGGCAAACAAAATCGATCACCTCGCACTCATTCAGAGCGCGGTCAGGCGAAGTCGTGACCGGAGGTCCAACAAAGGCAATGCGGATCGAAGGATTGGCGCGCTTGATCGCTTCCGCCAGCTTCTGGTCGCCCGTCCAGCCCGGAGTGCTGGTGAACAGGACGAGAAACTCATAGCCCTTCGCAATTTCGATCGTCTCCGTCGCAGAGACGTGGTGCGGAGGCGCGTCCAGCAGTTTCGACCCCTCCAGCATGCCAGCCGGATAGGCCAGCCACACCGGGTACCAGTACGACTCAATCTCACGCGTGGCCGGCCAGCGTGAGCTGGCGCCACCATCAAAATTCTCAAAGGAAGGCGGGTTCAGAAACAGTGTTTTTAAAGGCATTGGCGTATACCTAAGTGTAACATCCGAAGTACTTTTAGGGCCTTTTCGAGGTGCTCCCGCAGATACCCGCAAAAGCACATTACGGATATCGCTAGAAGTCTCAGCCACTTACAGGAATCGAAGAAAAATCGAGGGCCAAAAATTATTTCGGCCCCGATTTTGCCCAGTCCTCAATGCTCCCCGTCGATCGCAATAGATTCAGTTCCGCGCGCAGCACTGAGTAGTTCGCATCGAGCACATCCTCATACCGCTGGCGCTCCTGAATACGCGCCTGCTGCTCATCTTTTGGCGAAAGCAATGGGCCGTTTGGCGAGCCGCTGCCGCTGTTCAACTGCGTGCTGATGGCGTCCAGCTGCTCCTGCGCCAGTTCGGCCTGCAGTTGCGCAATCCTTTGCTGCGCGGTCAGCTCGGTCATGTTCTTTTGCAATTGGAAAATCTGCTCGTCAGCAACGTCGCGCGTCTGGTCGGCCTGAGCAAAGGCATGGGCTGCATCCGCCGCGGACATGCGCTCCTTGGCTTTTACTGTTGCATCGAAAAGCGGAACCCTGATCTGAATACCGATGCCGAAGTTGTTGTACTGGAACGCCCGGAAGTACTGATCGTAGTTATTGAACTTGGCGAACAAGCTGTAGTCGCCTGCAACCGCAAGCTGCGGACGGAAAATCTGCCGGGAATCCCCGAAAGCCAGGTACATCTTCGACTTTGCGTTAGCCTGGGCCGCCTGCACGCTCGGAGCATTCATCCTCGTTGCCCGCTGATTCTCCTCGTCTCCCGCTAACGAGCGCGGTGCTGATGGAATACTTTGCGAATTCGTGACAAAACTCGTTGATGGGAGACCGGTAAGATGCGCCAGCTGTTGCCGCAACTGATCGGCGTCATTCTGCAAATGTATGCGCTTCAGGCTGATGCGCGCCGATGTCAGCTTTGCTTTCGTAAGCTCCATCCGGTTTTCTACTCCGGCAAGCACCCGGTCTTCTTCAATACTCACGAGTTTATTTGCGCACTGTTCTTCCTGGTCGAGCGCCGCCAGCATCTGTTGCGCCTTGTCCAGTTGGATATAGTCGAGCGAAGCATCCAGGACGACCTGCTCACGGCTGTCCTTCAAATTGAACTGTGCCGACTGAAGGGCCGCTCGCGCCGCCCGAATGTAATCGGGCTGAGCGAAGGTGAAGAGCAGCGATGACGAGGTCACGCTGAAAACCGAGGGCTCGCCAAGAGGAAAGCCGTAAGAATAGCCAAGCGTCGATCCGAGAATAAGATTCGGGATGTAAGCATCCTTTGTCTCCGTCAGACCGGCCGCGGCGCGCATCACATCCGCTGTCGCCATACGAACCGAGGTGCTATTCCGCAGTGCTAGATCAGCCACCGTGTAGAGCGAAACCTGCGCCGTTGCGCTGAAGCAGGAGACCACTGCACCAGCACTCACCATCGCCCATTTGCAAAGTCGTCTCAACCCGCAACCACCTCGTACCAAACCGCAAGTCCCGATTCTATGCGCTTCCGGAATGATTTCAGTTTCCGCGCTATCTGCCACTGTTTGTCGCCGCCTGCGTACCAGCCTGGTAATCCTTTGCCAATTCCACCGCCGCGGCAAACTGCTGCTGTGCCTCCGGAGCATCTCCCATGCCATTCAGCAGTTTTCCCAGCTGAACGTGCGTCTGAAACGCAGGCGCATCCTCCGACTTATCCGACGAAGCCAGATACTGCTCCAGCAACTGCCGCGCAAAGGGCAGATCGCGATTGGCACGAATCAGCACCGACGCTCCATCCGCCGACGCCACTCCATGCTGTGTATCCAGCGCCGCACCCTTATGCACCGCCTCGATCATGTCATCCCAACGCTGGCGCTTGCGGTAAAACGACGCTAACTCCATCCACGCATCGGCAGGATCTTTCGAAGCGGAGATCGCTGCCTTGTATTCTTCTTCAGCACGCGCATAATCTTTCTGGTTTTCCGCAATGCGGGCGCGGAGATAGTGAGCGCGATCCGGAGCAAACGCCTCCAGCTGCTGCGCAACAGGCTCAGCCTTCTCGATTCCGCCGCCAACGATTCCTGGGGCATCAACATAAAACTCGCCAAGGTCCGAGAGAGCGCTGGCACTATGCGGATCAAGTCTCGCTGCCGTCTCAAATTCCACGTGAATCTGCTTCGCCATCTTGAACGCCGTAAAAAACGCCACGCGATCCGCCTTCTCTCCCAGCGCCCGGGCCAGCCAAAGATGATAGCTGCTGTTGTCCGGCATCAGTTTTACCGCCGCCTGGCATGACTTGATAGCGTCGCCCCACCGCTGTTCCTGCAGATAGATACGGCACTGCAGGTTATGCGCCTCCGCGTTATGCGGATCCTGCGCCAGCACTTGGCCGAGCGACTGCAAGCCTTGATCGGCGCGTCCTTGCGTCAAGTCGCCGCGCACTGCCTCCAGCAACACTGAAGGAGGCACGTCAGCCGACGCCATGCCCGTTGCGGCCAGCAGAAGTGCAGACACCATCATTCGCAGAGCCGGCCGCATCACCGCACAATCTCTACTGGGGCGCCCTGGCTGACCGGCTGCCCATTGGTCGTGCCCAGCGCCACCGTCTCGCCTTCTTGAAGGCCGGATCTTATCTCTACCTGCGTCAGGTTCAACGCGCCCACTGTGACCGGAGTTCGGCGCAATCTCCCATTAATCACCCGGTACACATACGATTTGCCCTGTTCTGTATGCAGAGCATCGCGCGGCACGTTGAGCGCATTTTCCGTACTGGATTTCGTCACCGTGACAGTAACATTTGTGTTAGGCAATAGCTTGCTGTCCGCATCGTCAATCGAAATCAGCACCTGCCCCACGTTGCGCGTTCCATAGGTAGTGACCGTTGAAGGCACACGTTCCACATGCCCGTGCCACTCTTTGTCCGGAATCGCGTCCCAGCGAATCGTAATGGGCATTCCCTCGCGGATCTTTGCAATCTCCGGCTCGTCAAAATACGCGCGCACCTGCATCTTTGTCAGGTCCGCCATCGCCAGCAGCTTGTCCCCCGTCTGCACGAATTCCGACTTCGACACCGGGATCGAATACACAGTCCCCGCAAACGGGGCCTTCACATTCGCCTGGTTCACCACTTCCTGCGCTGCGGCGTACCCAGCCTGTGCATCGTCCAGCGTAGCCTTCGCGTGCGCAATGTCCGTCGCGTCATAACGACCCGACTTCTTCTTTTCGAGCAGCGCCAGAGAATCATTCGCCGACTGGAGACGACCCTTGGCCGCCGCCACTTCAGCCGCGGAAGCAGCGCCCTGCGCCTGCAATTTTTCCAGAGCAGCCACATCGCGCTGCGCCTGATCGCGATCCATCTGCGTCTTGGTTAAGTCTCCATTCAACGACAGGCGTTCTTCCTGTGTGCCACCTTTCATCGTCGCGTCGTAGCTGGCCTGAGCGCCTCTGAGAGCAGCAATCGCCGCTGACAGCTTGGAAAGAGCATCCGTATCGTCCAGCTGAAGCAGCAGTTTGCCCGGGGTGACTCTATCGCCTTCGTGCACGTAAACCGCCTTCACCACGGCTGGAAACGGGGCATGAGCCTCGAAAGACGATGTAGGCTCAACCTTTCCATTGGTAGACGTTGTGCTTATCAGACTGCTGCGCTCCACCTCCGCCGCGCGAATCGGCAGTGTCGTGCGCGTAGCCAGATGCACGATGTAGAAGACCAGCGCGACAGCAATTGCCGCCCCACCCCAAATCCACGCATTGCGATTCTTCGTTGTTCGTGCTGTCGCCATCTTGGGACCGTGAGTCAGTATATAGGACTCAATGAGATGCTGATTAGCGTCAGGAAATCTGCTTCAGCATTTTGTGACCGAATCCGGGACCGCCTAGCGGTGGTATCATGCTCGGGCGTTCGAAAGGCTCCTTATGGCTCGTTCCTATCGATTGGCTGTGTGGGTATTTGCTTTGGCGGCGGTCGCCGTGGGCGGTTCCGCGGCGGCACAAGCTGGTTCAGGTCAGAATGCGCGGGCTGTGCTGAACTCGGTTTCGGATGCGAAGGCGCTCGATGATGGGTTACAGGTGCAGGCTGGCGCGGGGCAGATTCGGATTACGGCGCTGCGCGATGACTTGCTGCGCGTGCGCGTCTCACCGGGGGCGACGCTGCCTGAGGATGCTTCGTGGGCGGTGCTGTCGGCTTCGCGGACGAAGTCGGTGCATGTGCGGGCCACGCAGGATCCCGCTTACGTCGGATTCAAGACGGCGGCGCTGGATGTGCGGGTGGAGCGGAGTCCGCTGCGATTGGTGGTGCGTGATCTTGCTGGCAATGTGATCTGCGCGGATGCGCTGGGGCGGCCCGCGGAATTCAATCGCGGCGGCTTTACGGTGTCGAAGGAGATGCCGGCGGATGCGCACTTCTTTGGTCTCGGCGACAAGATAGGAACGTTTGATCGTCGGGATCAGGCGTACACGCTTTGGAATACGGATGTCGGGCCGCAGGAGGCGACCGATCCGATTTACAAGAGCATTCCGTTCTTTATTTCGATCAGCGGCGGCCGGAGTTACGGGCTGTTTCTCGATAACACGTGGCGGACGTGGTTCGACTTTGGCAAGTCGGCGCGCGATGCGTATTCGTTTGGCGCTGAGGGCGGACCGCTGGATTATTACGTGATTTATGGGCCGACGCCGAAGCAAGTGCTCGCGGGGTATATCTATCTGACGGGAACTCCGCCGCTGCCTCCGTTGTGGTCGCTGGGGTTCCAGCAGTCGCGTTACAGTTACGTGCCGGAGTCGCAGGTGCGCGAGGTTGCGGACCGGTTGAGGGCGGACAGGATTCCGTCGGATGTGCTGTATATGGATATCGACTACCAGTACAGGAACCGGCCGTTCACGGTTGACCCGACGAAGTTTCCCGGCTTTCCGGATTTCGTTGCCGATCTGCACAAGCAGCACTTTCATCTGGTGCTGATAACCGATCTGCACATTGCGCATGTGACCGGCGAGAACTACATGCCGTATGAGACGGGGCATGCAGGTGATCACTTTGTAAAGAAGGCGGACGGCAGCGAGTTTGTGGGCATTGTGTGGCCTGGGAATGCGGTCTTTCCTGACTTCACGCGTGCTGTGACGCGCGACTGGTGGGGAGGGCTGTATGAGCAGTTCGTAAAAGATGGCGTGGATGGCTTCTGGAACGATATGAACGAGCCGTCTGTATTTGACGGGCCGGCGAAGACGATGCCGCTCGATAATATTCATCGCATCGATGAGCCGGGATTTGTAACTCGCACGGCTACACATGCGGAGATCCACAACATTGTGGGGATGGAGAATGAGCGGGGCACGTTTGATGGGCTGCTGAAGCTGCGTCCGAATGAGCGGCCATTTGTGTTGACGCGCGCGACGTATGCGGGCGGGCAGCGCTTCGGGTTTACGTGGACGGGGGATAATTCATCGACGTGGAACCATCTGCGGTTGGCCACGCAGATGCTTTTGAACCTGGGGCTGAGCGGGATTTCGTTTGTTGGCGATGATATTGGCGGGTTCAACGGGTCGCCGCCGCAGGATCTGCTGACAAAGTGGATCGAGATGGGGGCATTCAATCCGATGTACCGCGATCACTCGACGTTTGGATCGCTGCAACAAGAGGTGTGGGTGCATGGGCCGGACCAGGAGAATATTCGGCGGCGCTACATTGAAATGCGCTACCGGATGCTGCCCTACATCTACACGCTGGCTGAGGAGGCTTCGCGCGATGGGATGCCGCTGATGCGGCCCATCTTCCTGGAGTTTCCTGAGGTGATGGCTCCGACGTATCCAGGCTTCGGCAGTCTGGACACGGAGTTTCTGCTGGGGCCGGATTTGCTCGTGGCTCCGCCGTCATTCGGAGAAATGCAGGATGATTATGCGGTTGATTACCCGCCGGGTGACTGGTTCGATTTCTGGACGGGGCAGAAGATGCCTCCGCAGCCTGTGGGGCCGAACATTGTGCAGATTGCGGATGCTATTGCGAGCGGCGCTGATACGAAGTGGCCGGAATCGCACAGGATTCATCCGAAGATTGATACGTTGCCGGTATATGTGCGGGGCGGAAGCATTATTCCGCTGCAGCCTGTAGTGCAGAGCACGGATGAGACGCCGCAGGGGCCGCTGGAGTTGCGGGTGTATCCGGGCAAGAACTGCAACGGGTCTATCTATCAGGATGACGGGCATACCTTTGACTATCAGAAGGGGCAGTTTCTGCGGCAGGCGTTTACTTGCCGTACGGAAGGCAACTCGGTGATTGTGGAGTTTGGCAAGCGCGAGGGGAGCTACGCTCCGTGGTGGAAGAAGATGGAAGTTGTGATTTATGACTGGCCTTTGGCTGGTGCGGCTGCAAGTCTTTCGAACGCTGCCGGGGCTTTGGATACAAAATATGACGATTCGCAGCATGCATTGCATGTTGTGATTTCGGATGTTGCGGAGAAGGCTCAGCTGAAGGTGGCGGCGAAGTGAACCCTATGTCTTCAGTTTCCGGCTCAACTGAGATCGCTGAGATTCTTCGTCGCTTCGCTCCTCAGAATGACGGCTCAATAACATTTGAACCGAAAGCCATAAGTTAGATTGCGCGCAGGGCTTTGACTGGGTCGGCTGACGCGGCTCGTTTTGCGGGCAGGGCCGCGGCCAACAGGGCCATGACGATCATTGTCGAGACTGCTGCGATATAGACGAGCGGATCGGTGGCGCTGACGTTGAAGAGGAATGAGGCAATCATCTTCGAGATTGCCAGTGAGCCAAGCACTCCGATAGCGCAGCCGATGAGCGCTGTCTTTGCGGCTGAAGTCAGGATGAGGCGCACGATGCCTGTGCGCTGTGCGCCGAGGGCCATACGGATGGCGATTTCCTGCGTGCGCAGCGAGACCGAAAACGCAACGACGGCGTAGATTCCGGTGATCGAGAGCAGGAGCGCTCCAGCAGCGAAAGCGGTGATGAGCGTTGTGTTGAAGCGGCGCGGCGCTTCAATGTTCGAGATGACATCGTTCATCGGCTGCACTTGTTGCAAGGCGAGCAGCGGATCGATTTCGGCAACGGTGGACAGCAGAGTTTGCGTCATCTGCTCAGGCGGTAGCGCGGAGCGCAGGGCGATGTATCCGTAAGCGGGGCTGGTGAGCGTGTCCGTGTCCTCGGGGCCGTTGAGTATGGCGGGCTGCTGCGATGGAACGTACCACTGGTCGGAGTTGGGTTCGTCGCGTGCGCCGACTTTGGTGTCGCCGACGATGCCAACGACGGTGGCCCAGGGGTAAGTTCGCTTGGGATTGCCGACGTGAAGGCGCTTGCCGAGGGCTGATTGTCCAGGCCAGAAGTGTTTGGCCATCGTCTGGGCGACGATGGCGACGGGAGGGGCCCCGGCGTTGTCATTGTTGGTGAAATAACGGCCTTCGAGGAGCGGGATGCTCATGGCGCGGAAATAATCGCCATCGACATCTGTGAGAGGGGCGAATTGCAGCTTCCAGCGGCTGATGGGGATGCCTTCGATGGTGAAGCCGGCGGCGCGTCCACCACCGGATGCGGGGAGTTGATCCGTGATGCTGGCGGCGGTCACTCCGAGCTTGGCGGAAAGACGATCGATCACGTTGCGGCGGAAGTTGGCGACCGAGGTTTCTGTTAGATAGTGGTTGAGCGGTAGCGTGTAGCTGGCGACGAGGACATGGTCGGGACGGAAGCCGGGGTCGACGGCGCGCATTTTCTGGAAGCTGCGCAGGAATGCACCCGCTACGGTGAGCAGCATGAGAGCAATGGCGATTTCTGCGATGACCAATGCCGAGCGCAGCCAGGAATGGTTTGAGGCTCCGCTGCCGGTTCTGACTCCATCTTTGAGACTCTCGGTCAGATTGGTGCGCAGCGCGGCGAAGGCGGGGGCGAGACTGCAGAGGACTCCGGTTGCGAGGGCGACGACGAAGGCGAATAGGATGACACCTGCGTCGAGGGAGATGGAGTCGACACGCGGCATGGATTCGGGCAGCAGATGCAGCGTTGTGCGGATGATGGCGGCGGCGAAGGCCAGGCCGAGCAGGCCTCCGGCGAGGCTTAGCAGCACGCCTTCCAGGATCGACTCGCGGATTATGATGCCGGAACGCGCCCCGATGGCGAGACGAACGGCGTATTCGCGGCGGCGGCGGATGGCGCGGACGAGAAGCAGTCCGGCGACGTTGGCGCAGGCGATGAGCAGGACGATGGAGACGGCGAAGAAGAGGGTGCGCAGAAGCGGACGGACATCGGCGACGAGAAATTCACGAATCAGCTCTACATCGCCTCGAATGTGAATCTCCGACATGCTGGAGGGGAAATTGCGCATGACCTGCTGGGCGACGCGGTCGGCGTCCTGCGCGGCTTGTGGGATGGTGACGCCGTCTTTGATCCGGGCGACGATGTGATAGCCCCAGAGGCCGTTGTTCTGATCGGAGAGCTCGTCGGGCGTAAGGCTCAGCGGCACCCAAAGTTGTGCCTGATCGAATTGCCCGGTCTGCAGCGGGAATTCGAAACTGCGCGGCATGACGCCGATGATGGTGTACGGTCGGCGGTCGAGGACGATGGAGCTGCCGAGGATGTGGGGGTCGCGATGATAGCGGTTGAGCCAGAGCGCGTAGCTGAGCACGGCGAATGGCTGATGCGCGGCTTCTTCCTGCTGGGTGAAAACGCGGCCGAGGATGGGTTGAACGCCGAGCGTGGTGAACAAGCTCGCATTGAGCCGGGCGGCGGGAACCTGCTCCGGAGTTGCACCGCCGGAGATTTCATAACCTGCTCCAGCGTAGGCTCCCATCGATGAAAAAGCGTGCGAAGCGATCACGTAAGTTTCGATTTCGCGAGCGGTTACGCCGGGAGTGGTGAGGCGATTTCCGAGATGATCGCCGAGAAAGACGAGACGGTCTGCATCTCTGAATGGGAGCGGACGGAGCAGGATGCCTTCGACGAGCGAAAAGATGGCGGTGGTGGCGCCAATGCCGAGGGCCAGCGTCAGTACGACGGTCAGGGTAAAGCCGGGTGCTTTACGCAGCTGACGGAGGGCAATACGTAGATTCTTTGCGAGCGCGAGCATGCAGCTTCCTATTCGTTAATCGTATTCGCAGCTTGTATTACGTCACCGGCTCGTAGTTGGAATTTGTTGTCGTGATCTGAATCTGCTTGCCCTCGGAGGTGAGAACGGTTTCGGACATGTAGGTCGTGCCATCCTGAAGGTGGTCGAATGTATTTGTCATGGTCACGATGTCGGTTTTCGGGTCATCGAGATAGGTATTCACGTTGTAGCTGACTAATTTTTTGGTGGAGGGATCGAAGCCGAAGGCTGCCTTGTCGCCTGGCTTGTAGAAGTTGGTGAAAGTCAAAGTCGCAATACCGCCTGAAGCGTCGAGACTAACGTTGCCTGCCCTGACTGCGTCCTGAATCATTACCGGATTCGGAGGCGCGTAGTGACTGATGAGACTCTTCAGGCGTTCGGTGTAGTCCTTCATTTCGGCAATTTTCTTCGCTGCGATTTTGCCCTTCAGCCCGCCCGGTGGCTGTTGCTGAGGAATGGGACCCGGGCCGAGGGAGGTCTTCTGCACCGTGCCGTCGGGAGCATAGCGGCAGGACATTGCTTCGTCCTTTTTGGGCACCCCCTTGATGGTAACTACCGTGTTTTGCTGCCACTGGTACTTCATCAGCCGGGCGCGATTCTCTGCGATGGTCTGTTTGAGTTCGGCGACGCGCTGCTGGACGGCGGCCTTTCCGGCTGCCTGGTCCTGGCACCACAGGACGGCGCTGGCTGAGAGGACGAGGACTGGCAGGATGGCTGCAATTCGAGTCTTCATGAAAGGCTCCTTCCCCGAGGTCGACAACGGTAAGCGCATGGGCCCTGTGTGCGCGAGGCGCGCACAGGTAATCATACGTGACGCTTTCGTTACATCTGCGAAATCTCCGCCTGTTCCCTCGATTGATCGAAATTCTTAACCATTCAGGCGCAAAGGTTTGGACAGCATAGCGTTCGGCGATGTTCGATGGCTGCGAGGTGGTGCTATGAGCTGGACAATGATAGAAGACAATCGCGCGGTCGACGCGTTGCTGAAGCCAGGCTTTTTTTTGCTGGCGTTTCCGATAGTCCTTTGGGGCAAAGTCTTTGCCACTGGGCGTGTGCTCTTTGCTATCGGGGCTGTGGTGCTTGGCGTGTTGTACTTTGTCCGTCCTGCGTTTTCGCCGGGCGCGGAGCAGATGTCCGCAGCAATCCAATTTCCGTTCCCGGAGCAGCCAATCTGGTCTTATTCGACCGGGATCGCGTTTCTGGGGGCGGCGGCGGCGATTTTTCTGAACAGTAAGGTTCAGCTGGCGGCGACGCTGCTGGGGATTTTGATTCTGCTCTTCGGACTGATTGTGTGGGTGCCGTGGCTGGCGTCGCATCCGGAGGATGTTGCCGGAGGGAATTATCTGAAAGACATGGGCATGGCGGGCGGGGCTTTGCTTCTGGCTGGCGCGCTTCCCAAGCGCGATGGATGATGATCTGTTTTCGTGACAAGAATTTGACAAATGTCTTATGAGACCGACATCCAATGGACAGGAGACATTACAAATGGTCAAGTATTCGATTTGGGCAGAAGTTCATGCGAAGCCAGGCAAAGAGGCTGAGGTTGAGGCGTTTCTGAAGTCGGCGCAGCCTTTGGCGGAACAGGAAGAAGGCACGTTGACGTGGTATGTCGTGCGGCTCGGGCCGGCGAGCTTCGGCATCTTTGACACCTTTGCCGATGAGGCCGGGCGTGATGCACACCTGAATGGCGAGATCGCAAAGGCGCTCTTCAGCGAGCAGACTAAAGCGCTGCTGGCGAAGGACCCGTCGGTGAGCAAGATTGACGTGCTGGCGGCGAAGGGGCCGGGTGCTTAGTTTTTACTACCTTGTAAGGCGTTCCGATCTGTGAAAGAGTTGGGCTCTCTGCAGGAACGGAACGCCGATGAAGGAAATGATTGAAAAGCTGCTCGCCGTATTTCCCGCCTATGCGCGACAGCTTATCGGCCTGCTCTCCGGACCCAAGAGGTATATTTTCAGCCTCGATTACGACGCGCCGGGGGCGTTGCAGGACGCGCTGATCTTCATTGCTGTGTCCTGTGGAATTGCATCGGTTGTCAACATACCGCTGCTCCCGGAAACGCAAAACCGGGAGCAGTTTTTCGGTTTGCTGGCCGTGATCTTCGCGATTGACCTGCTGCTGACAATTGCGATCACGGTTCTTTCGTGGAAGCTGGTCGGCGGCAAGTTCGATTTGAAGCAGCTGACGATTGCTGTCTGCTACTTCTCCGGTGTTGCCGCCCTGCTGGCCTCTGTGCCGGTATGGATTGCACTGGGATCGGCAAGCCTCATCGATCCAGTGCACTATCGACTGTTCAGGCAGATGGTGAGCGGAAGCGGCCTTCTTGACCCAATCGAAATGATCAAGAGTCCGGCGTACCTGGTTTTTGCAGGCGTACTGGGCTTGGTATTTCTCGGCGGTTATATTTGGAATTTCTTTGTATGGGGCGCGTACCGCAATATGGCGGGACTTTCCAAAGTCCGGTCAGGAATCGCTTTCGGCATCTTCGTCATACTGGCTCTGCTTCTGTCAGTGGCCGACGTGCTGATGACATCCAGCATTGCGGGAATCCACAAAAATCCTCTTCCAAAAAATCTGCTGGGTGAATGGCAGGCGCAAAGCGAGAGCGACAGCAATGGCGCGCATGCGGTGCACAGGATTTCGTATGGATTCTTCTCGGACGACAGTTACTACGTGGTCGATAATTTGCGCACCACGACGGGCGCATGCATCGCGTCTGTCGTGGTGCACGCACACGGTATTGCCAGCGTCGATGCCCCTTCTGTTCAATTGATTTCGACAACGCGCATGCGGGACACAAGCGATTCCTGCACCGGGAAAAAGTCGAGCGTGAAGATGGACAGAGAAAGCGAAGTCTATCAGTACCGCATCAGCGAACAACCGAGCGGATGGCAATTGTGTCTTGGCAATCGCTTTGGGGAATCGTGCTACGCGCCGGAAAAGCGCTAACTTGACCGCGGTCGTTCGCGGCTGAAAGACTGCTGCCACGGCATTATGGCCTATTCAATCAAAGTGGAATATGCGGCGCATCGCAGGATGCGGGAGCGCAATACGCGGCTGTATCGGCTGGCGCACTGGCCGATCTGGATCTGGGTTTTCTTTCTGGCTCCCGGATGGCTTACGTTCGATCTGTTTGCGGCGGGCGGGAGCGTGCGGAATCTGCTGTGGCTGGGCGCGGTACTCGTTGGGACGGGGATTGCTGCGTATCGCGGTAAGTTGCCGGGGGCTGAGCCTGCTCCCTATATTCTGCGCTTCGATGAGGACAGGCCGAATCCGCTGTACCGGAAGGTTTGCTACAGCTTTGCTTGGAATGCGGTGTTGAGTTTTGCGCTGCTGAATCTGGCGGGGCTGGTGGATGCGGTGGTGAACCGGCGCTGGCACATGATGCAGATTTACCGGTATGGGTACTTCCCTCTTTGCGCTTTGATTCTGTTGCTGGGATTGTTCGGTGTTTTGCCGCGTGTGCGACGTTCGACTCAAGGCGAGGGCACGGAGCGGCGGTATTTTTATGGCTCGGTTTGGGCTGTAACTCTGGCGCAGACGGTGCTGCTGGTTCTTTGGAAGACTTTGCCTAAGAATCACACTACAGACGTGGTCAAGCTGGCTGTATATGTTTTGGTGCTTGCGGCGGTGGGACTCGCGGCTGTGTTTGGGTTATTGCCTCGGACCCGGCCGATTCTTCCGGGTGAGTTAATGGTTGCGGATTAGGTGAGCCGGGGCTCAAACCCCGGCTCTTCCCGATATAGCCCGCTTAATCGACGCGTAGCGCCTGCATGGGCTCAATCGCCGCTGCCCTTAGCGCCGGCAGATACGCCGCCACCAACCCAGTGATTGCAACCACCGCGCACACCCCGGCAAGTACCAGCGGATCGCGTGACGCGGTCCCGTACAGCATTGTCTTCAGCACCGAGGCAAAGCTCAGCGTAGCCACAAGGCCGATGGCAATACCTGACGCCAGCAGCAGCGAAGCATCGCGCAGCACCATTCGCAGCACCATTGGTCGTTGCGCGCCGAGCGCCAGCCGCACGCCAATCTCCCGCGTCCGCCGCGAGACTGAATACATCATCACGCCGTAAAGCCCAACCACAGTCAGCAACAGTGCCAGCCCGGCAAAGGTGCCCAGCAGCACCATGGCAAAACGTGGCTGCGAAAGCTGCAGGCTCATCAGCTCCGGCATCGTGTGCACATCTGTCACCGGAATGTCCCTGTCCATCGATGTCACCAGTTGCCGGACCGCCGGTTCGAGGCTGGCGGGATCTACCGACGTTCGCACAACCGAAGACAGGCAGCACCAGCCCGAGAGCTGGTCCGAGGGGATGTAGTAACCGGGCTGCTCATTCCGCTGTGTCATCGAGCGCTTCATGTTACCCACCACACCCACGATCTCGCGCATCGGCGGGCCGCCTGCGCGATCATCTCCCGCGCCCGGCTTCAGCTTCTTGCCAATCGGGTCCTCGTTTGGAAAATATTTCTCGGCAAACGCCTTGTTGATAATCATCACCTGCAGTGAATCCAGCGTGTCCGCGTTGCTGAAATCGCGTCCTTTCAGGATCGGCGTCTGCATCGTTCGGAAGTAATCCGGTGTGATCAGCGAAATATCCGCCGCGGGTAATTGACCTTGAGGCAGTGGATGCTCCGGATTCTGGAAAGTGACATCTGCGTTGTCGTCGGTCATAGGGAGAAACATCGTGCCCGCCGCCGACTGCACTCCGGGCAACGCCCGCAGCCGCTCAAAGTAGTCGCGATTGAACTGCAGCCGCGTCTTCTGATAACGGCTGTCCGGAGTCTCAAAGCGGAAAGTGAGCAAGTGGTCGGGCTGGAATCCGATCTCCTGGTGCATCAACTTCACGAAGCTTGAGATCAGCAGTCCTGCGCCTGCCGTCAATACGATGCCCAGCGCAACCTGGCCCACAATCACAGCCGAACGCAGCTGGTCATGGCCGGACATATCCGAAGCACCGCCCGTCTTCAGCGTTGTAACCAGGTCCGTCTTTGAAGCCGAAATCGCCGGCACAAGCCCAAAGATCACTCCCGAAACCGCCGCAGCCGCGAAGCCAAATGCCAGCACTTCTATGTTCACTCCCGCATCGGCTGCTCTCGGCACGCTGTCGCCAATCAGGCGCAGCACCACCGGCGTGCACAGGAATGCCAGCATGCAACCGGCCAGGCCGCCGGCCGCGCTTAGCGCCACGCTTTCGATGAGCAATTGCCTTACGATCCTCGTCCGCGTCGCTCCCAGCGCCGTGCGCATTGCAATCTCGCGCTGCCGGTCACGAACACGCGCCAGCAACAGGTTGGCAATGTTGCCGCAGGCAATCAGCAGCACCAGCGCCACC